>NZ_LXEN01000077.1 GCF_001654855.1 Proteus myxofaciens ATCC 19692
CAACAAAAAGAAGTAAATTGCTCTATTTTCACTCTATCAGGATAAATTTTAAACAGCTTTATTTCACTGACTCACGTAAAATAAGAAATCTATTAAGTCATAGGTAACCATATACATGCAATTAACCGAACTGAATTCATCGTATTCTAAAAAAAATCTTTCTTATATTGTTGCTGAGAAATTAGGTAAACAAATTCTTTCAGGCCATTATGAGCAAGAATCATTATTGCCTGGCGAAATAGAATTAGCTGAAACGCTTTCTGTTAGTAGAACAGTTATTCGTGAAGCGATAAAAATGTTGACATCAAAAGGTATGCTTTTACCTAGACCAAGAATTGGTACTCGAATTACGCCAATGCAACATTGGAATTTATTAGATAATGATCTTCTTACTTGGTGGATAGATAGTGGTGAATTTAGTAAAGTCAGCGATTACTTTTACCACGTTCGTTTAGCTATAGAACCTCAGGCATGTTATTTAGCTGCATTTAACGCAACAGAAAATCAAAAACAGTCTCTATTATTATTTACTGATAAGATGCAACAACTTGATCAAAGCTTCGACCGTCAACAATGGTTAGATATTGATACCCAATTTCACTATCTTATTTATCAGGCAAGCGGTAATCCTTTTTTCGCTTCTTTTGGTTCTCTTTTTCTTTCTGCTTATAAAAAGTATTTCGATATTATTGTCGGCAATGAAACTGTTCAGCCTATAACTCATAGACAAATCGTTCAGGCTATTATTGATGCTGATGGAAATAAAGCTAGAAATCTTTGTTTAACATTACTAACAAATGATTGAATAGTTTTAATACAAATTACTTATCTTTTCTGCCTATAATAAAGCGATATATTAAATTCAGAACAAAGACGGTATATGATACATGTTGAAGTCCGCCAAAAATATGTCAGGATTGCCTTGGATAGCCGCAATGGCTTTCTTTATGCAGTCATTAGATGCAACTATTCTTAACACCGCTCTTCCTGATATAGCTAAAAGCCTTAACCATTCTCCTTTAGCTATGCAATCTGCGGTTATTAGCTATACATTAACAGTTGCGTTATTAATTCCAGTCAGTGGTTGGTTAGCCGATAGATTTGGAACTCGCCTAATATTTATTATTGCCGTTTCTTTATTTTCTGGTGGTTCATTATTATGTGCACTTTCTCCTAATCTGACTTTCCTTGTCGTTTCTCGAGTCATTCAAGGAATCGGTGGCGCTATGATGATGCCTGTTGCTAGGCTAGCTCTATTAAGAGCATATCCTCGTAGTGAGTTACTTCCTATTCTAAACTTTGTCACTATGCCTGGGCTTGTAGGTCCAATAGCAGGACCTTTATTAGGTGGTATATTGGTAACTTACGCCTCTTGGCATTGGATATTTATTATTAATATTCCCATTGGGCTATTAGGTATTTTTTACGCGATTAAACATATGCCAAACTTTACTATGCCAAAACGTAGTTTTGACTTACTTGGTTTTATTTTCTTTGGATTTGGTTTAGTCATGCTTTCAGTCAGTCTTGATCTTTTTGGAGACAAGAATATTGATCGCTATATCCCTATTTTAGTGATTTTAGGTGGACTATTTTTACTTGGGTTATATATCAGCCATGCTAGGCGTAATCAACAACCGCTTATTCCGCTTAATATATTTAAAACGCGCACATTCTCTGTGGGAATTGCAGGAAATATAGCAACACGTTTAGGAACAGGTTGTATTCCTTTTTTAATGCCTCTTATGCTTCAAGTTGGATTTGGATATCCTGCCATTGTATCAGGAATGATGATGGCACCAATGGCAGTAGGTTCTATTTTAGCTAAATCTTTTGTAACTCATATTTTAGTTAAATTTAGTTATAGAAGAACGCTCTTTGCTATCACTATTTTAATTGGACTTATGATAGCTCAATTCGCATTACAATCACCTAATATGTCAATTTATTACCTTGTACTTCCTCTGTTTTTATTAGGTATGGTGATGTCTATACAATTTACCTCAATGAATACCATCTCATTAGCTGATTTAACTGATAATAATGCGAGTTCTGGAAATAGCGTCTTAGCGGTGACTCAACAATTAGCAATAAGCTTTGGTATTGCTGTAAGTGCATCTATTTTAGGTTATTTTGATGCTGAAAATGCTGGGGCTACGGTCGATAACTTCCATTATACTTTTATTGCTGTTGGTGTTATCACTTTATTCTCATCCTTTGTTTTCTTATTATTAGATAAACATGATGGTGATAATTTAACCAATAAAAATAAAAAACAGCAGTAATACATTTTATTGTTTTAGCTTAATAATAAAAAAGAGAGAGGCGCCTCTCTCTTTTTTAGATAGGAAATAAAAGTGATTATTGATTAGACAAAAAAGTATCCACTTCATGGCGCCAAGGTATAGAAGGTTGTGCACCTACTCTTGTCACAGCAATAGCAGCGGCAGCATGAGCAAATTTAATAGCATGTACAATAGGCTTATCTTCTAATAATGCAGTAATAAACGCACCATTAAATGTGTCACCAGCAGCAATAGTATCAACCGCATTCACACTAAAGGCTGGAACAAGAAAACCTTCTTCTCCATATTGGCTTACCCAAACTCCCCTGCTTCCTAAAGTAATTAGGACTATGTTTATTCCTTTATGATGTAAACAATTAGCCGCTTTTTGAGCTTCATTATCATCTGTAACCTTTATACCTGTTAGATATTCTATTTCTGTTTCATTAGGTGTAATAATATCTATCAATGCAAGTAATTCATCAGATAATTCTTGAGCCGGTGCTGGGTTTAATATGACTTGTACACGTTCTTGTTTAGCTATTTTGGCGGCTTTTAATACAGAATCCAATGGCGATTCAAGTTGCATTAGTAATGAATCAGCATTTTTTATTATCGAAGCATGGCGTTCAACATATTGTGTATCTAAACGTCCATTAGCCCCTGAGTGGATACCGATAATATTTTCAGCTTTTTTATCAACAAAAATAAGAGCAACACCCGTTGCCTCTTCTTCTATTAACTCAATATTATTGATATCTATATTGTCAGTCATTAACTGTGTTTTTGCTTTTCTTCCTATATCATCATTTCCTAAACACGCTAAAAAAGAAATATTAGCCCCACATCTTCCTGCAGCAACAGCTTGATTAGCGCCTTTTCCACCAAAAACAGTTTGGAAATGATTACCTGAAACAGTCTCACCAGGAAGCGGAAAATGTGTAACATTAAGAATATGATCACTATTAATACTACCTAAAATTACCAGTTTTTTTGCTTCCATCGTTTTCCCTTATACACAGTAATAACATCGAGATAGATTGCTCAAATAGCATTCAATATTTAGAGATGATCATCTCAACAAGCCCAATAAAAAAATGTGATCGCTATCGAAACGTTTCGATGATAAAACAAAAAAGAACAAAAAAAGAGAAGTAATTAAGTAATGACATTTTCCATTATAAAAAAATTGTGTATAACTTGAATGTTTAACTATATATGTCACTTCTTTTTCTGATATTTTCTTTTAAAGAATAAAAACAAGCCCCCTACGAGGAGTCTTTATGCAATTAGCAGAACGAGTCTCACAACTAAGCCAATATCTTGAAGCAGGGCTTTATGAAAGGCAGTCTGCTATTCGTCTTTGTCTACTTGCAGCATTAAGTGGAGAAAGTGTTTTCTTATTAGGACCACCTGGCATAGCTAAAAGTCTTATCGCAAGAAGAATGAAAGAAGCATTTAAAAATGCGAAAGCTTTTGAATATTTAATGACTCGCTTTTCAACACCTGAAGAAATTTTTGGCCCTCTTTCTATTCAAGCATTAAAAGATGAAGGTAAATATCAGCGTATCACTGATGGCTATTTACCGAATGCTGAAATTGTTTTTCTTGATGAGATATGGAAAGCTGGCCCTGCTATTCTCAATACGTTATTAACAGCTATTAATGAGCGTAAATTTAGAAATGGTGAAAATGAAGTCAATATTCCTATGCGTTTATTGGTTTGTGCATCAAATGAACTTCCTGACTTAGATAATAGCTTAGAAGCCCTATATGACAGAATGCTTATTCGGATTTGGCTGACGAAAATTCAAGAGAAAAAAAGTTTTCGTGCGCTACTCACAAATAAAGAAGTAGGCACTTTTCATATACCGGAGTCTATTAAAATTTCTGCTGAGGAATTTGCTAATTGGCAAGTCGAATTAGAAAAAATCTCTCTTGATGATCATGTGTTTGATTTAATTTATCAGCTAAGAGAGTTATTAGATAAAAGTGATATAGCACCTTATATCTCAGATAGACGCTGGAAAAAAACAGTACGTCTTTTGCAAGCAAGTGCTTTCTTTAATGAACGTAGTTCTATTTCACCTTTAGATTTAATTTTATTGAAAGATTGTCTTTGGCATGATCAGGCTTCTTTTTCTCTTATTGATAAATTATTACAAGATTTATTGGCTGAACAAGCATACCACCAGCTCTTTTTAATAAGAAAAATAGAAACACTTTGGGCAGAGTGGATGCAATCTACAAGAAACAAACAAGACCAACAGGCGTTTCGTTTCGAAAAGCAAAGTAGTATGTTTGGTAGAAATAGTCATTTTAATTTACCAGAAAAATTACAAGCGGATAAATTAACACTGTTTTTACACATTCCATTGAATATTCATAGTATGCAAGTCAATTTTATTACTGTCGAAAGAAAAGTTTTGGATAATTTTACGGCTAAAGGAGATGAAATAGCCGTGCGTCTAAATGGAATTGGTTTTCCACAACCGATTAAAGCCCAAATTCGCCAAGATGGTGTATTAGAGATTTTAGATGTAAGCCGTCGCACAACATCGCTTTATCAACAAACTGAAACAGTTAAAACGGCCACAGAAGAAGACAGTAAAGAGTGGCAAGAGAAGCTAAAAACACTCACGCAAGAGATCTATACAGAACAAGAAAAATTTAATCATCACCAAGCTAACCTCTTTATTGATAATGATTATCTTATTCCTATTGAGAAAAGTTTTTCTCAATTAAATGAAAAATTGTCGCAATTAAAAAGTCAAATAAAGTGATGATATTATGCTGACACTTTCAACATTAGATATGCTTTTATCTATCAATGAAGGGCAACTGATTGAAGAAGTAATTTTAGGATTACTTGCTTCACCTCAATTAGCTGTTTTTTTTGAAAAGCATCCAAGACTAAAACAAGCATTACTGAAAGATATTCATCAATGGAAAAAGGGGTTACAACAACGAGTTAAAGAAACAATTGTCCCTACAATTATTGCTGATGAATTTGCTCTTTATCAACAAACTCAAATATTAAGTAATTCTCTATTTAATCAAGAAATTGAGAAAATTATAACTGAGTTACATAAGCTTGATTCTGCATTTACTAATGAAGCCACTAAGATAACTAAAGGTCATACATCATTATCTCTCGCACAACAGTCATTATTTATCAAACAATGGCGTAGTAGCTTAATTTCTCAAGTTAAAACATTACATAAAATGTTATTTGAACAGGAGCAAGAGCAGTTACTTGCTGAACTTCAAGAACGTTTAGCGTTAAGCGCAAACTTAAGTAATACATTTTCAGAGAATGAAAGAGCTGCAGGACGTTTATGGGATATGACAAAAGGTTCTGTATCAAAAACCCCCTATGATGAAAAAATTATTCAACGTTATAGTGATTTTCTTGAGCAACAACCTGAATTACATAAACTCGCAAGTTTATTAGGCCGTAGTAAAACAGCAAAATCTATTCCAGAAGAGAGTGTTGTTTTTGAATCAGTCACTATTGTAGAAAAAGCACCTGATAACACTCCTGAACAAGTGAATGGTATCAATCTTAATGATGATATTTTACGCTTACTTCCTACTGAACTTGCCTTATTTGGTATTGATGAAACAGAATATGAGTTTTATAGAAAGCTGGTGGAAAAACAACTCAATACCTATCGTTTACAAGGTGATAGTTGGCAAGAGCGTACTGTATTACGGCCGATAACACATCATCATGATGAAGAAAGGCCTAGAGGTCCATTTATAGTCTGTATAGATACATCAGGCTCTATGGGGGGGTTTAATGAACAATGTGCTAAAGCCTTTGGATTAGCATTAATGAAAATAGCGATTGCAGATAATCGTTCATGTCACGTCATGTTATTTTCAACGGAAATTATTCACTACCACTTATCATCTGCTAATGGTTTACAAGAGCTTATTAAGTTTTTAAGTCAAACATTTAGAGGAGGGACTGATTTAAGCCTTTGTCTGGAAGAAGTGGCGGATAAACTTAATAGTTCAGCATGGAAAGATGCTGATGCTGTTGTTATTTCCGATTTTGTTGCCCAAAGGTTACCCGAAAACCTAATCAACAAAATTAAAAAAAGCCAACAGCAACAGCACAATCGCTTCCATGCGGTAACGCTATCCAATTACGGTAAACCCAGTATCATGAAAATATTTGACCATATTTGGCGTTTTGATACTGGATTAAAAAGCCGTTTACTTCGACGCTGGCGTCAATAATTACAGCATATCAGCAAATGCTGAGCGTGTATCTTGCTCCCATACACCACATTGTACTTGTCCAATATGCTCTTTTTGCAGCAATAACATGACTAAACGTGATTGACCAATACCGCCACCGATGCTTTGAGGCATATCACCTTTAATTAATGCTTTATGCCAATCAAGTTCAAGACGTTTTGTATCATCAGTTAGTGATAATTGACGCATTAACGTCTCAGCATCAACACGTATACCCATAGATGACACTTCAAAAGCATCTTGTAATACAGGGTTCCATACGATGATATCGCCGTTTAATCCTGTAAAGCCATCTTCATTTGGCGTTGTCCAGTCATCATAATCAGGTGCTCTTACATCGTGAGATTCACCGCTTGATAATGCACCACCAATACCAATTAAGAAGACAGCACCATATTCTTTTGCAATCGCTTTTTCGCGAGCTTTTGCATCAAGATCTGGATAGCGACGTAATACTTCTTCAGTGTGGATAAAATGAATTTGATCTGGCAGGAACGGTGTCAGACCAAATTCATCACTAACTGCTTTTTCAGTTTCTTTTATTGCTTGATAGATTTTACCCACTGTCTGCTTAAGATAAGGAAGTGAACGTTCCTTACCTTCCATCACTTTTTCCCAATCCCATTGGTCTACATAGACTGAATGGATTTTGGTTAAGCGATCTTCGTCTGGACGCAATGCTTTCATGTGCGTATATAAGCCTTGACCAGAGCTAAATCCAAAACGCCCTAAAGTTTTACGTTTCCATTTTGCTAAAGAATGGACAACTTCAAAGGTAGAATCAGGTAACGATTTAACTTTAACTTGAACGGCTTTTTCATGACCTGACAAGTTATCTTGAGTTCCATCACCAAGGCGACTTAATATTGGTCCTTGAACTTCAATCAATCCAAGTTCTTTTTCCAGCATGCGTGAAAAATATGATTTTACAAAGCTAATCTGTTGCTGAGTTTGAATGAATGATTTTTCCATTTTTATATCCCTAGTGATGATGTGTTGTGTTTCTCTGATATAGATTAAGCAACAAAACAGGCACTAAATTCAATATACTTGATGAAAAATAGCCTTGTGTGTTTTAAATCGTTAAAATTATAGCCTTAAAAATGAATTATCGTTAAAAACAGAGGTAATAAATGGACAATATTTATCAAATCGACAATCTCGATAAAGACATACTTCATGCTTTAATGAAAAATGCCAGAACTCCTTATGCTGAATTGGCTAAAAAATTTGCAGTTAGTCCAGGCACAATTCATGTTCGCGTAGAGAAAATGAAGCAAGCTGGAATTATTACAGGAACACGTGTAGATATCAGTCCTAAGCAGTTAGGCTTTGATGTATGTTGCTTTATTGGCATTATTTTAAAAAGCGCAAAGGACTACCATACGGCTTTAGATAAATTGGATAAGTTAGATGAAGTTGTAGAGGTATATTACACAACAGGTCAATACAGTATTTTTATTAAAGTAATGTGTAAAAGTATTGAGGCTTTGCAAGACGTACTTATCAACAAAATTCAGACAATAGATGAAATTCAGTCCACTGAAACATTAATATCTCTGCAAAACCCAATAACACGCACGATCAAGCCATAAGCATTCACACTTATTTTTTTTTATAACCACATTATCCACAGGTAGATCCCAAGTGATTCACAGCGTACAATAGCGCGACTTGAACATGAGGAGATCATTAATGAAAAAAGTCACTCTAATTAGTGGCAGTACTATGGGTAGTGCTGAATATGTCGCAGAACACTTAGCAGAAATATTATCTGAAGAAGAATTTGAGACAGAATTACACCATGGGCCTTCTCTTAATGATCTTCCTAAAGAAGGGATCTGGCTAATAGTTACTTCAACACATGGTGCTGGAGATATCCCTGATAATTTGCAGCCTTTTGCAGATGAATTATCAGAAACTGATATAGATCTAAGTAACATTATTTTTGGCGCTATTGGTATAGGAAGTAGTGAATATGACACTTTCTGTGGCGCTATCAGAACATTAGATCAAAAACTAACAGAAAAAGGGGCAACTCGGTTAGGTGATCGCTTAGAAATTGATATCCAAGAACACGACATTCCGGAAGATCCAGCTGAAGAATGGTTAGCTTCTTGGAAAAATTTACTCTAATTCGAACAAAAAAACAGCAAACAGATGTGGATAACTATGCTTAAAAGCAGGGGTTAACCCGTAGTTATCCATTGTATAAGCCAGTATCAATAAATGACCTGTGTATAAGTCGCTGTTTTGATCCCAGCTTATCAGCAGATAGATCACGGATCATTCACAGTATATGATCCTTTACATTTTTATGATCTTTAACTAGAAAATCCACTTATCCACAGAGGATCGCTTCCCTAATAAAAGATCTAATAAAGAGATCTTTAAATAAAAAGATCTTTAAATAATTACCGACGAAGATGCTCACTTGTATCTGTGAAAAAGTTGAGTAGAATTCGTCTTCCCAATGCAACATATTTCGCATTCGTAACATTTAAGGTTCACACATGTTTTATCCAGAAAACTTTGACGTCATTGTTATCGGTGGTGGTCACGCCGGTACCGAAGCTGCTATGGCTGCTGCTCGAATGGGGCGTCAAACCCTATTACTGACCCACAATATTGACACTTTGGGCCAAATGTCTTGTAACCCAGCTATTGGTGGGATAGGTAAAGGGCATCTGGTAAAAGAGATTGATGCTATGGGTGGATTAATGGCAACAGCTATTGACCATGCAGGTATCCAATTTAGAACCTTGAATGCAAGCAAAGGGCCTGCTGTAAGAGCAACCCGAGCACAAGCAGATCGCGTTCTCTATCGCCAAGCAATACGTACAACACTTGAAAATCAACCTAACTTAATGATATTTCAACAACCTGTTGAAGATCTTATTGTTGAAAATGAACAAGTAACAGGTGCTGTTACACGTATGGGATTAAAATTCCGTGCTAAATCTGTTGTTTTAACCGTAGGAACTTTCCTTGATGGAAAAATTCATATTGGTTTAGAAAACTACAGCGGGGGTAGAGCAGGTGATCCACCTTCTGTTTCTTTATCGCATCGTTTACGTGAATTACCGCTACGAGTTAGTCGATTAAAAACAGGTACACCACCTCGTATTGATGCTAGAACGATTGATTTTAGTCAATTAGCACCTCAATTAGGTGATAATCCAACACCTGTTTTTTCATTTTTAGGTAACGTTTCTCAACATCCAGAACAGATGCCATGTCACATTACTTACACCAATGAAAAAACCCATGAGGTAATACGTAATAACCTTGATCGTAGTCCAATGTACGCAGGGGTTATTGAAGGTATTGGACCTCGCTATTGCCCTTCTATTGAAGATAAAGTAATGCGATTTGCTGATCGTAATTCACATCAGATCTTCTTAGAACCAGAAGGGTTAACCAGTAACGAAATTTATCCAAATGGGATCTCAACAAGCTTACCTTTTGATGTACAAATGCAAATCGTTCATTCCATGAAAGGAATGGAAAATGCAAGGATCATCAGACCAGGTTATGCCATTGAATATGACTTCTTTGATCCACGAGATCTGAAACAGACGTTAGAAAGTAAGTTTATCAATGGGTTATTCTTTGCTGGTCAAATTAATGGTACCACAGGCTATGAAGAGGCTGCTGCTCAAGGGATGTTAGCTGGCTTAAATGCTGCTCGTTATGCCTTTGATGAAGAAGGTTGGTATCCTCGTCGTGATCAGGCTTATATTGGTGTATTAGTTGACGATCTGTGTACTTTAGGTACAAAAGAACCCTATCGTATGTTTACTTCACGTGCTGAATATCGCTTAATGTTACGTGAAGATAATGCTGATCTACGTTTAACTGAAATTGGCCGTAAATTAGGTATGGTTGATGATAATCGATGGGCTCAATTTTGTGAAAAAGTTGAACTTGTTGAGAAAGAACGTCAACGTTTAAGAAATATCTGGGTACACCCTCAGGCAGAAAATATATCTGAAATCAATGCGTTAATAAATACACCACTTTCAAAAGAAGCCAATGGTGAAGATTTATTACGTCGTCCTGAAATGACCTATGATGTTTTGAAAAAAATATCACTTTTCGCACCCGGTATCGATGACTCAAGACCACAAGCTGCTGATCAAGTTGAGATCCAAGTTAAATATGAAGGTTATATCAACCGTCAGCAAGAAGAGATAGAAAAACAACTGCGCAATGAAGGTGCTACTCTTCCTGTTGATATTGATTATAAGCAAGTGAGTGGTTTATCAAACGAAGTTATTGCAAAGCTTAATGATCATAAACCTACCACAATAGGTCAAGCATCACGGATTTCAGGAATAACACCTGCTGCAATTTCTATTTTATTAGTTTGGTTAAAAAAACAAGGTTTATTGCGTAGGAGTGCGTCATGAGTGACTTACTTAATCGGCTAAAAAAGCTGGCTAAGAAAGCCAACATTGAATTGACAGATCTTCAAGCTCAAAAGCTAACTGATTATGTCATGATGCTAGATAAGTGGAATAAAGCATATAATCTCACATCAGTAAGAGATCCTGCTCAAATGCTTATCCGCCATATTCTTGATAGCATTGTGGTTAGTCAATATCTTGAAGGTGAAAATTTTATTGATGTAGGAACAGGGCCTGGCTTACCAGGAATTCCTTTAGCTATAATGCGTCCCGATCACCACTTTGTATTGCTAGATAGCTTAGGTAAAAGAGTACGCTTTATGAAACAAGTCCAGCATGAGTTGGGCTTAAATAATATTGAGCCTGTGCAATACCGAGTTGAAGAGTATCAAGTTGAAAAACCTTTTGATGGTGTTATTAGCCGAGCATTTGCTTCTATGAGAGATATGCTTTCTTGGTGTTCACATTTAGTGACACCAGAGTATGGTAAATTTTATGCACTAAAAGGCCAAATTCATCAAGAAGAACTTGATGAACTTTCAGCTAATGGACTTAAAATGCCGGAAAAAGTCATTAGCCTAGAAATACCGGAATTGAATGAACAACGACATTTGGTTATCATTTAATCAGTTTTGAGTTTTGCTACACCTCTTTTTTCATATTTTGTGCTCTGACGATAACATTTACAATGTTATCGTCATTTGATTTAAGGCTAATAATATGAAAGGAGATTATTTACTCAAGTATTACAATAAATCAACAAATGATGTTTTTATTTTATGACTTAAATAACCAATGTATTTCTATTTTTATTTCTAAAATAATTTAATAATTTTATGCATTATAATAAAAATGAATTTATTTAATT
>NZ_LXEN01000078.1 GCF_001654855.1 Proteus myxofaciens ATCC 19692
TTCTGTTTTTATGTTTTTTGTTCTGAATCATTTTTAATAAATGGAACCTTTATTAAAAATTTAAATTATTCTTCACTTTTTCGTTACTTATTGATTGAATTCATTGCTACGCCCCGTATAATTTGCTCGTTTTTGTCACTTGACACTTTATAGCAAAGACAGTTTGATACATTATTCAGTAATACCTTTTGCAATAGCTAGTCTGGAGAAAACAAACGTCATGTCTATCTCCCTCTATAGCGGGAAAGTTGCACTGAAACTGCTAGTTTTGCAGTTTATGACTTTTGTTATTCTCAGTGCGTGTTTCTACTTTAAGAGTACAGACTGGAGTATTTCAGCTTTTTTAGGCGGAATGGCATGTTGGCTTCCAAATGTTGCTTTCTTAATGCTAATTCGTCTACAGAAAGTCAAAGAAGAGGCTCCAGTTCGCATAAATTGGCTTTTTGCTTTCAGTGAAGGGTTTAAGGTTATATTATCAATAGCCTTACTGATAGTTGCTTTAGGAGTGTTTAAAGCGGCATTTGCACCTCTGGTCATGGCCTACTTAGCGGTGCTTGTTATGCAGGTCGTTGCACCAGCCGTCATAAACGGTTAGCGTTTTTAACAACAAAAGGGTAATTGGCATCATGTCTGCATCAGGAGAAGCATTAACCACTAGAGATTACATAGGTAACCATCTGAATAACCTTCAGCTGGACCTGCGTACTTTCGAATTGGTCAATCCCCATGCTGAAAATACGCCATCGTTCTGGGTGTTAAATATTGACTCACTTTTCTTTGCAATCGTCATGGGTGCATTGTTCCTATGGATATTTAGAAAAGTAGCAGTAAGAGCAACCAGTGGCGTACCGGGAAAATTCCAGACTGCAGTAGAAATGGTCATTGGTTTCGTTGATAGCAGCGTCCGTGATATGTATCACGGGAAAAGCAAAGTCATTGCACCTCTGGCACTGACTGTGTTTGTTTGGGTGCTGTTAATGAATGCCCTGGATTTATTACCAATCGATTTCATCCCTTATATCGGTGAACACATCTTTGGATTACCAGCGTTACGCGTCGTACCGACAGCGGACGTAAGTGTAACTCTATCGATGGCAATTGGTGTATTTATCCTGATTCTCTTCTACAGCATTAAGATGAAAGGTATAAAAGGATTTACTAAAGAGCTGACTTTACAGCCTTTTAATCATCCTATTTTTATTCCTATTAACTTAATTCTGGAAGGGGTAAGCCTGCTATCAAAACCTGTTTCACTCGGTCTTCGACTGTTTGGTAACATGTATGCAGGTGAACTGATCTTTATTCTTATTGCTGGTCTGTTACCGTGGTGGTCACAATGGTTATTAAGCCTTCCTTGGGCAATATTCCATATTCTGATTATTACGTTACAAGCCTTTATTTTCATGGTTCTAACGATTGTTTATCTTTCGATGGCATCTGAAGAACATTAATTATTAACTCTTTGAAGAAATAACTGAAACAAACTGGAGACTGTCATGGAAAACCTGAGTATGGATCTGCTGTACATGGCTGCCGCTATTATGATGGGTTTAGCTGCAATCGGTGCTGCAATCGGTATCGGAATCCTCGGAGGCAAATTTTTAGAAGGTGCTGCTCGTCAGCCTGATTTAATTCCTCTTCTGCGTACACAGTTCTTTATCGTTATGGGTCTGGTTGATGCCATCCCGATGATTGCTGTGGGTCTGGGACTTTATGTGATGTTTGCTGTTGCCTAATGAAGGCCAATAGCAATAAAAAACATCAAATTAGTTTATAACCAAGATAGAGGTATTGTGCTATGAATTTAAATGCAACAATCCTCGGCCAGGCCATCGCATTTGTCCTGTTTGTTTTGTTCTGTATGAAATTTGTATGGCCACCAATTATGGCGGCCATTGAAAAACGTCAAAAAGAAATTGCTGACGGTTTATCTTCTGCAGAACGTGCTAAAAAGGACTTAGATTTAGCGAAAGCCGATGCAGGCGAACAGTTAGCGAAAGCAAAAGCTCAAGCTCAAGAAATTATTGAATCTGCGAATAAACAACGCATTGAAATGATTGAAGAAGCTAAAGCTGAAGCAGAGCAAGAACGTAGTAAAATCGTGGCACAAGCTCAATCCGAACTGGATGCAGAGCGTAAACGTGCTCGTGAAGAACTGCGTAAACAAGTCGCAATGCTGGCTATCGCAGGTGCCGAGAAAATTATTGAACGTTCCGTGGATGAAGCTGCTAATAGCGACATCGTTGATAAACTGGTCGCTGAACTGTAAGGAGGGAGGGGCATGTCTGAAATTGCAACGGTAGCTCGCCCCTACGCCAAAGCAGCTTTTGACTTTGCTGTGGAAAACCAGGCTGTCGATAAATGGCAGGTTATGCTGGCGTTCACCGCTGAAGTAGCACGCAATGAGCAGGTAACCGAGTTAATTTCTGGCTCTTTAGCATCAGAAAAACTGGCTGACATCTTTATCGACCTTTGTGGTGATCAACTAGATGAACATGCTCAGAATTTGATTCGTGTTATGGCTGAGAATGGCCGTTTATCAACGTTGCCTGAAGTTTTGAACCAGTTTATTCAATTGCGTTCACAACTTGAATCAACGGTTGACGTTGAAGTAACTTCTGCCATTGAGCTAACTAAACAGCAGCTAGCTAACATTTCTGCAGCGATGGAAAAACGTCTATCACGCAAAGTGAAGCTGAATTGCAAAATTGATAAGTCCGTTATCGCAGGCATGATTATACGCGCCGATGACCTCGTCATCGATGGCAGTATTCGTGGCCGTTTAGAGCGATTAACTGACGTCTTGCAGTCTTAAGGGGACTGGAGCATATGCAACTGAATTCCACTGAAATCAGCGAACTGATCAAGCAGCGCATTGCTCAGTTCAATGTAGTGAGTGAAGCTCACAATGAAGGTACGATTGTTTCCGTTAGTGACGGTATCATTCGTATCCACGGTTTAGCCGAAGTTATGCAGGGTGAGATGATCGCACTGCCGGGTAACCGTTTCGCTATCGCACTTAACTTAGAGCGAGACTCTGTTGGTGCGGTTGTGATGGGACCTTATGCTGACTTAGCAGAAGGCATGAAAGTAAAATGTACAGGCCGTATTCTGGAAGTTCCAGTTGGTCGTGGTCTGCTTGGCCGTGTGGTAAACACATTGGGTGAGCCGATTGATGGTAAAGGCGCTGTCGAGCATGATGGTTTCTCTCCAGTAGAGATGATTGCTCCTGGCGTTATCGACCGTCAATCAGTCGATCAGCCAGTACAAACCGGTTATAAATCTGTTGATGCCATGATCCCAATCGGTCGTGGTCAGCGTGAGTTAATCATCGGTGACCGTCAAACAGGTAAAACTGCACTGGCTGTCGATGCGATTATTAACCAACGTGATTCAGGCATTAAATGTATTTATGTCGCTATCGGTCAAAAAGCCTCTACTATTTCGAACGTTGTTCGTAAATTAGAAGAGCATAACGCGTTAGAAAACACCATCGTCGTTGTTGCTTCTGCTTCAGAATCAGCAGCACTGCAATACCTGTCTCCATATTCAGGTTGTGCAATGGGTGAATACTTCCGTGACCGTGGTGAAGATGCCCTGATTATTTACGATGACTTGTCTAAACAAGCTGTCGCATACCGTCAAATTTCACTGTTACTTCGTCGTCCACCAGGACGTGAAGCATACCCAGGTGATGTTTTCTATCTGCACTCTCGTTTATTAGAACGTGCAGCTCGCGTTAATGCAGAGTATGTAGAAGCTTTCACTAATGGTGAAGTTAAAGGTAAAACCGGTTCTCTGACTGCGTTACCTATCATTGAAACGCAAGCAGGGGACGTTTCTGCATTCGTTCCAACGAACGTAATCTCTATTACCGATGGTCAGATCTTCTTAGAATCTAACCTGTTTAACGCAGGTATTCGTCCAGCTGTTAACCCAGGGATCTCTGTATCTCGTGTTGGTGGTGCAGCTCAGACTAAGATTATGAAGAAACTTTCTGGTGGTATCCGTACTGCTCTTGCGCAGTATCGTGAACTCGCAGCATTCTCTCAGTTCGCTTCAGATCTAGATGATGCTACGCGTAAACAGCTAAACCACGGTCAGAAAGTGACTGAATTGCTGAAACAGAAACAGTACGAACCAATGTCTGTCGCACAACAGTCTTTATCTCTGTTTGCTGCTGAACGTGGTTATCTGGAAGATGTTGAGATTTCAAAAGTTGTGCCATTTGAAGCTGCGTTATTAGCTTATGCCGCTCGTGAACACGCTGATTTATTGAAAGAAATCAACCAGACCGGTACTTATAACGAAGAAATCGAAGCGAAGCTGAAAGGCGTGCTAGATAACTTCAAAGCGACTCAGTCTTGGTAATAACTATTCGGCCTAATCGTTAATATTAGGCCGTCTGGTTCATGAGGAGAAGCAGAAATGGCCGGCGCAAAAGAGATACGTTCCAAGATCGCCAGTGTGCAAAACACACAAAAGATCACAAAAGCGATGGAGATGGTCGCCGCGTCGAAAATGCGTAAAACGCAAGAACGCATGGCAGCCAGCCGTCCTTATGCAGAAACCATGCGCAAAGTGATTGGTCACCTTGCGTTAGGTAATCTGGAATATAAACATCCATACCTCGAAGAGCGTGAAGTTAAACGTGTCGGGTACCTGGTTGTTTCGACCGACCGTGGTTTATGTGGTGGTTTGAACATTAACTTGTTCAAAAAACTACTGGCAGACATGAAAGAGTGGTCTGAAAAAGGTGTACAGGTAGATCTCGCCCTTGTTGGTTCTAAAGCAGCATCATTCTTCGGCTCTGTCGGTGGAAATGTTGTTGGACAAGTAACTGGTTTAGGTGATGATCCAAAACTGTCAGACCTTATTGGTCCAGTTAATATCATGTTGCAAGCTTATGATGAAGGTCGTTTAGATAAACTGTATGTGGTGGCAAATAAGTTCATCAATACCATGGCTCAAGAGCCAAAAATTCTTCAAGTTTTACCATTACCACCAGGTGATGATGAAGAACTTAAAGAAAAATCTTGGGATTATCTGTACGAACCAGATCCTAAGGCGCTACTGGATACTTTACTGCGTCGTTATATCGAATCGCAGGTTTATCAGAGCGTCGTAGAGAACTTAGCAAGTGAGCAGGCAGCACGAATGGTCGCGATGAAAGCCGCTACAGATAACGGTGGTAACCTGATTAAAGAACTGCAACTGGTGTACAACAAAGCACGCCAAGCAAGTATTACTCAGGAATTGACTGAAATTGTGTCTGGTGCAGCCGCGGTATAACAGCTAGGTTTACGAATTACGTAGAGGATTCAAGATGGCTACTGGAAAGATTGTCCAGGTAATCGGCGCCGTAGTAGACGCCGAATTCCCTCAGGATAGCGTCCCTAAAGTATACGACGCTCTTGAGGTTATGAATGGTAAAGAAAAACTGGTGCTAGAAGTTCAGCAACAGTTAGGTGGTGGAATTGTTCGTTGTATCGCAATGGGTACATCAGACGGTTTAAGCCGTGGCTTAAAAGTTGAAGATTTAGGCCACCCAATTGAAGTACCAGTGGGTAAAGCTACATTAGGACGTATCATGAACGTTCTAGGTACACCTATCGATATGAAAGGTGATATCGCCACTGAAGAACGTTGGTCTATCCACCGTGAAGCACCAAGCTATGAAGAGTTATCTAACTCTCAAGAACTACTTGAAACTGGTATCAAAGTAATGGACTTAATTTGTCCATTCGCGAAAGGTGGTAAAGTTGGTCTGTTTGGTGGTGCGGGTGTGGGTAAAACCGTTAACATGATGGAATTGATCCGTAATATCGCGATCGAGCACTCAGGTTATTCTGTATTTGCCGGTGTGGGTGAGCGTACTCGTGAAGGTAACGACTTCTATCATGAAATGACAGATTCTAACGTTCTTGACAAAGTATCGTTAGTATATGGTCAGATGAATGAGCCACCAGGAAACCGTCTGCGTGTTGCATTGACTGGCTTAACCATGGCTGAAAAATTCCGTGATGAAGGCCGTGACGTTCTGTTATTCGTCGATAACATCTATCGTTATACCTTAGCTGGTACTGAAGTATCAGCACTGTTAGGTCGTATGCCATCAGCAGTAGGTTACCAGCCAACATTGGCAGAAGAGATGGGTGTTCTTCAAGAACGTATCACTTCTACTAAAACAGGCTCTATCACTTCTGTTCAAGCAGTATACGTACCCGCGGATGACTTAACTGACCCATCACCAGCTACAACGTTTGCTCACTTAGATGCAACAGTTGTACTGAGCCGTCAGATTGCTTCTTTAGGTATATATCCTGCGGTTGACCCACTGGATTCAACCAGCCGTCAATTAGACCCACAGGTCGTTGGCCAAGAGCATTATGATGTAGCTCGTGGCGTTCAGTCTATTTTGCAACGTTATCAAGAACTGAAAGATATCATTGCTATTTTAGGTATGGATGAACTGTCAGAAGAAGATAAACTGGTTGTTGCGCGTGCGCGTAAGATTCAGCGCTTCCTATCTCAGCCATTCTTCGTTGCTGAAGTATTTACCGGTTCACCAGGTAAGTTCGTATCATTAAAAGACACTATTCGTGGTTTTAAAGGTATCCTTAACGGTGATTATGACCACCTGCCAGAGCAGGCGTTCTATATGGTTGGTACTATCGATGAAGCAGTAGAAAAAGCTAAGAAGCTTTAATACGGCTGACGGGAGGTTGATATGGCCGATACATCGTTCCACCTGAAAGTAGTCAGTGCTGAGAAAAAGCTGTATGACGGTGATGTTAAACGCATTCAGGTAACTGGTAGCGAAGGTGAGCTCGGTATTTATCCGCAGCATACCCCGTTATTAACTGCCATAAAACCGGGCATGGTACGTGTCGTAAAAACATCGGGTGAAGAAGAGTTTATCTACCTTTCTGGTGGTATTCTTGAAGTTCAGCCTACAAGCGTCATTGTACTAGCAGATACAGCTATCCGTGGTCGTGATTTGGATGAAGCGAAAGCATTAGAGTCTAAGCGTAAAGCTGAAGAACACATTCAATCCTCTCATGGTGATGTTGATTATGCTCAGGCATCAGCAGAGTTAGCTAAAGCGATTGCAAAATTACGTGTAATCGAATTGACGCGCCGTTGATGTAAATAGGCAGTCTATTAAAAAAGCCAGTTGGCCTTAAGCTAACTGGCTTTTTGCGTTATGAAATATTTTGTGTGGCGAAATATGTAGTATTATTTAGCATAAACGGGTTTACTTGCCATTCTTTACGGGAGTTATCAGGTTAATTATGTCTAATTCAGCTAAAAGCGTTGTTATTCTTGCTGCGGGAAAAGGTACCCGCATGTACTCAAAATTACCTAAAGTTCTTCATAAACTTGCAGGTAAATCCATGGTTCAACATGTGATAGATACAGCAAAATCACTTGGTGCTCAACAAACACATCTTGTTTATGGACATGGTGGTGATTTAATGAAAGAGCAATTAGGTGCACAGCCTGTTAATTGGGTACTGCAAGCCCAGCAATTAGGAACAGGTCATGCAATGCAACAAGCAGCGCCTTTCTTTGCTGACGATGAAGATATTTTAATGCTTTATGGTGATGTTCCTCTTATCACTAAAGAAACACTAGAGCGATTAATTGCCGTAAAACCTGAAGGTGGTATTGGTTTATTGACGGTTATTTTAGATAACCCAATGGGCTATGGTCGTATTGTTCGTAAAAATGGTGACGTTACTGGCATTATTGAACAAAAAGATGCCTCTGAAGAACAATTAAAAATTAAAGAAATCAATACAGGTATTTTAGTTGCTAATGGTGCTGATTTAAAACGTTGGTTAGGCAAGCTCGATAACAATAATGCACAACAAGAGTATTATATTACTGACATTATCGCGTTAGCGCATAAAGAAGGTCGTAAAATTGAAACGGCACATCCTCGTCATCATAGTGAGATGGAAGGTGTGAATAATCGTTTGCAACTTGCAACATTAGAACGTATTTACCAAGCAGAACAGGCAGAGCGCCTATTACTTGAAGGCGTTATGTTACTTGATCCTGCGCGTTTTGATTTAAGAGGCACATTAACTCATGGTCAAGATGTGGTTATCGATACTAACGTCATTATTGAAGGTGAGGTCACGCTAGGTAACAATGTTGAAATTGGTACAGGTTGTGTACTAAAAAACTGTGTTATTGATGATAATTCTATCATTAGCCCATATACGGTGATCGAGAATGCTAATTTAGCAAAAGAATGTACTGTTGGGCCTTTTGCTCGCCTTCGTCCTGGTAGTGAACTGGCGGATAAAGCGCATGTTGGTAATTTCGTTGAAATGAAAAAAGCAAGCTTAGGTGTTGGCTCTAAAGCTGGCCATTTAACTTATTTAGGTGATACTGAAGTTGGTGCTAACGTAAATATTGGTGCCGGTACTATTACTTGTAACTATGATGGTGCTAATAAATTCAAAACAGTTATTGGTGATGATGTCTTTATTGGTTCAGATACTCAATTAATTGCACCTGTTACTGTTGCCAGTGGCGCGACTATTGGTGCAGGCACAACCTTAACGAAAAATGTGAATGAAAACGAATTAGTCATCAGTCGTGTTAAACAAACTCATATCATAGGTTGGAAACGTCCTGTAAAGCAAAAATAAACTATTTTAAGAAAAGGGCGTATGTCTAATTATCGCCCTTTTCTTGTACGCTATTATTCTAGAAAACAGATTATAAAAAACAAAACTCCCCACTTACTACAATGGCTAGGGGAATTTAATAATCAGGTATAAAGACATACAAGTGCGATAAACGCACAGTTTTAGGAATAACACTATGTGTGGAATAGTAGGTGCAGTAGCACAACGCGACATTGCTGAAATATTAATTGAAGGTTTACGTCGCTTAGAATATCGCGGGTATGATTCTGCGGGATTAGCTGTTGTGGATAGCAATGGTGAAATGACGCGTCTGCGTGAAGTTGGCAAAGTCAAAATGCTAGCGGATGAAGCAGAAAAAATGCACGTTGCTGGTGGTACAGGGATTGCCCATACTCGTTGGGCTACGCATGGCGAGCCTTGCCAAGATAATGCGCATCCTCATGTCTCGGGTACTATTGCTGTCGTTCATAATGGTATTATCGAAAACTATCAAGAATTAAAAGCAGAGCTGATTAAAAAAGGCTATGAGTTTATTTCTCAAACAGATACTGAAGTTATCGCGCATTTAGTGAATTGGGAACAACGTCAGGGTGGCACTTTACGTGAAGTCGTGCAGCGTGTTATTCCTCAATTACGTGGTGCATATGGTACAGCGATTATGGATAGTCGCGCTCCTGAACTATTAGTTGCGGCTCGCTCAGGCAGTCCTTTAGTTGTGGGTCTTGGTGTTGGTGAAAACTTTTTAGCTTCAGATCAATTAGCTCTATTACCTGTAACTCGTCGCTTTATCTATCTTGAAGAAGGTGATGTTGTTGAGATTACTCGTCGCCATGTTCATATTTTTGATAACCAAGGTGAAGAAGTTTCTCGTGATATTATAGAATCTAATGTTCAATATGATGCTGGTGATAAAGGTATTTATCGCCATTACATGCAAAAAGAGATCTATGAACAACCTTTAGCGATCAAAAACACATTAGAAGATCGCTTAAAAACAGAAAGTATAGATTTACGTGAATTAGGACCAAAAGCAGAAGAGATTTTATCACAAGTTGAACATATTCAAATTGTTGCTTGTGGCACTTCTTATAATGCAGGTATGGTTTCGCGTTATTGGTTTGAATCTTTAGCGGGTATTCCTTGTGATGTAGAAATAGCATCAGAATACCGTTATCGTAAGCCAGCGACTCGTCGTAACAGCTTATTAATTACATTATCTCAATCTGGCGAAACAGCGGACACATTAGCAGCTTTACGCTTATCTAAAGAATTAGGCTATTTATCATCACTTGCTATTTGTAATGTGGCAGGCTCTTCTTTAGTGCGTGAATCTGAATTTGTTCTCATGACAAAAGCGGGTGCTGAGATTGGTGTAGCTTCAACCAAAGCATTCACAACGCAATTAACCGTTCTATTAATGCTGGTGGCCTATATGGGACGCATTAAAGGTATTGCGACTTTAGAAAAAGAGATTTCAACAGCATTACATGCTTTACCTAGCCGTATTGAAAGCATGTTATCAAAAGATAAAGTGATTGAAGCATTAGCAGAAGACTTCTCTGAAAAAAGTCATGCACTTTTCTTAGGTCGTGGTGATCAATATCCTATCGCGGTAGAAGGTGCATTGAAGCTTAAAGAGATCTCTTATATTCACGCAGAAGCGTATGCTGCTGGTGAGCTAAAACATGGTCCTTTAGCACTCATTGATGCTGATATGCCTGTTATCATCATTGCGCCAAACAATGAGTTATTAGAGAAATTAAAATCTAATATTGAAGAAGTCCGCGCTCGTGGTGGTTTACTGTATGTCTTTGCTGATCAAGATGCTGGTTTTGTGGAAAGTGAAACCATGAAGCTGATTTCTCTACCTCATGTAGAAGAGTTAATTGCGCCAATTTTTTACACCGTTCCTCTGCAATTACTTTCTTATCATGTGGCGCTGATTAAGGGGACTGATGTCGATCAGCCTCGTAACTTAGCAAAATCAGTTACTGTTGAATAAACGAGTATAAAAGCGTAATAAATTGTATCCCAGTTAGCCATAAGGTTAGCTGGGATTTTTTATTGAGTTAAAAAAGAGAGAAAAAGGACAAAAAAATCCCCCATAATGAGTTATAGGGGAAAATTAAACATGGAGAACGTAGAGTTAGGATATAAATGAAAGGGTAACTTCATTCAGTTAAAACACGTCTAGTTTAGGATGATTGTGCTTTAACTAATGGTTACCATAAACCTAAAGCTACCTTTAGGTTAAAGTGAACTTTTTTGTCTAAGATATTTAAATTATTTGACTATGGTTATTTGTTTTACATCTATTTCGGTACTCGTCCACTCTTTATCAATTTTCCCTTCAATTCTGACGGTGTTTTCAGGTGTTACTGTTTGACCTTTCCATCTTTTATTATCGATATCGACATTAATACCTCCTGTATTATCTTCAAAAACATAGAGTTCATCGCCAATTTTTTTCGTGATTTTTCCTGTTAATACTACCCAGGTATCGTCAGAAAGATCTTTTGCTTTGATAACCGTGGTTTCGCTAATAGACGGTCCTTTAAATCCGCCTTGTTCTGCACTTATCTGACTATTATTTTGTGCAGAGATAAAGCCACCATTATTTTGGGTATTGGCTTGAGAAGCAAACGCTAATGCACTACCTATTATTAACAACATTATTTTTTTCATAATCAGCTCGCTTATTAATTAAAATATCAGTACTTTTTATATTATATCTATCATTAATTTCAGATATAAAAAACAGCTTAAATCAAATATATATACTAATGATCTAATAAATAATATCTATCAAATTTATTTGGTGTTTTATTTTGTTTTAGGTTTTACTGTAAATTTAGCATCTAAAACTGCTTAATGATTATTTACCAAGTAAAAATATCTAGTTATTTGCCCTAAGTATCAGTGTAGAACATTATTCGAAAAGATACCCTTTACGATCATTGTTTTTAGATGAATAACCTCTTATTATCCAGCGCCTTAAAATATTTTTTAATTTTTCCCTATTATTTTTAGAGGTTTTAGGTTTTATGACTAACGAACGTATTGCCAATCCTGGTCCATTAGGCTTAATGGGTTTTGGTATGACAACGATTTTGTTGAACATACATAATGCCGGATTTTTTCCTGTTGTATCTGTAATTATGAGTATGGGAATTTTTTATGGTGGAATAGCACAAGTTATTGCAGGTATTTTTGAATTTAAAAAAGGTAATACGTTTGGTGCTACTGCATTTACCTCTTATGGCTTTTTCTGGTTAACACTTGTTGGTATTTGGTTATTACCCATAATGGGTCTCAGTGAGC
This sequence comes from Proteus myxofaciens ATCC 19692, assembly GCF_001654855.1. GTDB lineage: Bacteria > Pseudomonadota > Gammaproteobacteria > Enterobacterales > Enterobacteriaceae > Proteus > Proteus myxofaciens. The sequence continues at coordinate 11,988 of NZ_LXEN01000078.1, forward strand.
CAACTTCGCCTCTTTTTCTTGGTGTATTTTTAGCTTTATGGGGTATTTTTACCTTATTTATGTTTATTGGCACATTAAAAGCAAACAAGGCATTACAATTTATCTTTTTAAGCCTTACCGTTTTATTTGCATTGCTTGCTGTTGGTAATATCAGCGGTAACACTTTGATATTAAAAATTGCTGGGTTTGAAGGCATTATTTGTGGTGCTAGTGCTTTTTATTTAGCTATGGCTGAAGTCTTAAATGAAATGTATGGTAAAACGCTATTACCAATAGGGCAAAAATAGTATTAAAGAGAAGTGATTAAGCCATTTCATGACTTAGTCACTTCTATTACTCGACTTTTCCGACGAATAATTTTCCTTGCACTCCAAGCATAGAGTAAACCTGCAACAACACCTGCGATATGTGATTCTGTGGATACGCCAATCTGGCCTGGGATTAATCCATAAGCCATCGAACCATAATAAAATAGAACAAACAGTGCGACTAAAATATCAATGATTTTATGGCGAGTAAAAGCATGTGCAATAAGTAATGCCCATAATCCAAAAATCCAACCACTAGCACCAACGTGAATAGCTTGGCGACCAAAAATCCATACTAATAAACCGCTTACGATAATAATAAAAAAGCTAGCTTGAATATATTCACGTAAAGATTGCGTCATTAATAGGAAGCTTAGAATAAGTAGTGGTAATAAGTTACTAAAAAGGTGTGACCAAGAGCCATGTAGAAAAGGTGCAATTAAAATACCAATAAGCCCTTTACTTGTTCTTGGTTCTATTCCCCATTGTACTAATACCATAGGGAATAGACTGTTGATTAGTTGTAGTAGGATTAATGTGATAGTTAATCCACTAAGAAAAAGTAATCTTTTTTTTAACCAGATATTATTCATAACGATTACCTTAATCACTCTCTTTTAATAAAAGAGTCTTTGAAAATAAAGGCTCTTTTATCTTGTTTGATTAATCTAATAGATTAAGACATGCAGCACCACGAGCGCCACCAGCATCACCATGACGTGCTTTTTCTATTGTAGGCAGTTGAACATTACCATAAACAGAATGCGCTAAATATTCTGGCAGTAATTGATACAATGCATCAAATTGAGATAGCCCACCACCAATAACGACTAAATGAGGATCGAGCACAGTCAATATATTGCTGATATAAATAGCGAGTACTTTCATATAGCGATCGACATGTTCTTTTGTTTTCTCATCACCTGCATAATACTGGGCAACAATATCAACGGCTCTAAGTGGTGAATCATTAAACGCTTTATACATACGTTCAAAGCCACGACCTGATAAATAGGTTTCAAAGCAGGCTCTTTTACCGCAACCACATAAAATTTTTGGCATAGTTTCGCCAATCACACTATCTGCATCAATATTTAAATTCATGTGGCCTATTTCGCCAGCAATGCCATTTTTACCTGAGATAACTTTTCCATCAATGACAAAACCACCACCAACACCGGTCCCTAAAATAAGACCTAATACAGAAGGATGATGACGAAAATGTGGGTCCCATGCTTCGGATAATGCAAAACAGTTTGCATCATTTTCTACTTTTACGCGTCTATCCAAAATTTGGGTTAAATCATGGATCATGGGTTTATATTTAGCTGCGGGTACATTCGTCGTGAATACCGTACCTTCTTTATTATTAACAATACCTGGTATGCCTACACCAACCTTTCCTTTACATTCTAATTCGTTATCTGCTTCCAATGTTAAGTCTTTAAAAACATTTAATAGCGCTTGATAATCATTTTTCGGAGTGGGCACACGTTTTTGCCAAATTTGGGTGAGATCTTTATCAAAAACGGCAAGCTCTATTTTTGTACCGCCCATATCAAAACCATAATACATATCAGTCTCTTTATTATCCTGTAAATATTATCTATAGCGAATAAGTAGCTATAGTGCTATTTCTATTCAAATCAATATATTGAAATCATCTCCAGTACTTATAGATTCTGGGTTAATGAAAATAGTGATTGGTGACTTTTTATTGTTTTCTCTATTTTCTTAATAGAATTCTTTTGCTGTTTATAAAGATAGCATAGAAAACACTCAGGATTGAGTGCATTTTTGCTTTTCTGTGATGAGGTGAACCGATTCCGCTATCAATGGTATTTATCTAAAAAATTAACTCAAAAAGGTTTTTTTTTGCTCTATTGATAAGAAAAATAGAATTTATTTTTATAAGATTATTCTTAAAAAAGTGAGGGTAAAAAAAATAAAAGTATCTTTTTTAGATGTATAACCTACTGACTCAGTTTTAATATGAGGTTTAGTATAAAAACGTAATTTATTTGCCATTTTTGACATAATAATTCAGTAATTATATATATATTGCAATATGTTAGGGTTTGTAACTATTTATTAATTATAATGCATTGTTTTTCAATAAGTTATTTAAATTAGATCCTGTTTTTTACTATGTTTATCTTAACTTCATGATAACTAGCGTTATATTTTTGTTAATTCAAATTAACATTATTATTTAAAGGATAAAATAAAGGGTGAGTTAATTATTCTGATTTACTTAGTTTATGAGTATTTTATACTGTGAATCAATAATAAAAACAACTCGTTTAATGATTATCACTTTTTGTATTGTTTTATAGATTATTTTTGCTAACTTTATTAGCTGTTGATATAGCCGGTTTTTACTCTTTAATTGAGTAATTGATTTTTATGATCAAAGGCAATTTATAGCTTATTTATATAAATAAATTACTCATTTTTTGATTATGGTTAATGTATATGAAGAAGATTTTTAATCTTAAATTACATTTATCAACCCCTTTTTTTATGAAAAATATCTATTTCTATAGATTTTTTTATTTATAGATTCTTTTGTTTCCAGAATAAACATTCATGTTTTGTTATTATTTTAGAATTTTATTTTCATAAAATTTATCCCATTTGTTATTAGTTTTATGTCGTTATTATGTGCACAATTAGCTTAAAAAATTAGCAATAATAAATAAAAAAAATCGGATAAATTATTTAAGTCACATTACGTATAAATACATAATTTCTTAAATAAGAATAATAGTTGATTTATTTTTCACCCTACTTTTGATGTTGTATTTATCATAAAAAAAATTATACAATTTAATTTAAATAATCATTCTTATTGATTGGGTAATGTTTGTTTGTCATTAATTTTTAAAAATTAATATGGTGAATTTCTTATATGAATTAATGTTTAAATAAACGTTAAAATATAAAATTTATAATGAGATGGTTTTATTTATAGTTAAATTATCTCTAAATATCCTTTCTTCCTTATTTATGGAAAACACCCATTATTGGGAGAAGTGAGTGTGTTGTTATTAAGGGGCTACGCTATGTATGATGATTTAAGTAATCTAAAGGATAAATTTCAAGAAGATGGGTTTACTTTTCAAGAGTTTTCTAATGAAACTCTTCAACATATTGATAATAAAAAAGAAGTAGCATCTGAAAATAAAAAAAATAATACAGGAAGTACTAAGTCAAATAATAAATCAAGTAATCAAGTTATTGCTAACACCTTACCCCCTATAAAAGAAAAAGCAAAACAACCTGTTAATAAATCTATTAGTCTTTCATATGAACAGGGTAACCAAATTAAATCAAATAAAGATAATCAAAATAAGACTAAATCAAATTTGTCACCTAATTATCAGATATTCGATAACAAAAAAACCGATAAGACGCATGCTAATGAAAATATTTCGTTGAAAGATGTATTCTCATTTATCGGTTCAGTATCTAAATAAGTGAAAATCATCTGTAAATTAATTATATTGACTAATATCAATCTTTAATTACTGTTATTTTATTTTCTAATAAAGTCGTTATTTATTATTACGACGGGATATTCTTGTCTTAAAAATACCTAAGATAATGAAAAAGGTATAGGGTTATGAATAAAGTATTTAAAATATTAATTACGGTTTTTTTATTGGTAACAATGCTTACACTTATTGTTATGCCAATGAGCGCCGAACAACAATATATTTTTGGGATTATTAATATATTGTTACTGTTTGTTGTGAGCTTTAAAAAATCAAAAAAAAGATTACTAACAATGGTTTTTATATCATTGCTAATGTCCACACGTTATCTCTATTGGCGCGCAACTTATACGCTTAACTTTAATACAACAATTGAGGCTATTTTAGGCGGTGGATTATTTGTCGCGGAGATTTATTCATGGTTAATTTTAGTCTTAGGGTATTTTCAAACGTCATGGCCACTAAATAGAAAAATAGCGCCACTACCTAAAGATATTTCTCAATGGCCAACTGTGGATGTTTATATTCCTACTTATAACGAAAGTTTAGATGTTGTTCGTGATACGGTGTTAGCTGCACAATCAATAGATTATCCTCAAGATAAAATGAAAGTCTATATATTAGATGATGGTAGTCGCAAAGAATTCAAACAATTTGCTAACGATGTAGGTGTTACTTACATTGAGCGAGAAACGCATGAACACGCTAAAGCAGGTAACTTAAATCATGCCATGAAATTAACAGATGGCGAGCTCATTTGTATTTTCGACTGTGACCATATTTCAACTCGTATTTTCTTACAAGCTACAGTAGGAAGCTTTCTTCAAGATCCTAAACTCGCATTAATTCAAACACCGCACTATTTTTACTCATCTGATCCTTTTGAACGTAATTTAAGTGCTGCTAAAGATATTCCTCATGAAGGTGCCCTTTTTTACGGACCTGTACAACGTGGTAATGATAACTGGAATGCGACATTTTTCTGTGGCTCATGTGCTGTTATGCGTCGTAGTGCACTTGAAGAAATAGGGGGTATTGCAGTTGAAACAGTAACAGAAGATGCTCATACCGCTTTAAAATTACAACGTTTAGGTTGGAACTCTGCATTTATTGATATTCCTTTAGCCGCGGGACTGGCAACAGAGCGTCTAGCATTGCACGTCAATCAGCGTATTCGTTGGGCTCGAGGTATGACACAAATTTTCCGTGTTGATAATCCAATGTTAGGTCGCGGATTAACGTTTTCTCAACGTTTGTGTTATCTCAATGCGATGATGCATTTTCAGTATGGTTTACCTCGAATTATCTTTTTGACGGCACCCTTACTGTTTATGTTATTCAATCTCAATATCATCGTTTCATCAGCAAGTATGATCTTTGCTTATGCATTACCACATCTAATCATGTCGGTGTTTGTAAACTCAAGAAATATCGGAAAATATCGATTCTCTTTTTGGGGTGAAATTTATGAAACGGTGATGGCTTTTGGCTTGGTATTACCTACCCTATTAAGCTTAGTCTCACCGAAATTAGGAAAATTTAATGTAACAGATAAAGGTGATTTACTCGATAAGAGCTATATGGATTATCTGACTGTACGTCCTTTAATTATTACAGCTCTGCTCCTGATTGCGGGTATTTCGTGGGTTGTTATTCGTTATATATTAAATGATTTTCACGGGATTGATCCTCTTGTTATTGTTTTGAACTTATCTTGGGCAACTTATAGTTTATTTATTATTCTTGCATCTATTGCCGTTGGTAAAGAAACTCGTCAAATTCGTAAAAATACTCGTATTAATGCTTCTTTACCTATTACATTACACTTTGATGATGGTGCTGAATTAACAACCACTACAGAGGATGTTTCGATGGGTGGTGTTCGCATTGCAATAAATAAAATTTCTGAGCTTCGCCAACGCACTATCAATTCAATTACTCTAAATGTTCAACGTGATGAAGTGACTATTCCTGTTGAAATAGTCAGTTTAGAAAAAAATCAATTACGTCTTGAGTTCTTATCTATTGATTTAAATACTCGTCGCCAATTAGTTCGCGTTATCTTTGGCCGTGCTGATGCTTGGATAAATCATACTGAATATAAAGATAAACCGTTTAAAGAATTAGCGGGCCTTACTCGTTGTATTTTTGAGATGTTCTTTGGTCGTCGCCAAAAAGTGAAAGCACCAGCGATAAAAGAAAAAGAAAAAGCATTACTTTCTGTGCAATCAGCTAATGGAGATGACTAAGCATGAAAAAGAAACTGACATTAATGCTAAGCCTTACTGCGATAGCTATAGCGAGTATTCATTTTTCTCATGCTGCAACAGAAATGTTAGAACTTGATGGTGAGGTATTTACTGATCCTACGTCTCATGTATCTTTACAGCAAAATGCGCAGAATAGTCATCTTAATAAAGAGGCGTTATCTGAAACAGGGGCTCGTAATATTGAAGAGCGGTTAACGTTATCTCAGATGGGAAATTCTGACCCTATCGTGTTATCAGGAAGACGATTACTTTCTGGTGTCACTTTTAATATGGCCAATGATTTATTTATTGATAACGCCACATTAACGATGAAAGTAAAAGCATCACCAGAATTAGTTCAATCAGATAAGACATTGCACCTAATGCTCAATGGCCAACCTATGGGATTTTTACCTTTAGAAGATGATGGAAATGAGCATGAATACACCTTAGAAATTCCTGAAATGATGTTAACGAATGCGAATAATCTCAGCTTTCGTTTAGCTAATCGTGATGAACTTGATGAAAGCCAGTGTTTACCCCCTTTAACAGATAATTTAAGCCTGAGTATTTCACCTGATTCATCACTAGAGTATCGAGGTCGCTGGATAAATGGTGGATATAGCTTGGAACGTTTGCCCCTACCGTTCTTTGATCCCAACAGGATGACAGCGACCTCGTTACCTATCATATTGTCAGATAATCCTGATAATGCAGAGGTAACAACAGCCGCTATTGCCGCTTCTTGGTTTGGTAGTTTTAGCCATGATATTAAACACTTTGATTTACCTGTATTAATGGATCAATTACCAGAAAGTGATGGGATATTAATTGGGCATTCAGGACAAACTATTGCTGGCGTAACTTTACCTTCTGGTAATAGTGGGCAGCTCACTATTGTGGATAATCCTGCTAATCCTGTTTTTAAATTACTTCTTATTAGTGGTGATAATGAAAAGTCATTACGTGAAGCCGCATTAGCATTAAGTAGCAATAAATTGCCACAAAATGATCACTTAGTTGTGCCTACTCAACGTCTTGCAGTACGTAAAGCGTATGACGCACCTCGCTGGTTAGATACCAACAAACCTGTGACATTAGGACAAATTGCAAATGGATCTGATGATTTCACACGGCAAGGTATTAATCATTCACCAAATAAATTTTCATTCAGAGTATCACCTGATCTTTTCTGGTGGGATGGTGATACGTTACCACTTGAGTTGAAATATGCTTTTCCTCAGTCTGATAAGCTCAATAGCCATAATTCGTCATTAATTGTTTTCTTGAATAACCAATTCTTAAATTCGTTATATCCGGTTCAATCAGAGCCTTTAGGAATGGTAAGACATTGGTTAGGAATGGAAAATGAACAGCAAAATAGCACGCTGTATCTAAATCCTCGCCAAATATACAGCCAGAATCAATTGCAGTTTTATTTTGATTTACGTGAACCTGATGATTCACCTTGTATTTTAATCGATGGTAGTAGCTTGATTAGTCGTATTGATCCGCAATCGACAATTCGATTTAAAAATACTTGGCATTATTCAAGAATGCCTAATTTAGCTTATTTTGCAGGGGCTTCATTTCCATTTAGTCGTCATGCTGATTTTTCACAAACGGCATTATTATTACCAGAAACGCCTAAAAAAGAAGAGTTATACACCTTGGTTAATTTGATGGCGAGAACGGGTTACTCAACTGGAACCCCTGTGTCGTATACCTCTGTTTTCTTAGGTGATAAAGCATTAGAGAAAAATAATCTTTCTCAACGTGATGTATTAGCTATTGGTGAGTTAAGTAGCGATAACTTTTTACCTAAAGATTTCTCACAACAGACATTTTCGTTCATCAATAATAATGTAGAACTCACGCCACAATCATTATTAGATAAAGTGAAAAGTTGGGCTGTTGGCGATTTTTTATCTAATAGTGGAGATGTCGCTAATTATCTTGCATCTGTAAATCATTGGCGAGGAATGCTGAGTTTTATCTCACCTTGGGCAAATGATCGTGTTGTTGTGCTAGTGACATCAAAAGGTAATGAGTCTATAGACAAAATTATTAGTGATTTGAATTTAGCAGAAGTAAACGCAGCAATTAAAGGTGATATCACGGTAATTAGCGATAAAGACACAGTAAGAAGTTTTTCTTTAGGAGAACATTTTTCTCAAGGCGATTTACCTCTTTTACAACGGTTTCTTTGGTACAGCTCTCGACATGTGTATTTGCTGGGTCTTTTAGCGGTGGGTTTCTGTGCGCTAACAGGTTTTATGGCCTACAGATGGTTACTACGTCGAACTAACCGTCGTTTAGAGCAGATATCAAAAAATCGTTCTGATAAATAAGAGAGGTATAAGATGAAAAATCATACACTTAATCTAATCGTCAAAGTGATTTATACCAGTTGTATATTAGGTATATCTAACCAAGCTTATGCACAAACAACAGACTCAAACCTTGTTAACTCTCTTATTGAGCAAGCTAATTATTGGCATGGTAGAGCACATGACGAACGTGCTGTAGAAGCGTTAAAAAAAGTGCTGATTATGGATGATAAAAATCAGGATGCTCTCTATTTAATGGCATTCTTTACAGCACAACAAGGTAATGAAAAACAAGCAAAATATTGGCGTGAAAAGTTTGCTCAAGTTGCACCACAAGACTCACGTATTGATGGATTAAAAAATATAAAATCGCCAAAATTTAATGAACAACAAATCGGTTATGCCAGAGGGCTTGCTAAGAAAAAACAATTTTCAGAAGCGATAAAAGCATATCAAAGTCTATTTGTGGGTAATGAGCCTCCTGATTCTTTGGCTCTAGAATATTATCAAACAATGGCAGGTATACCTGAGATGTTCCCACAAGCCATTACAGGATTAAAACAGCGCGCTGCATTAATGCCTGCTAATAAAGAGACACAAAAAGCGTTAGGTCAGACATTAACGTATAACGAAAAGACACGTCGTGAAGGAATAGATGTGTTAAATAAGATTGGTGATGATTCAGTAAAAAAAGATCTTCATCAAGCCTTATTATGGCTTAATGTAACGCCAGATGATGAGAATCTGTATAAGGTTTATTTACAAGCCAATCCTGATGATAAAGAGGTTGCAGAGTATTACCAAAAAACACTTCAAGGTAATGCGCGTCAAATAGGCTATACCGCGCTCAATAAAGGTAAGCTAAAAGAAGCTGAGCAAAGTTTCAAGCAGGCACTTAAGCTTGATAATAATGATACTGAGGCACTCGCTGGATTAGGTTATACCGCATTGCGATCTGGTGATTTAGCCATGGGACAACGCTTATTAAATCAGGCAGCACTTGTAGGTGGAGAGCAAGGAAGTAAATGGAAACAGCAAGCAGATGATGCTGGTTTTTATTTTCAATTAAATGATGCTCAAAAACGCGCAAAACAAGGCAATATTCAGCAAGCGATTGATGCATTGTCACCATTAACGGGAGCTGTGGGTGAAAAGGGGGTTTCTGCGAGCTTATTACAAGCTGATTTATTGCGTAAACAAGGCAATTTACCAGCAGCTCATCAACGTTTAGCCACGCTTTATCAAAATAATCGCCATAATGAAAAAGTTGCTTCAGCCTATTATTTTCTCTTGGTTCAAGAAGGAAAAAATAGCAAAGCGGAACAATTACTTGCAGAACAATCAGCCGCAATGCGCCAAAAGCTCACTGCCAATACAGATCCTGCTGAAAAATTACGTCGAGAAGCACAAAAAGCATTAGAAAATGGTAACCGCGTTCAAGCTAAACAATTACTCATGCAAGCTCAACGTAAAAATCCTAAAAACAATTGGTTATATCTTGATTTAGCGCGTTTAATGCTGGCTGAAGGCGATAACTTAGGGGCTAAAAAGAGTATTGATCAGTTACAAAATTATAGAACAAAAGATACTGATTACATCACATCTTTATTTTATGTTGAGCAAAAAAAATGGGATAACGTTGTTAACTTATTAAGTCATCATCAAAATCCGACAGCTGCTGAGAAAGAATTATTACAACGTGCGAAATTCCATCGCCAACTTGCGCAAGCTCAGAATTATTCTAAGATGGGTAATACGGTTGCTACACGTAATACTTTGCGACCTTTAATTAATCAACTTACTGATTATCCTAATGATGTAGGTGAATTAGCTGAAAGTTTGGTTAGTAGTGGGTTAAATGAAGAAGCTTTACAGCTCGTTGAAAGCGATATAGCCAAAGGAATTAAAGGTTCTGTTGGTAATTATTCTGGTCATATTAATGTTTTCAACCAATTAGGTCATTATGCTCAGGCAACAAGCCTGATTAACGATCCTGCTTTACAGCAAGAAACACCCCTGGCTGAAAAAGTACATTTAGATGCTACAACAAAAGTTGCGCAAGCGGATAGCCTACGTGAGAAAGGCGATATTAAAGCGGCTTACGAAACGATAGTGATAGGATTGAAATCATCCCCGAATAATCCTGATTTATTAATGGCATTAAGCCGAATTTATTTAGCACAATCAATGCCTGAGCAATCAAATAAGATTTTGTCTTATCTTGAAAAAGAGCAAGGAAAAGATAGCAAACTCATTCAAGCTCAAATTGAAGTTGCATTAGCGCAAAAAGAGGGTAAAAAAGCACAGCAATTATTACAGCAATTACCTTCTTCTTCACAACCGGCTTATTTATTACAAGCCGCTCAAGTTGCGCAATTAAATGGTGAAAATCGTAGAGCTCTGGCTTTATTGCGTAGTGCTCAGTGGCAAAATAGCAAAAGTACCGTTAATACTCCTGCTGGTGAACTCATATCGCCATTAGAGGATGATGATACTGTCATTACAGGTTCTATCTATGAACGTAAAGAGATGGCATCTGTTCAACGCTCAATTCATGCATTAGAACAAGAAATTGCGCCTTGGGTACAAGGTGGCGTCGCTATTCGTCATCGTAATGGTGATAAAGGGCTCTCTAATGTTACTGAAATTTCAGCACCAATGAGCATTTCTGGTGTACCTGGTGAAAAATGGCGTTGGCAATTTAATGTTAACCCTGTCTCAATGACCAGTGGTTCTGTATCGGGTGAAAGAGCAAACCGTTTTGGTTCTGGTCAACTTCAACATGCAGAGCGTTTAGCAAAAAATAGTGATAATTATGATGAAAAAAACAAAATTAATGCTGATGATGCAGGCAGTCAACGTGCTTCAGGTGTTGAATTAGGGTTGAGTTTATCTGATAACAATATCACAGCGGATGTGGGTTCAACGCCATTAGGTAAAGACAGCGCAACGGTTGTTGGTGGCCTGACATATTCACCTCAAGTTGGTCAAAATGGGCAGTTAACGTTAACAGCAGAACGTAGAGCAATAAAAGACAGCTTATTATCTTATATGGGACGTACTGATCCATTAACAGGAGAAAGCTGGGGACGAGTAACTCGTAATGGTGCTAAAGCCCAATACTCATGGGATGACGGCAAAATAGGGGCTTATGCTGGTGGTGGTTATTATAATTACACTGGTAAAAATGTCGCAAGTAATGATGAAGTAAAAGTATGGATGGGAACTTACGCTAATTTTTATAAAGATGAGCAACAAGAAGTTAGAGCGGGTGTTCATGTTGATTATATGAATTTTAGAAATAACCAAAATTACTATTCATTAGGACATGGTGGCTATTTCAGTCCACAAGATTATATTTCTGTTTCTTTACCTGTCGCGTATACCCGTCGTTTCGATAAAGGTGAAGTATCATTAAATGGTTCTGTAGGCTTACAAAGTTATAAACAAAAAGGCAGTGATTACTTTCCAATAAACAATGCCATGCAAAATGATTTAAATAAAAGCCATGCTAATGATCCATCTCTTAAGTCTCGTTATGACGAAGAAGATAAAACAGATGTTAGCTATCGATTAGGAATAGATGCTAAATATTATTTAACAAAAAAATCCGAATTAGGAGTTAGCCTATCTCATGATAAATCGGGAGATTATACTGAGGATAATATGTGGTTATATCTTAACTATAAGCCAGACTTTCTATCTAAATAATTAAGGAGATAAATAATGAATAAGTATGACAGTGATATTTTACAATTACCTTTTGAAAGTGGCTGGCAAGATCTTACACAGTTATTATTTTCTCAAATATTAAATGATAATGATGCTCAAACAGCGCAAGAAAAATTAAGAAATATAGGTAAAGATATTGCTTTACGTTATCCATTACCTGATGGTGAGAATATTAAATCTTTTGAATCACATATTAATCATGTATTAACATTATTTAAATGGGGTTTTGTTACGATATCACCAGCAAGAAGTGAATTGTTATTAGTTCATTGTGCGTGGCCGCATTTTACACAACATCAAGATGATGCTCAGTGGCGTTTAGCAAGTGCTGGAGTATTAGAAGGCTTATATGAAGCATGGCTAACTCATCAAGGTGGAAATATAGAAATGCAAGTACATGGGCAGTCTACTGATGCAAAAGATGTCTTTATTTTCCGCTATGCTCATAATACGTTAGTTGAATAATAAAACCTTTGCTTTTATTGATAAGCATAGGAGGTCAAAAATGAATGACATGATATTTAATAATGATGATTCCAACTGGTTGTTAATGAAGCAATTTGTTAATAATGCCTTTATGATGCTAGTGACAGATATTAATGGCATTATTGTTTATGCTAATAAGAAATATTGTGATTTTAATAAAGTTATTCTTGAAGACTTGCAAAATAAAAAACACGATCAATTCTATTTAATTGATGAAGATAAAATTAAATTCTTTATGAAAAACAAAGGGGTTTATCGTTTAGAAGTTAAAAAAAATAATCATATAGAAAAAGAAATATGGGAGGATGTCAGTATTGTTCCCTTTTTTGATGAAAATAAAATTTCTCATTTTGCATTTATTAGCTTAGATGTTACAGATAAAGTTGAATTGAGAAATGAATTGTTTAATAAAAGTTATATTGATTATTTAACTGGGATCCCTAATCGATTAAGTATTGTTGAAAAAATTGAAAATGAATATTTAAATATTAATAAAACGCCATCATTTTGTGTCGGGATTATCGATTGTGATAAATTTAAAATTATAAATGATGAATTTGGTCATCATGTCGGTGATAAAGTTTTATGTGAGATATCAAAAAGATTATTTCAATTGGAAGAAAAAGGCGCTTATTGTGGCCGATTAGGAGGGGATGAATTTGCAATTGTATTTCCTCAAGGTTTACGTTCCTGTTCGGTTACTTTACTAGAAATAATAGAGTTGTTATGGAGGCTAATGGAAACTCCAATTAATATAAATGCAAATAGTATGTTAACTCCATCTATTAGCTTAGGTATTTCAGAATATCCTAAAGATGGAGAAACACTATCTGAATTACTAAAATCAGCAGATGAAACACTTTATTCTATTAAAGAAAAAGGTGGTAACAAATATGGTTTTTATTCTGAATGTAAATAAGATTTAAAATTTGACAATCAATTAAATAATTGAATTTAAATTATCTTTTTTAATTAAAAGAGGGGTTGCTATATTTTAATATATCAATCCGTATCCCAATGAAAAATGTAAATAAATTTAAAAAATATTAAATTTTTAATAGAACTATTAAAGGAGTTTATTATGATGAAAGCAGTAATCCCTGTTGCTGGATTAGGAACTCGTATGTTACCAGCAACAAAATCAACACCAAAAGAAATGTTACCTATTGTTGATCGCCCTTTAATTCAATATATCGTTGATGAGTGTGCTCAAGCAGGTGTTGAGGAAATTATTTTAGTAACGCATTCTTCTAAAAATTCAATAGCAGATCATTTTGATACCAGTTTTGAATTAGAAAATATGCTAGAGCAACGTATTAAAAATAAATTATTAAATGAAGTGCGTTCAATTTGTCCTAACAATGTAAAAATTGTGCAAATTCGTCAAGGCCATGCACTTGGCTTAGGGCATGCAATTTGCTGTGCTCATTCTGTTGTAGGTGATAATCCATTCATTGTATTACTACCTGATGTTTTATTAAATTCATACTGTTGTGATCCTCAACACGATAATTTATCAGCAATGATAAAACGTTTTGAAAAAACAGAACGTAGCCAAATCATGGTAGAAAGAGTGCCTATGGATAGAGTAGATCAATATGGCATTGTGGACTGTAAAGGTATTTTTTGTCCTCAAGGTAACTGGGCACCAATTCATCGTATTGTTGAAAAACCAAATCCTGAAGATGCGCCTTCTAATCTTTCTGTTGTGGGTCGCTATGTATTTTCAAAAACAATTTGGGATTTACTAGATGGTTTACCAACCGGTGTCGGTGGTGAAATACAATTAACAGATGCCATTGATCTACTTCTAAAAAAAGAAGTAGCAGAAGCTTATACTTTAGTTGGTAAGTCTCATGATTGTGGTAATAAATTAGGTTATATGAAAACCTTTGTTGAATATGGTTTAAATAATACAGTGTTAAAAGAAGAATTTGCTTCTTGGATGCAGGATTTTTGCCAAGAAACATTATTACCTAAATCAGCCAAAAAAGAAGATAAAGAGATCAAGCACGAAGAAAAAGAGATAGAAGAAGCTCTCTTTTAATTTTTATCTTTAAAATGTATGTAATATGCCAGTCGCAATTTTATTGTGGCTGGCAATAAATATAAGGGGAGAAAGGCAATGTCTTTTAAGCACTTATCTCGTTTTAATTATCTATTTTCTGTTTTTTTTATTTTAGGTTTATTGCTAATCATGTCACCTTCATTACACGCTGCTAATACGGAAATGGGTTGGCAACAATTTAAAGCACGTTATGTTACAGATAATGGACGTGTTGTTGATAATGCAAACCAAAATATCTCGCATTCTGAAGGCCAAGGTTATGGTATGTTAATGGCGGTGATGAGTGATGATCGTGAAACCTTTAATAAATTATGGGATTGGACATCATCCTCACTTTATCGCAGTGATTTAGGATTATTCATATGGCGTTATGAGCCAGATAATAGCGATCACACACCTGATCTTAATAACGCAACTGATGGTGATATTTTAATTGCTTGGGCATTATTAAAAGCTGGCGAAAAATGGGATGATGAAAGTTATATCTCAGCATCAGAAGCTATTCAGCGGGCTATTCTTGAACACACATTAGTAAAAACGAAAGATTATACAATTTTATTACCGGGAATTGATGGTTTTAAAACACCGGATGAAATCATTATTAATCCTTCTTATTTTATTTTCCCTGCATGGGAAGATTTTTATCGAGTGAATAAAGATCCTCGTTGGGAAATATTAATTAATGATAGCCAATCTTTACTAAAGAAAATGCGTTTTGGTGAGTACCAATTACCTTCTGATTGGGTGAGTTTATATAATAATGGTAAATTAGAACCGAGTAAAAAATGGCCTGCACGATTTAGCTTTGATGCTATTCGTATTCCTCTTTATTTGTCTTGGGGAAATAAAGAGTCGGCATTACAGCCTTTTATTGACTATTTTCAAAAGTTTGACCGCTATAAAACGCCTGCTTGGATTAGCATTGATGGTAAAGAACGTGCTGAATATAACTTAACACCTGGAATGATGGCGATTAGAGATCTCACTTTAAAAACACCTATTGAAGATGTTGATTTAAGCAAAGATACTGATTATTACTCATCTGCTTTACATTTATTATCAGCATTTGCTCAAAATGGACAATAAATATAGATAATCTACTTATTTTATAAAGAGATAGATAGCTTAATTAATAATTAATTTAGGTTGTCTATTTTTTTATTCGTTATTTACGCTTATTTATAACTTTATGTTTTTTAAATAACAAATTATGAGTTACTCATAATTTATTGTGTTATTTTTATGCTAGAGTAAATCAATATCTTATATTGCATTATTCAAGACACTATTTTTATCAACATTGAGGTGGATAAATGAAAGTTTCAGCACGTAATCAATTAGTGGGTAAAGTTGTAGATATTATTGAAGGTGCAGTAAATAACGAAGTCATTTTATCGTTAGCTCATGGTGAAAAATTAGCCACTATCATCACAAAAGAGAGCTGTGATACCTTACATATTAAGAAAGACGGCGAAGCCATCGCAATTATTAAAGCTCCCTGGGTTGTGCTTGCATTACCTGATTGTGGATTGAATTTTTCAGCACGTAACCAATTTACAGGCAAAGTTACTCATCTTTCTCAAGGTGCTGTTAATTCCACTGTTCATCTAGAAACGACAAAAGGTTTAGAGCTGACCGCGGTTATTACAAATGAAAGCTTGCAAGAGATGCAATTGGCAAAAGGAAGTGAAGTGCTGGCTTTAGTTAAAGCATCAAGTGTGATTGTTGCTACCCGTAAATAAGTTTTAGTCATACAAAAAAAGAGGCTTATTATTAGCCTCTTTTTTATGATTAGGGTATTTAATCCCGATCACCTTTTAATTTATATCACTTTTAATAAAAAACATGGTTAGTGGCTTTCTTTACCTGCCACATTGAGATGCTGATAAATATAGTTTTTATAACTATTAATCAATTTTTCATCTTCGCAGTCATTTAATTTACCTTCACATAAATGGCGCATTTGAATATTGGCTTTATAAAAGGGTGATAAAGGAAGACGTGAGCGCTCAAGTAACATCCCGCCTAGAAAACTAATATCTGTTAATTCCCCAGTAGAAAGTGGTGCACCTTGCGTTAAATTATCTCTTAACGTGAATTGCGTTATATGTGCAGGATCAGTAAACGGTGATTGATAATTGCTAATTTCAATATTAGGTTGATGATCACCAAAATAAAGGAATAATGTTGGTTTTTCTCTTGTTGCCACAAAGTTTGAAAAATCTTCAATAGCAGGATCGCTTGCGATTATTTTTTCCATATAGTGACTAAATTTACCGGGTGCATTACTACTTTCAGTATGACCGGTTATTTGGTAATCATCACTATGTTTCTCATGATAAGGGCCATGTTCATACATCGTTAATGAGAAAACAAATATTGGCTTATCTGTATGTGTTTTTAAAACTTGTTTTAAATACCCCAACATATCTTGTGTTGAGATTGTCCATAAATTTTCTTCTAAGCTACCAGGATAGCCTAATTGTTGAGGCTGAATAATTTCATCAATACCCATTTTTTCGTATGCATAACCAGCATGATAGGCATTGCGATTAAATGGCGTTAGTAAGACAGTATAATAACCTTGAGATTTTAACTGACGAAATAAACTTTCCTGTAGATTATCAACCACAAAATAGAAAACAGAATTTTTACGAGCACCAAAATCATCAGTATTAAGACCTGTTAATACTGAAAATTCAGAAAGCCATGTGCCACCACCAAAGGTTTGTACACGTAAAGGACTTTGCGCACTAACACCTTTATCTTTTTTAAACATAAACAAATCTGGCAAGTTAATGTCTTTATTAAATTGATAAATACTTGGTTTCACTGTGGATTCTTGTAATAACACCACTATATCGGGTTTTACTTCAGTTTGTGTTTCAGGCAATACAACGTTATTTGATTTTTCAATAAAATAATCGGCATTCTCGCTGTAATAAGGGGGATTATAAGCCGTTTGGTAACCTGACATAATTAAGTTTGTCATTGTTCCTCGACCACTAGGCAATGTCCCTTCCCATTCTGATTGCCATTTATTCACGGTAAAGTGAATGGTGATGATGGCTAGAATAATGAGAATTAAGCTACTTAGGCGTAATTGAATGCTCGATTTTTTTGAAAAACGCCAAGCAATAATCATATTAATGATTAGCCAAATTACCATGGCAATAATAGCGATTCCAGCTTCCCAATATTGCCCTAATGTGCCTAAATTTGATGTATCAAGTGCAAGATTTACATCAGAAAATAATAATGATTCTTTATAGTAATGTACTTTTAGCTGATTAATAAATTTTATAATTAGAAAGAGAGTGCCTGTCGTTATGACAGAAAATAAGACTCGCGCAGATAAAATAAAACATAAAGAAAAAAGAATAAAATAGGCGCTAACAGAGAGTAATGCAGTATAAATATATGATGCTTTCTCAAAGACAATAAAGAGAGAGGCAATAAGAATAAGCGCAAGATAAATGCGCCCTGATAGTTTTTTCATATCTCTTTCCGAGTATAGCAATAAAGAATGATAGTATTATTTTTTACAATAATGGCAGGGGAGTTACCTTAACTCATAGAATAGAGATTATTCAACTTTTAATACAACATGTAATTAGAATAATCCCTTATCTCGTAAAATATGCAGATCTTTTTTACGTCGAGTAAAGCCTGTTCTATCAAAATACTCGAGAATTTGTACTGCTAATTTACGACCTACTGATAACTCATCACGAAAATCAGCAGCACTCACGCTACCATTATTTTCATTATATTTGACGATAATAGATGCGAATTTTTCAATAGATTCATGTGTATAGTAACGATCAGCAATAATCGGAATGATAAGCCCTAATTGTGCAGCTTTGCGTAAAAGTGAACGTGTTTCTTTTTCATCATTTTGTATTTTAGTTGCAAGATCACGTACCCACCAAGGCTCTGATTGCTCAAAATAAACTTTTATTTG
Source organism: Proteus myxofaciens ATCC 19692 (assembly GCF_001654855.1). Taxonomy (GTDB): domain Bacteria; phylum Pseudomonadota; class Gammaproteobacteria; order Enterobacterales; family Enterobacteriaceae; genus Proteus; species Proteus myxofaciens. The sequence continues at coordinate 30,622 of NZ_LXEN01000078.1, forward strand.
TTGCCATAAAGCCTCTTGCTCTGGTGTAAAAGCAAGGCCATGAGTAGGTAAATGTAACCAACCTCGAGTTTGATTTATGGCACCTTCTTGACGAAGTTGGCTTTGTAGGTGATAAACCATTTCATCATGATAAGTAGGCAATGCCATTCGTTTTAATCGCGAACGACCTACACCCATTTGATCATTATGTTGTTGGTGATATTCACAAAGCGTATCGAGTAACTTTTGTTTTGCTTTATCTGCTTGTGCCTTTGAAAGAATAACGCCTGCAACTGATACAATGTCAAATTCATTAAATAATTGTACTTGTGCGGCATCAGTTAATTGCTGAGCCCAAGCAAAATCTTCTATTAATAATTCGCCTTTAGGTAAGTGCAACGCTAAATTATTACTGGTGCTATTCGCTTTATCAAGCGCCTCTAGCCAAGCTAGGAACTCAGTCTGGCGTTTACCCTTTCTTGGTGAGTGAAGTGATAACACTTTTGCACAGGCTAATGTTCGTTGTGCACTGATATCACGTAAAATCAGTCTATCGTTATCCACCAGCCAAAGTGGTTCATCAAGAATAAGCTCAGCAAGATTTGTTTCATTTAATAATGAAACTCGCCCTGTAATATGGCGAGTTCCATGATGAATATGTACAGATTGCCAATGTTTTAATGGCTCATCAGCGATTAAGCTAACAAGGACTTTATGAGATTGCTGATAAGGGCGTTGCTCAAGCAGCCAATCACCACGAGAGATCTCTTCTTTGCTGATATCACCTGCAATGTTGATAGCAATACGTTGACCTGCTCCAGCATATTCTACAGATTGATTTTGAGCATGAATCGCCCTTATACGAATGGATTTTTCAGCACCAGTTAACCAGTAATTATCACCAATGGCGATTTTTCCTGCTAATGCAGTCCCTGTCACCACTAAACCCGCGCCTTTAATACTAAATACGCGGTCAATCGCTAAACGAAAACGTTTATGCCAATCAGGATGTTGTTGCTCTTTTTGATGCAGGTTAACCAGATATTGGCGTAAATCATCAATACCGTCGCCAGTTGGTGCTGAGGTAATGAAAATAGAAGGATTATTCCAACCTAAATTGGCTAAAAGCGTTATTGCTTGATGTTTAACTTCATCAACTCGGTGTGGGGTAACACGATCGGCTTTTGTTAAAATAACGGTAACGTGAGCACAACCAGCAAGACGTAAAATAGAAATATGCTCAATAGTTTGAGCCATCACTCCATCATCACAAGCGACAATGAGTAGGGCATGAGAAATGCCACCAACACCCGCTAACATATTAGAAAGAAATTTTTCATGACCAGGTACATCAACAAAACCAATAGATGTGCCATCAAGTTGAGGCCAATAGGCATAACCTAAATCGATGGTCATACCTCGTTTTTTCTCTTCGGGTAAGTGAGTGGTATCTACCCCTGTCAGTACTTGTATGAGCGTTGTTTTTCCGTGATCTACGTGACCTGCTGTAGCAAAAATCATAGTGATAAGCCCTGTATCAACGCATTTTCATCCTCAAGACAGCGCAGATCAAGCCATAAACGGCCTTCTGATATTCGACCTATAATCGGCTTTTCTAATTC
>NZ_LXEN01000079.1 GCF_001654855.1 Proteus myxofaciens ATCC 19692
ACGCCAATGTGTGGCTAATGCGTCTAATTGACTACCTTTACCCTCTTTGGCTTCAAACGTGATAGCAACGCTAGGTAAACTTTCGATAGGTAATGAGCCACTACCAATTTGTGAAGCACATGTCGATATCTTGATAGTGTAATTTTCACCGTAATATGCCTGAAAATGAGGTAATAACCGTTGCGCCATATCATGAATTTCTGCTTGTGGCCGAGTTAATAAGCGCAATGTTGGTATCTCAATAGCCATTTTCTCAGGTTGTTGATAAAGGCGAAGTGTTGCATTTAATGCGGCTAATGTCATTTTATCAACGCGTAATGCACGCTTGAGTGGATGACGTTGAATCGCCTCTATCCAAGATTTTTTACCTAAAATAATCCCTGCTTGTGGCCCACCTAATAATTTATCACCCGAAAAAGTGACTAAATCGATACCTTGTTGAAGGTAATCATGGGGCATGGGTTCAGCAGGTAAGCCTAAAAGGGATAAATCGGTCATTGAGCCACTACCTAAATCGATAGCTGTTGGAATATTATTTTCTTTACCTAATGCGGCTAACTCTTTACCTTCTACTTCAGCTGTAAAACCTTGAATAGCATAATTACTGGTGTGAACTTTCATTAACAAGCCAGTATTTTCGTTGATTGCGTTACGATAATCTTTTAAATGTGTGCGATTGGTTGTGCCGACTTCTTTTAAGCTACAGCCTGCTTGTATCATGACATCAGGAATGCGGAATGCACCACCAATTTCAACAAGTTCACCACGTGAAACCACGACTTCTTTTTGCGGTGCAACAGTGGCTAACATTAATAAAACAGCTGCTGCATTATTATTAACAATACATGCATCTTCAGCGCCTGTTAACTCACACAATAAATCAGCCACAGCGCGATCACGATGTCCTCTAGATGCGCCATCAAGAGAATATTCTAGCGTCGCAGGTGATCGCATGACTTGGCTTACCGCATCTATTGCAGATTCTGCGATTAAAGCGCGACCTAAATTAGTATGTAATACCGTACCTGTTAAATTAAAAACAGGTTTAATAGCATGACTTTGTTGGTTTTTAATTTGTGCTTTTAATGCACAAGCCCAATTGTTATGCCATTGAGGTAAATCATTTTTCTCACGAATATGAATACGCGCTTCTTCTTGTAGCTTTCGTAAATGCTCAGCGATAAATGTTTGACCATAACTATCAACAAGCGATGAGATATCAGCTTGATGCAATAATTTATCGACAGAGGGTAATTGACTATAAAGAGAGCGCGTATCATTTATCATGTTAATGCCTAATTATTATTCATTTGGGAACATGTAAGGGTTAATACTACTGCGAGCAAAGCCTTCTTCTTCCATTTTTGCATCAAGAATAATTGAAGCAAGATCGTCAGCAACAGCATCGACATTAGCATCTTTTTCTTGATATAAAATTTTTAAATAGCTACCACAATCACCACAACTTTCGGCTTTAACTGCGGCATTTTCGTCATCTAATGACCAGTAATTTAATTTGCCTGTGAGTTCACAGTTAGTGCACTTTATACGAACAACATGCCACTGTGTTTCACATAAATTACAGTGTAAATAACGTAAACCTTGTGTTGTACCAATCTGTACCATACTGGCGACAGGCATGCTGTTACAGACAGGGCAAAATTGACGATTTTCACCATATTCAGTTTTCGCTTTACCTGGAATATTAGAGGCTAATTGTGCCCAGTAAAGTGATAATGCTGCCCAAATAAAGACTGATTTATCAGCAGATACTTTTGAATATTCATCATTAAGTAATGCGGTTGCCATCTCTTCTAATTCATTTTCAGAAGCTTTAGAGAGATTTTCTAAGGTGACTTTGGCATTTTCAGGTACAACAGGACGTAATTCAGCAATAATTGATGTTAATAATGCATGCCAATGATTACTGCGTTGAAACGTTTTTCTATCTAAAGGTGCAATACCTGCTTTTTGGCTGAGTAATGGCGCTAAATCTAATTCTAATGGATTATCATGTAGTGCTTTTTCTTGTGCTTGTGCAATCTCAGCGGCAAATTCAAGGTAATCGGCAAATGGGTTATCTTTTGCCAGTGTTTGAAAACGTGTAGCACGACGTTGGTAAAGATTTTTCAAATTAGGAAATAATACCGGTGGAATAAAGCTAATGCTTTTTTCTGAGGGTTCTGTGCCTAATTGTTCTTTAGGAACGATGCGAATACTCATAACGTTCTATCTTCCTATCATCATTAATTTTACTGCGTGTTATCCACTGTATTTAATTTCAGAATAAATCAAAAATAGCTTAGACACCATGACAGTGGATAATGACTCAGTGATTTGTTGTTTATTTATGTGCTTTTATCTGTAAATAAAATAGAAAACGGAGGCTAATTACAGCCTCCGTTTTTTCAGACATTAGCCATTAACTACTTTTTCTTGGACTGCTTTTCGGCTTCTTCTGCTTCTTTTTTCTCTTCTTCTAAGACTTCACGATACCAGCGTGGATGGTGCTTTTTAGCCCAACCACGTGTTACCCAGCCTTCAACCATACTACGAATTGAGCCTTTAACCCAAAATGCAGCATAAGCATGAACGAGAACCGTAATAATAAGTAAGATTGCAGACAATGAGTGTACTAACAATGCGATACGAATAACGGGAATAGAAAAATAATCAGCAAAATAAGGACGCCAAATGATAATACCACTCACTGTGAGCAGAATAAGGCTAAGACTTAATGTCCAGTAGATGCCTTTCTGTCCTAAGTTATAGTGACCAATATCACCTGCTTCTTCATTTTTCAGGACTTTATGAATATTTTTAGCCCAAACTAAATCATCTTTATCAATAAAGTTATGTTTTAAATATCTGAAAAACATAAAGATAAAGAGAAATGCCATCACGCTACCCACAAATGGATGCAGTAATCGTGCAAGTTGAGGCGTTCCTAAGACATTCATAAACCAATTCAGAGAAGGGAAGAAAAAGCCCAATCCACTGAATGCAGTGAAAATAAAGACAATCACCACTACCCAGTGATTAATTCGCTCAGAAGCGGTGTGTCGAAGAATTTTATCACTTTTCTTCTTCATCATTTATGCTCCTCTTTCTTCACTGAAGTCTCTGTTTTAGAAGATGCTTCCATCTCTTTTAGTGCTTCTTCTTCATCTTCTTCATTAGTGCGGTTAGGACCAACACCTAAGTAGTGGAAGATAGCACCCGCAAATGTGGCAGCAAAACCAACAGCAGCCAGTGGTTTCCAGATCCCTTTCCAGAATTTAACTGTAGAGCTAATTTCTGGGTTTTCTGGTAATCCGTGATACAAGTTAGGCTTATCAGCATGATGAAGAACATACATAACGTGAGTTCCACCTACACCTTGTGGATCATATAAACCTGCTTTTTCATAACCACGAGTCTGTAGCTCAGAGACACGTTCATTAGCAAGATTTATCATGGATTCTTTAGAACCAAAATGAATCGCACCAGTAGGACAGGTTTTCACACATGCAGGCTCTTGGCCTACTTCAACACGGTCAACACATAATGTACATTTGTAAGCACGGTTATCTTCTTCATTGATGCGAGGCACATTGAAAGGACAACCTGCAATACAGTAACCACAACCGATACAGTGCTCAGATTGGAAGTCGACAATACCATTAGCGTATTGAATAATGGCACCTTCTGCAGGACACGCTTTTAAGCAACCAGGATCAGCGCAATGCATACAACCATCTTTACGAATTAACCATTCGAACTTGCCATTCTCTTCAACTTCAGAGAAACGCATTACTGTCCATGATTTTGCTGTTAAATCAGTTGGGTTATCGTAAACACCCACGTTAGTACCAATTTTATCGCGAATATCGTTCCATTCAGAACAAGCAACCTGACAGGCTTTACAGCCTATACAGGTTGTTACGTCGATAAGCTTTGCTACTTCTTCCTTGAAATCCCGCACTTGAGGTGCGGGAGTAAGGGAATTGGTAGCAGAGCGACGAATAATGTCTTGAGATTGCAGTGACATAATTTATCTCCTTACACCTTTTCCACATTAACAAGGAATGCTTTAAATTCAGGCGTTTGTGTATTCGCATCACCCACAAATGGCGTTAACGTATTGGCGATAAAGCCCTTCACAGCAACACCTTTAAAGCCCCAGTGAATAGGAATACCAATGGTGTCCACTTTACGACCATCAACATCAAGCGTTCTAATACGTTTAGTTACCACGGCTTTTGCCTTGATATAACCACGTTTTGAACTGACTTTAACGGTATCACCATGAGCAATGCCTTTCTCTTTAGCTAAACGATCACCAATTTCGATAAATTGTTGAGGCTGAATAATGGCATTTAACAGCGCATGTTTAGTCCAGAAGTGAAAGTGCTCTGTTAGACGATAAGTTGTACCAACATAAGGGAACTCATCGGCTTTACCCATTTGTTCCCAATCGTCTTTAAAGACACGAGCTGCTGGGTTAGAAACAACATTAGGATGTAACGGATTTGTACCTAATGGCGTTTCAATAGGCTCATAGTGCTCAGGGAATGGTCCTTCTGCCATTTTATCAATCGCAAAGAGACGTCCCATACCTTCAGGTTGCATGATAAATGGTCCTACACCTGAATCTGGTGGCGCATTGCTATAGTCAGGAACATCAATACCTGTCCATTTGCTACCATTCCATTCAATCAGTGTACGGTGTTTATCCCATGGTTTACCTTGTGGATCAGCCGATGCGCGGTTATAAAGAATACGGCGGTTAAGTGGCCATGACCACGCCCAACCTAATGTATTACCTAAACCTGATGGGTCTGAGTTATCACGGTTTGCCATTTGGTTACCCGCAGGTGTCCAGCTACCTGCAAAGATCCAACAACCACTTGCTGTTGTACCATCATCGCGTAACTGAGCAAACGAGCTAAGTTGTTGACCTTTTGGCACAATAACATTGCCATCAGCATCTTTTAAATCGACCAGTGCTTTACCATTACTTTCTTGAGCAACTTCTTCTGGTGTTGGATTATCAGGGTCAAAATAATCCCATGTCATGTTCAATACCTGTTCAGGCATTGCACCGCCTTCTTCTTTATAAAGCTGGCGTAAACGATGGAAAATACCCGATAAAATCTCACCATCACTAATCGCGATACCTGGGGCATCAGCACCTTTCCAGTGCCATTGTAACCAACGACCAGAGTTAACGATTGAACCATTTTCTTCAGCAAAACAGCAAGTTGGCAGACGGAAAACTTCTGTCTGAATGTCTTCTGTTTTTACATCATTCTCTTCACCATGATTTTGCCAGAAACACGCTGTTTCTGTATCTAGGGGATCCATAGTGACAAGGAATTTGAGCTTAGAAAGTGAGCGAGCCACCTTGTTTTTATTTGGGAATGAGGCTAAAGGATTAAAACCTTGGCAAAGGTAACCATTAACTTCACCTTTATCCATCATCTCGAAATATTGTAAAACGTCGTAGCCTTTATCCCACTTAGGTAACAGTGAGAAGCCCCAATCGTTATCACGCTGAGCATTATCTCCATAAAATGTCTTCATTAAACTTACGAAGAATTTAGGGTAATTGCCCCAGTAGTTAACTTGTCCTGGTACTGTCGCTTTTGGCGTATTCGCCGCTAAGTAAGTCTCTAATGAAGTCTGCTTTTCAGATGGCAGCGTCATATAGCCAGGTAAACTTTGTGATAACAAGCCAAGGTCAGTTAACCCTTGAATATTGGAGTGACCACGTAGTGCGTTAACACCGCCACCCGCCATACCCATATTACCTAACAGTAACTGGATCATTGCCATGGTACGAATGTTTTGAGCACCAACGGTGTGTTGTGTCCAACCTAACGCATACAAGAAAGAGGCTGTTTTATCTTTCGCTGCTGTTTCGGCGATATATTCACAAACTTGTAAGAAATCTTCTTTTGGTGTACCACAAATCTGAGTAACGACATCAGGAGTATAACGACTGACATGGTCTTTTAACAGATTCCAGACACAACGAGGATGTTGTAATGTGGTATCGCGTTTTGCGAAACCATTTTCATCCATTTCGTAGTTCCAGGTGGTTTTATCATATTGACGTTTTTCAGGATCGTAACCGCTGAATAAGCCATCATCAAAATGATAGTCTTCACGCACAATCAAACTTGCGTTGGTATAGGCTTCTACGTATTCTTTTTGATATTTTTTATTTTCAAGCAGATATAAAATCACACCCGATAAGAACGTAATATCAGTACCAGAGCGAATAGGCGTGTAGAAGTCTGCGACAGACGCAGTACGTGTGAAGCGTGGATCAATAACAATTAATTTCGCTTTATTATGGATTTTAGCTTCCATAGCCCAGCGGAAACCGACAGGGTGAGCTTCAGCCGCATTACCGCCCATAACGACGATAAGATTGGCATTTTTCATGTCAACCCAGTGGTTGGTCATCGCACCGCGACCAAATGATGGAGCAAGACTTGCTACCGTTGGTCCGTGTCAGACACGTGCTTGGTTATCGACTGCTAACATTCCAAGAGCGCGCGAGAATTTTTGAGTTAGAAAACCTGTTTCATTACTCGCCGCTGAAGCGCAAAGCATCCCCGTTGTTAACCAACGGTTGACTTCAACACCTTCTTTATTGAATTTTTGGAAATTGGCATCACGGTCTTTCTTGATTAATCGTGCAATACGATTAAATGTTTCATCCCATGACAACGGCTCCCATTTATTCGAGCCGGGTGCTCGATATTCAGGTTGTTGTAAGCGCCCTTTACTGTGAACAAAATCCACTAAACCAGCACCTTTAGGGCATAGTGCACCACGGTTTACTGGATGATCAGGGTCACCCTCTATATGGAATATGGTTTCTTTCGCGTTTTTCGCGCCATCGCCCAGACTATACATTAATAGTCCGCAACCGACAGAACAGTACGTACAGGTATTGCGGGTTTCGCGTGCACGTAGTAATTTATACTGACGTGAACCAGCTAACGCAACTGCAGGTGCAAAACCTAGCGCAGCCGCCGTAGTACCTGCCATACCGCCAGCACAGATCTTAAAGAACTGTCTTCTGCTGACCTGCATGGGGTCTCTCCTCATCAAACATTGCTTTTACTGACTCTGATTTTCATCAAGAAAATGGAGCTAATTGTTTTTTATTCCTACTATCCTTAATAGGATCAGGTTCATTGCCTGATAGGTAGTGTAAAATCGTTTTACCCATACTGTTATTATGTATTAATAAATTTAGGAATTCATCTAATGGATGAAACAAAATCGAAAGAATTGTTAACTAAACGTGTGAACATTGGCGTAGATCAAACAATTGTGCAACACAAAGGCACACTTGGACATGAAGAACGCGACTATATTGCACTCGAAGTACCTGTTGCATTAGTTTACAACGGAATTTCTCACGTCGTTATGATGGCTAGCCCTAAAAATTTAGAATTATTCGCTATTGGCTTCTCATTATCAGAAGGGATTATCGAATCTTCTAACGAAATTCGTGGTATTGAGATAGTCGAAAGTTGCCATGGGGGTATTGAAGTACAAATTGAATTATCCAGTCGACGTTTTATGGGATTAAAAGAACGCCGTCGTAGTATGGCTGGGCGTACTGGATGTGGTATTTGTGGAACAGAGCAACTCGAAGAGATTTTTCGTCCCATTGCGCCATTACCTTTTACGCAAACATTCTCTCTTTCTCATCTTGATAATGGTTTAGATCAGATGAAATCAGTTCAAGAAATCGGTGAATTAACAGGTTGTACGCATGCTGCTGTTTGGCTTTCACCAGAAGGACAAATGCAAGGTGGTTGTGAAGATGTAGGACGACATGTGGCACTTGATAAATTATTAGGCATGAAAGCCAAAGAGAGTTGGCATAACGGCGCTGTATTAGTCTCTAGTCGTGCAAGTTATGAAATGGTACAGAAATCTGCAATGTGTGGTGTTGAAATTGTCTTTGCCGTATCGGCAGCAACTTCTTTAGCCGTTGAAGTGGCTAATAAATATAATGTGACATTAGTGGGATTTTGCCGTCGTGGAAGAGCGACAATATTTACTCATCCACAACGACTCACTAATTAAAAAGGCAAAATAGGCAATACTTTCTCACTTATGTCATATTTTTTAGAATAATAAGAAAAAGAGTTATTAAATTAAAAAACTAAGAGGTATATGACCATAATTGACCGAGTTTATAATCCCACTCTTGAGGCTTGATAGGAATGCGCCCTGCGTTGGGCGTAAAGGTTATTTCGCTAAAGAGTAATTCATGTTCAGACATTAAGAAATCAACACGACAATAAACAAAATTATCAGCAAGTGCCGTTGCCAACTTTAACATTTTTTCAAACTGTTTTGGCTTTTGAACAAATTCTGGAGTATTGGGGTCTTCTAACGTAAAAGGTTGCAATTGCCAATTTGTATCGTAAACATTGATATATTCCTCTCCCTTTGCATCTGAAATATCAATTTCAGCGTAATGAGGTTTCCCATGAAAACAATGAATACGGCATGTTGTTGGTATCATTGGGCAATATGTATCAAAGAGATCGATATACTCTTCACAAATAATCTGTGATTTAATATGTTTGTAGTGCCATTCACGAGTGACATAGTAAAGATTACGCTTTAAATGAAAAAGTAATTTCTTTTTTGCTGTTTCAAGATCAAATGTTTTTTTATCAAGGCAAATAATGGTACTGCCACTATCATGATTACATTTTAAAACGAAACGCTCAGGTAATAGATTAAGGTCTATTTCATTTGGATGAGAATATTGATGCACAATAGGCACAAGGTATTGAGCCCCTATTTTTTCAGTAACATATTCTCTTACTTTAATCTTATCGGCTAAACGGGTATAGATAGGGTTTCTATCAAATAGCATTCGCGCATTAATTTTTTCATTTAATGATGTTGGTGTAGAAAAACAAGGTTGATAGCCTAAGTTACGAATAAATTTATTTTTTAAATAAACACTATCAGGTAATAAAATCGTACGTAATTGTTTGAAATAATATTCTATAATTTTCATAAGCCAATGTGTATTCTAAATGTTTAAGTAAAATAAAATAATTTTTATTAAAATGTTTCCAAAAATTAAGAATTAATTAATTTGTAGATAAGTGAGTTATCGGTAAGTGATTAATAGAGATTTTTATTTTATTTATTATCGATATTTATAAAAATGAAAGATGGCGATAAGTTAATAGCCATAACTAATTTTAAAATAAGAGAGGATTTTTGACATTAAGAGATAATTAATAAAAATATAATTGCTTAAGAATATATTAATTATAAATCAGCTAATCAGACGACCATTTAGTGACATTAATCGGTCTATCCCAATTATGAAAACGTAATCCTTTACCTGTTCTATTGCCATGAGCATCTAATATTTCATAATATTCTTCAACAATTTGGCTACGTCCACGTTCCCATTCATTGGTTGTTGCAAAAGGATCAATTAAATAAATATCGCCAACAACAGTATACAGTTCACCTAGATAGCGTATTTTTTTTGTACTGGTGGTGGAATAATGAGAAAACATAATTTTATAGGTTTTGTAGTGCTCAGGTTGACCATAAGGGCCATATTTCATCGCAATATAGCGAATACCTTGAGGTTCTAAAGGACTTGTGCCGCCAGGAATAGGCATATCAGGGGTGATATTAAAAAGAGTATAACGCGAGCCTATTGTTGGTTGTCTTAATGCTTGGCGATAACTATGAGTATCCATACCAGAAGCTGCCCACGTTCTATCTACCAACCCATTTCCTGCCTGACACAAGCAAGATATTCCTAATAGAAAAAAAAATATAACGAGGGATTTTGCTGACATAAGGACTCCTTTATTCTCATTATGATGCCAATAAATAAAGAATTTGTTCCGTGAAACAACGGTATATAACGCGGTTATTTCTAGCGGTTATCTTGTTTCATTCAAAAAATTGATTAAAAAAGAAAAACAACTGAATATATTTTAAACAAAAACAAGATAGCCAATTGCAACTTGCGTTAGTTGTTACTGGGTTAAGTTTGGCGCTTGTACCGAAAAGTGTACAATTGATTTGAAATAAAAAAGAATAACGCGACTACCTTTGAATGGACTATATACATTATGGGGTATAAGTATTATTTAGAATAATTGCATTCAAAATAAAGATCGTGATCCCGTTATTAAAATTATTTCTAAAGAAATAAATAAATTATTAACTAATAAAAATTAATTTAGTGCTGTTAAATTATTAATTATTAATTTTTAAATTGGATGTTTAAATATTAGCTTTCCGTTTATTTAATTGATAATTAAAGTAATTTAAATAAGGGATTGTGATCTAAATCACAAAAATAAATATTTATAAATAGCTTTTTTTTAACGTTTTTAAATAAAAATTCAAATTAAAACATTAAATTAAAATAATCTCATTAACTTAAGTGTGGTTAATTAAAATCTAAGTTATTAAAAATAGTTATTTACAATAAAGGTAACTGGTTTTAAATTTAATTTCGAAGGGGAAGACAAATATTTCACAGCATGTCTGCCTAGTGAAATGAGAATATAATATATATTCCATAAACATGGATAATCTATAAATAATATAGACTATCCTCATTCAATAAATGATAAGGATATTGTTATGATGAAACTCAGTAAATTAACATCCATATTAATCGTATTATTTAGTGCAAATATGGCACAGGCTGAAATTCACTTTAAGCAAAGTGGTCCATCAACAACCTTGAAGATAGGTGGAAGTGATTCTATTAGTCGAGGTCCACATGCAACGGCTGGTGGTGAGCCAGGTGTTGGGGTCAGTAGTGTATATCGTGGTACAAAAATTGGCTTTGCATCAATAGTTTCTCATTCAACAGCAGATGAGAAGGGGATTTATACCATTGAAGCAAATGAAAATACGCCTCGAAGCCATCGAAATATGGGGGTTTTTCACTTTGCTAAAATAACTGATGCAAATGTCTATTTTGGGGATTGGGCGCAAACCTCATCTGTGACTGATGCAACACATCAAACCTATTATATAGGTAAAGATGTAACAACCACACTACCAACAGATAATGCTTCCTATTCGGTAACGGGTATTAGCCAATATAATGGTAATAACTTGCTGACGGGTACTTTTGATGTTGATTTTTCACAGAAAAAAATCGAAGGTTCTCTTTCTAATAGTGACCGCACGATTACTTTAGAAAGTGGTAATCTCTATCATGCTAATAATGAAGTTACCCTATCAGCCACTGCGAAAGAAGGGGAAATAACAGGAGAAGTTGAAGGTGCCTTCTTTGGTGAAGAAGCACAAGCATTAGCAGGTATGATGGTATTTAGTAGTGACCATACCAAAGATATCGGATTTGGTGGTGTAAAAAACAGCAGTGAAATAGAAGAAATTGATGAATCAGCACAAGAAAGTGAAGCAACATCAAGCACGGATGCAAGCTAATAATATGATTAAAGGATTATTGTTAATAATAAATCCATAAACTCATACTATTTTAATAGTAATATTAGTGGTTATTAGCTAATCATTAGCAACAGATAATCTGAGATAGGATTATCTGTTTTTTTTTATGGAAAAGAAACCGATTAAAGGAAATAGATCGGAATTTATAATAAGGGAATACCATGAGTTCTTTTTGGAAGATAAGCCAATTACTTGTTATTGTAAACAGTCTTTTATTTCCAATAACAAGTATTAGCCAATCATTAATCGAACAAGAAATCACCCCCCATTTTATTAATAAACAGCGCTCAGATATCGGTGCTGCTTTATACCACGCGTTACAACAACAATATTGGCAAGAGGCAGAACAATTATTACAGCAATATCAGCAAATTCACTTACATGAAACGCTTCTTGTTAATTATGCCAATGCGTTACTTTCCCAAGTTAATGGTAATTTTTTACAAAGTGAATACTATTATCAGCAACAACTCAAGGATAAACCTGACTTTATTCCCGCTAAAACGGGGATTATTCAGCTTTATATCCAACAAAAGGATTATAAAAAAGCCCAAAGAGCCTTAAATGAATTAAAGCAATTTGCTGATTTATCTCCTGCTGTTTTACAATCTATTCATTATTATGAAAATAAGATCTCTACTTATTTTCAAGGCCTGCGCATTTATCAAATGAGCATTATCTACAATGATAATGTTAATCAGGCCTCTTATCGCACTGAAGATGTGATTTCTAAAAAAAGGGGAGTAAAGGTAACTAGAAAAAGTGCTAAACCAACCCGTTCACGGGGTTACGCCCATTTCTTTTCTTATTATCAACCTTATTTTATAACACCAGCACATAAGCTTTCGAGTTATATTAGTGCAAAAATAATCGACTACCCTTCTTATACTCAAGCGAGTCATCACCTTTTTTATGCACAGTTTCATTATCATTATCGTGCTTCTCACTATCAATGGTCACTTTCCTCATTGTATGAAATGAAAGCTCATTATTCCAAATTAGAATATCAATTATGGGGAGGCGGATATTCATTTATTAAGTTTTTAAATAAAAATCATGTTATTAATATTCATGGTGACTATAAAATAAAAAAATATCGAAAAGAATTTATTAATTTAAACGATAATGAATTATCACAATCTGTTAATTATAAATATAAAATTAATAATCAATTACTGTTAATAAATCAAATAACATATCAAATAAATCGTAAAAAAAATCATTTATTAAACTATCACCGTTATGGTATAAAAACAGGTGTCGACTATTTATTAAATTCCACATGGGATATCTCATTTTTTTTACATTATCACGTTAAACGTTTTAATTATTACAATCCATTTTTACAGAAAAAAAGAGAAGATACTGAAATTATCTTTACAACAAAAATAAAAAGAAAAGCCCCCATTATATGGGGATTTTATCCAATGGCTGAATTACGTTATACCCGAAATTTAAGCAATGTAAGCTGGTTATATCATTATCATCAACATGAAGTGTTATTTAAATTGGAAAAAACATTTTAATTAAATAAATAACTTTCATTATTAATAAATAGGTAGAATAATGTACTCAATATTTTTTCGGAAACGAAATTTAGTATCTTTATTTGTTTCATTTACACTATTACCCTTACATTACGTGGTTTATGCCGATGAGAAAAAAACAGATTTAGGTCATATTCAAATTTCAGATAATAAAGAAAAAGATAAACAAGGTTATGCTCAAGTTTATGAAAAAGATGTGGCTAATATCTATTTAGGTAAAGAATTATTAGAACGTTATCAAGGTGTTTCGCCTGCGGATTTATTAAAAAGTGCCATAGGTGTCTATAGTGGTGATGCACGTAATGGTGGCGCGATTGATCCTAATATTCGTGGAATACAAGGGCAAGGGCGCATTCCTGTTACGGTTGATGGCACAGAGCAAGCGATTACGGTATATCGTGGTTATAGTGGTGCTTCTAACCGAAATTATATTGATTCAAACTTAATCAGCAGTATTTATATTGAAAAAGGCCCCTCGTTTACACCCGATATGAAAACAGGAATAGGTGGCGGTATTGCGATAAAGACATTAGATATTCGTGATATTGTGCCTATTGGTGAGTCTTTTGGTATTAATCTTAAAGGGGATATTAGTAATAATACAACACGCTATAAACGTATTTATACTAATATGGTAGAAGAATATCGTAATTATCCCAAATTTTTTCAAGATGGCGCTTTTATTATTGATCCTGCTTTAGAAATAACACCACAAAAGCAAAAAATAACCCGTTTTAAAGATTACTCATTACGTTTAGGTGTTGGTTTTGAAAAAGAAAAATTTAACCTTTTATTTGCTTATGCATTACGGGAAAAAGGAAATTATATAGCAGGTAAAAGAAATGCAAACAAATATAAAGAATCAGATAAAGATACATTAAAATCAATATTTGTGGGGGATGGTAAACGAAATTTCGAGCCTTATTTACCCTTTATTGCTCATATCTATCGACCCAATAATGAAGTCTCTAATACCTCAAGCCGTAATCGCTCTTCTTTGGTTAAAGGCACACTTTTTCCTCAAGCTACACACCGTTTTTCAATGAATTATCGATACACCAATCTTTTATTTGGCGATATTATGCCCTCTCGATTAAATTGGGTTCGCTATAATAAAAATGTCGTTAATCAATGGCCTTTAGCTGATATTACACAACATGTTGGCGCATTAACTTACCAATGGAAACCCGAAGATAATAAAAAAGATTTGCTTTTGCGTTTTTGGGGTAATTTAACCTCAGGGCATACGAATACACGAGGCGGTAAACCAAGGGAGCCTAAAAATATAGACTATTATAGAAACCGTAATACTCAGTGGTCTTATAATACAGATACTAGCTTTATCGATACCGCCTCTCTTTATCAAGATAATAATCGTTATGGGACTGATATCTCCTCTACTGTTCAATTATCGCCGTATTTTTCAGCCTCATTTACTGGAAATTACCAATATGAGCAGTTATCAAATTCAGAAATTGATTCATCAACATGGTTTAATCCATTTGTTACTGGTGGGCGCAGTGGTAAACGTCATGAATTAAGCCTTGCTTTATCTACAGATTGGAAACCGCTTAATTGGTTATCTGTCAGTGTTGGTGGTAAATATCAATACTATCGCTTAAGTGATGATTATTTAAATGAAAAACGCCGAAATAAAGTTGAGGCTTATAAAAAAAGAACCCCAATAAGAGGGTATGTTGTTAATTATAAGCGTGTATTAACACCACAAGAATATCTTTATTATCGTGCTATTTATCTTATTGATGTTGAGACATTACCGGATGAATTAAAACGCTTTCGCATTGACCCGGAAATAACGCAAAAAATACGAGATTTTAGAACAATTAAATTTATTTATCCTGAATATGAAAAACTCTCACCCGAAGAAAGAAACGCTATTTTAAATCGCCCTGAAATAAAAACGCATCAGATAGAAATGATGTTTGATGATTATATTCGTGATGCCCAAGGGAACTTACAAATAAAATCACCAAAAAAAATACCGATGAAGCTTGAAGCTACCGCATGGTTATATAATGAACATGGACAGCTTCCTGCGAGTAAAAATATTTTACTTAATGGTTATATTGATCTTAATGAAAAAACAATTAACCCCATGACGGGAGAGCAGGTTTATAAATATGAAATGATCCCTATGTCGAAAGGTCAGGAAATTTACATTGATGAAACCAATAAAGACCCTTACCAAGAAGAGCCTGCTTATCAGCATAAAGCATGGTCACCGTTAATTTCTGCAACAGTTTACGCGAATGATATGTTGAGGTTTTATGGTCGCTATACAGAGCAATTACGTTTACCGACATTATTTGAAGATACCAGTGGTTTTTCTGGTTCAAAAGCCAATTATTATGGCTTTAAACTAAAACCAGAGCGCGCAAAAAGCACAGAGCTAGGTGTTGTACTTGATTTATCTCAGTGGCTGAATGCACAACGCCATGCTGATATTAAACTTAATTATTTTAATACGCATATTGAGAATGTATTTGATAGGGACCACAATTGGCAAATAGTCCAATTAGAAAAGCAAATATTATCGGGTGCTGAATTACAGGCACGTTTTGATAATGGCTTTCTTTTTATCGATACCGCCTTGGTCTATAGCCATAAGAATTTAGTTTGTGATGAAAATGCTTTTCGGTTTATTGATTTTGCAGGGCTTTTAGGTGCTAAACAATGCATGACAGGGGGATACCCCGGTGGTTTTTTACGAACGTCTATTCAGCCTAAATATTCTGTTAATTTCCATATTGGCACGCGGTGGTTAAATGATACGTTAGAAATAGGTAGCCGTTGGCTTTATTCTTCTGAGGTAGAAAATAAAGATGAAAAATGGTTAAAAGAAAAATTACCACAAACTTACTTTGGTCAGAATAATAATCCAATGCGTTGGGCAAAGGTCTTTACCGTCGATGCCTATTTAAATTATCAATATAATCCGAATCTATCTTTTGAAATTGTGGGAAGTAATTTACTTGATGAATATTACATCGACCCATTAACGCGTTCAGGTATGCCAGCACCAGGGCGCACAATAAAGTTTGGTATTACGGCACAATTTTAATCAAAAGATAAAGGAATTTATTTATGATAACGCTTTCTGTTAGGCAACCGACTACGTTTAATTATTGGCTAATTGCTATTTTCTTTGGCTATTTTTCATTGTTAAGTTGGGGATTACATCTTATTAAACTAACAGAAAGCGCTCATTCTATTACGCAATTTCAAAAAGAGATATTATCGGTTTATCAAATCGCTTTTTCACGGCCTCAACAACAAACGGTAATGTTAGAGCCTCTTGTGGAAAATCAACTACAAAAATCCCCCATTGTATTGCCCATATCAGAAATGGGAAAATGGATTGAGGTAAAGAAAAAAACATTATCACCTGTTGAAAAGCCAATACCACAAAAAACAATAATTGAAAAAAAAGAAATAAAAAAGAAAGTAATAGAAAAACCTATACCACCTAAAAAGGAAATAACTGAGAGTAAAATAGCACAAACGACATCGTCAGCATCTTCAGAAAATCTTTCATCTCATCTTGCTAGCTCTCAGGCAGGCCGTTCACAAGCGTTAAGTGAAAAAGGTATTGGGAAGGGTGAATTTGAAAATGAATATATCAGTGCATTACGTCGAGAAATTGAAAAATATAAACGTTATCCCACTCAGGCAAAAAGAATGAGGCAAGAAGGGAATGTTGTTATGCGTTTTATATTAACACCAGACGGAAAAATTTCACAAATTGCTGTTGAGCGCTCGTCATCTATTTCATCATTAGATAATGCCGCAATAGCTGCACTAAAAAGAGTAAAACCTATCGGTCCTAAGCCTGATAATTTACAAAATCCATTGGTAGTCACACTTAATTTTAAACTACATGAATAACAAATAAAAAGAACACTTATAAATAAACAGTTAAGTGTTCTTTTATTAAATTATTTTTTCTTTTCTATTTTCTAATTAGAAAAGAACCGTGATATCTGATAATAAGGTATTAGGTTTTGAAAAATAACAGTGGAAATAGAGGTTTTTTTCATTATCTCCTAATAAATTATATTCTAACTCAAGTTGATAAGTATAAAAGTAAGCTTTGTTCTTGCTAATTGGGTGATTCAATAATGGTATGGCTTTATAAATAATATTAGATTGACTATGACCTAGAGTAAATTCACTTGATGCTATTAAGGTGCCATTTGTTGCATTCCCTGTTCTTACTGATAATGAAACGGATTGTTCACTTTCGTTTGCGCATTGCAGTAAAATTGTCATGGTTTGGTGATGAGTGTTTTTTCCTAGTGCTTCTTCTGTTGGTAAACAAAAATAAGCATTTTGGTTAAGCAAAATACAATTTTTACCCACTAATGCATCACTATAGCCGTACTGCGCTTTACTTAATTCAGAATCAAAACCGTGATTGAGATCTAACTCATAACTTTTTTGTTTTATAGGTTGGCGATTTTCTATTTCGAGAGGTTGAGAGGCATAACCTTCATAAAAACGAAATATTGGGCTAGATTCGGTTAACCAAGCACCAGAATCATCTCGACAATCTTTACCATTATGGCGGCTGGAATAAAGATTAACGCCATTAAAACAATATCCCGGAATATTAAGATGATATTTATTATCTCGATTACCTTCTCCAACAGTAAAACTTTTGTTATTAACATCATCAAGTACCATATATTTTAATGCACCCCAAGGTGTATCAGAAATATAGCGAACAGACGGTAATATTTGAGTTGGTGATAAATAAGATTTTTGACTATCAGGTAAAAAGAAGGTTTCTGTTTTTAATATATCACGGCTATCACCGGTGACACCTTTACAGCCTTCATACTGAAAACTATCAGGTTTTTTTTCTGGGCTTAAGTAATTTTGTTTAATGCGAATAACTGCATCAATATGTGAATAGGTTTCGATGCTTTGTATCATTGACATTCTATGCAATATATCTTTACCCATATCAAAATAGGTATCGTAATAATTTCGCTTATCTTCAGCACTGTAATCGTGGCCATAAAGCTCTAAGCTATTCCAACGAGTAAGTGGTGTTCCTAGCTCTATTTCAAAACTGCGTTTTACCCATGATTGATAGAATGAAAGCCCCGAAGTATAAATTCCCGATAAAAATGTATTCGCTTTATTGTAATTATCTTTAAATACGCCTGATATCTGTTGATAAATAGCTTTATGAATGCTGGTATTAAATTTATCAATATTGTCTCTGAGTGTTTTTAAATTACTTTTAAAATAATCATTATTTAATTCAAGTTTGTCTTTATTCGTTAATATATCGCAGTGTGCAGCAACAAACAGTGCGCAACAGTGGCAATAAAAAGGAAGCCCTGCTGATTGTGCTAAATTTAGCACTATGGGTTGTTGGGCTACAATCGTTGCAATAACATCATCAAAACGATTGAGAACTTGTTCTCGTAAATCTTTGAGTTGTTGTTCGCTATAGGTTGTTTGTGGATCTAAATAGTTATGAAGTGTATCTGAAAATAGTTTGTAAACGTCACTTATTCCCTCTGTTGTTAGTTTGATTATCTGAACATTATTGTCTGTTATTTTGGCGTCAATAATACGAGAAACATGATCTATAATTTGATTCGCGAGTGACGTATCTTTTAAATTTTTATTAAGTAAGCCAAAAAGAGCAGATGTAATTTTTGATAATACACCGCCTACAATAGGAATTAAGCCAATAATATGTCCAACGACGACTTCACCGACAACAATGGGTGCATTAAGTGGATCTTGATGATTAAATTCATCAACGACAGTTGGAAATATATTACTATTTCTACTTATCATATCCAGCATTCCGTCTTTTAAATCCTTATATTCAA
>NZ_LXEN01000080.1 GCF_001654855.1 Proteus myxofaciens ATCC 19692
TTTGAATAATGCGCCACTGTTATAAACAGGAATA
Organism: Proteus myxofaciens ATCC 19692; assembly: GCF_001654855.1. GTDB lineage: Bacteria > Pseudomonadota > Gammaproteobacteria > Enterobacterales > Enterobacteriaceae > Proteus > Proteus myxofaciens. The sequence goes on from NZ_LXEN01000080.1 coordinate 35, forward strand.
TTGCCAAAAATAGGGCTACCACCATAGCGATTATCTTGGCCTACATTATGGGTGTGTCCAACAAAAACAGCAGAAACTTTATAATGCTCTATCCAATATTTAAATAAATTGAGTTCTTCTTGTGAGGATTTATTAGGAAAATGCTGGTTACCATCATGGAAATTCAAAATAATTTTTTTATTTTGATTTCTCGCTCGAATTAAGTTTCTTTCTAACCAATCAAGTGAGCTAGTAACTTCAATGGTTGCGGCTGCCCAGTGATCGAGTGTGACATGGTATGTGGGGTAATTTTGTAGCTGCACAAAGTGAAAATTACCGTATTCCCATGAGTATGCTTTGCTACCTGAATATTCTGTACTGTCATATTCGAAATTCCCAGATGTTGCATAACCGCGATATTCTTCAATGCGGTAATGCATATCAAAAACCATACCTCTTGCACATGCATTCATGCTGTAATCAGAGTTACTCGGTTCTGCACAATCACCAACATTATTTTGATAATCATGATTACCTAATCCCACATAAGTATTAAAGCCTAATGGTGAAGGTGCAAATAGTGAACGAAAACTTTCGCGTTGAGAACGTCGTCCAAATTCGGTTAAATCACCATTAATAATACCAAAAGCAAACGATTTTTCGCGATGAAGCGCTTGAATACTGTTTCTTACTTTGGTTACCGTTGATTCCCAACTTTGTTGGGAGTTATTGGGATCATTACCTGCTAAATCTAGCCTCCAAGGTTGAGGGTCAGACATAACAATAACTGCATAATTTTCGTTTTGTTCCATATTCATTAGATATTCCTTTTCAGTTGTGGGAATACCTTCTTTTTACGGAAATCACCAATAATCACAATGTTAAAATTTATCAGAGATAAATATTAAAAGTAGTCAGATTGATGTAATCGTATTCATAAGTGAGTTTCTTGATAATGCAATTTTTAACTAATGTCGGAATAACTTATTCAAAAAAGAGAGTGAGAGATTGTTCAATACGATAAAACGGTGTTGATGATAAAAATAAACTAATACAAAGTGTTTTTTGTGCACTTATTCTCATTTTTCCAGTAACAAGTCTATAAATGCTTGTTGTTAATGATATTGATTATGATTAACATTAACAATTATATTATGGATTCTTGTAAAGCATTTCTTGCTTGGAAACTTTGTATGTTTAAATCCGTTATTTCTGCAACTTTGCTTCTTTTTTTCTCTTCTACATTGAATATTGCATATGCCTTCGGTGTAGGCGCTGATAGCCAATCTTGGCCTCGTATATTTACTAGTGCTGATGGCTCGAAAGTTGAGATAAAAAAACAACCTAAACGTATTTTATCGGCATCAGTTTCAATTACTGGCACATTATTAGCGATGAATGCACCTATTGTCGCTAGTTCAACAGCAGTCAATGGCCAGTTTTTTGCGCAGTGGGATCATATTGCTAAAGAAAAAAATATTGAAAAGCTTTGGTCTGCTGGCAGCGTTTCATTAGAAATGGCCTATCTTTATGAACCTGATTTAATTGTCGTATCTATTAATGGTGGTGATACTGTTTATCCTCAAGTCTCACAATTTCAACAAATTGCACCTACCATTGTTTTAGATTATGGCAAACAAGGGTGGGAAAGCTTAGCGCAACAACTCGCGCAGGCCACAGGCCAAGAAAAAGAAACCGCTTTGTTGTTGCAACATTTTGAGCAATTAGTAAAAGCAGGAAAAGAAAAACTCCAATTGCCAGAAGGCAAAGTCAATATTATCTCTTATTTCGGCGCTGGCACCGTTAATCCTGTTTCTCTACCTACAAGCCCTCATGCCATATTATTACAACAATTAGGGTTTACTATCGAAAGTGCTGATTTAGCTTGGCAACCTAAAGGAAAAGCGGTTTCTGATTTTGTATGGGCCCAATATGAGCATTTAACACAACTAACAGCACCAACAACCTTTTTATTGAGTGGCACCCAAAAAGAAGCCGATGTTTTTATGGCAGATCCTATTCTTGCAAATATTCCTTCTGTTAAAAATAAGCAAGTTTATGGATTAGGCGCTAACTCATTTCGTGTTGATTATTACAGCGCACAGGAAATGATTAACGATATTGTCGCGCGTTTTAAGCAACCTAAGTGATAACATGTTTACCTCGCCACACACGATAAAATGGGGGATTAGAGCGGCATTTCTCCTATTAATTCTCTTTTCATTACTAAGCCTATTTGTAGGTAGTCGTGCTGTTTCTATAGAAACAACATGGCACGCTTTTGTTGATTTTGATACGACAAATAGTGAGCATCTGTTAGTCCGTTATTTACGCTTTCCTCGTACGTTATTAGCGATTGTTATTGGTGTCGCATTAGGGAGTGCTGGAACCTTAATGCAAGCTTTAACACGCAATCCGTTAGCTGATCCTGGCCTTTTTGGTATTAATGCAGGGGCTATGGTCGCGATTGTGGCGCTAATTGCATTAACGGGAATAACTGATGTCACGTTGTATATGTGGTTTGGCCTATTAGGTGCCTTTATCGCAGGTATTGCGGTGTATTTACTCGGTGGTGTAAGGCAAGGGCTTAATCCTGTCAGAATGGTGCTTTCAGGTGTGGCGCTTTCTGTTGTTTTATTAGCATTAACACAATTAATTACCGTTAATAGTGATGAACGGGTTTTTGACCAATTTCGCCATTGGGTTGTGGGATCATTGCAAGGTCGTAGTTTTGACGTGTTTTATCCTATTACTGTATTGGTATTGATAGGCAGTATTATTGCTTATTCACTTACTCGTTCATTAGATATTGTCACATTAGGCGATGATATTAGCCAAGCATTAGGGGCTAATCAAAATCGAGTATGGTTACTGGCGGCTCTGGCTATTGTTTTACTTGCAGGAAGTGCAACCGCAGCTGTAGGCCCTATAAGCTTTTTAGGATTAACAGCACCCCATTTTGCTCGTCGTTTAGTGGGTGCGGAATATCGACGTATTTTACCCATGTCGATGCTTATCGGTGCACTTTTGATGCTAATTGCAGATTGTTTAGGGCGATTAATTGGTGCACCTAGCGAAATTAGTGTCGAAATTATGATCTCACTTATTGGTGGGCCTTTCTTTATTTTTCTTGTAACACGTTGGCGGATAATTACATTATGAAAAAGCAACATAATGACATTATTTGTCAGTTAGGTACTTGGTCTTTCGTTTTTTCACTGCGTGATGCGCTAGTGGCATTTATTCTTTTTATCTTAGTCATTGTGCTCGCATTATTGGCAATGACGACAGGAAAATTCCCTATCGATATATCAACACTGGTCGATATTATTTTTAGTGAGTCACAGCATAGCGTTAAAGAAAAGATTGTGATTGATATTCGTGTCCCTCGCTTATTCACTGCGATAGGTGTTGGTGCCGCTTTAGGCATTTCAGGGGCTATTTTTCAGTCTATTTCTCGTAATGTATTAGGTTCACCTGATGTGATTGGTTTTACAACGGGGGCGGCATCTGGTGCTTTATTACAAATCATTCTGTTTAATGGCACGATGACTGATATTGCGATTTCTACATTAGCAGGCGGTATGATAACAGCCTTAGTGGTGTATTTATTATCACTAAAAAATGGCGTGATGTCAGGCTACACAATGATATTGGTGGGTATTGGTGTTGGTGCTGTCTTACACGCATTTAATGCTCTTTTATTGGTCAAAGGCAATATTGATAATGCGATTGTCGCTAATCTCTGGCTTGCTGGCTCGTTAAATGCGCGCACTTGGCAGCATGTTTATCCTGTTTTTATTGGATTAGTCATCTTAGTCCCACTTATCTCTTTTTATGCTAAATCACTCACACTGATGGAGATGGGTGATGATATGGCACAGCAATTAGGTGTTAATGTAGGGCGTGTTAGATGGATAACTATTTTTAGTGCAGTACTATTAGCATCTTTAGCTACAGCGTGTGCTGGCCCTATTGCGTTTGTTGCCCTTGCCGCTCCTCAGCTTGTTATTCGATTAAATAATTCAGGAAAGTTGCCTGTAATGAGTTCGGCACTTATGGGCGCTTTGCTATTACTAAGTGCTGATGTGTTATCGCAACGTTTACCTTTTAATATCATGATGCCAGTTGGTTTAATGACTGGCGTTATCGGTGGGTTATATCTTTTATGGTTACTCACTCGCGCTTATAAAAGTTAGTTTGATTGCAGCAATACAGTTATAAATATAAATAATAAATGAGTTGTTTTTTATTAACTTATGGATGAGTTTATCAATATTTTTATAGTTTATTGAAAGTTGGTAAGTAATGAGGGCCTTTTTAAATCGTCTTATGGCATGCTAATTTGCATGAAAGGATAGGCTCATGTCTGGTGTTCTTACTCTACACACAAAAAAAAGCACAGTTGTAACACTTGTTCGAATGGCTTTATTAGGAACGTTATGTACCGTTATTCCTAATGTTTCTGCACAAGAAATACAAAAAGAGCCTACGTCACAAAATAATAAAAGACACGGTGACAATGGTGACAATAATGAAGATGTTTTAATTGTTACTGGTGAAAAGCTTAATAAATCAATCTATGACACAGGTTCAAGTGTCACGGTATATGATTATAAAAAAATTGAATCTACACCTAATGCGGATGTAAATACGTTATTACAGATGACACCAAATGTTGTCGATAACGGCAATAGTAATGCATTACCTGCTATTCGAGGTGTTGATGGCTCAGGTCCTGCTCAAGGTGCTATCGCTTTTCTAGGTGGTACACGTCCTCGAGTCAATTTCTCTGTTGATGGGCGCTCTTTTACCTATAACGAATTTGGCTATGGTGCACAATCGTTATGGGACGTTGATAACGTAGAAATTTTCCGTGATCCTCAAAGTTATGTTCAAGGACGTAACGCGATTGCAGGTGCGATTTTAGTTAAAACAATGGACCCAACCTTTTATTGAGAAAATGCAGTAAAACTAGGTGCAGGACAACAAGATCGGCGCCAATATGCTGTCATGACATCAGGCCCTTTAATTGAAGATAAGCTTGCATTTCGTTTTACTGCTGAAAGGCAAGAGCGTGAAAGCTTTGTGCATATGGATAAATATTCGCCAGCAGGTGATCCTCGCGATATTCGCTCTAATACATTCCGAGGTAAATTATTATATGACTCAATCGATAATCCTGATTTTAAAGCGAAACTTACAGTAAGCCATCTTGATAGTCGATCACCGCAAAATGAAGCCAATATGGCCAGTAATTTAGCACCAAACACACCTTCTCGTTTTCGTCCTGTTATAAAACGTAAAACAACGAGTGGTATTTTAAATACGACATGGGAAGCCAATCACAATTTAAGTGTAGAAAATACACTTATTTATACTGATTTCTCAACTCGTCGCTTAACAGAATCTCAAAGTCCTCGTGCTGATATAGATGCTAAAGAATTTGAATTTGAGCCAATGTTGCGTTTTAAAACAGAAAGTGAAGCATTAAGTGGTATTTTTGGGGTTCGCTATTTTCATGGTAAACAAGATGAGTTTGTGAATATTTTTGGTGGCAGTTATTTTGATGATAAAACAGAAACTGCATCAGCTTATGGTTCATTAACTTATGCTCTTTTCCCTGAAATCGATGTTACTTTATCAGGGCGCTTTGAGCGCGAACATCATACACGTAATGGTGGAAGTAAAACGGTCGTTATCGATTTTGATGAAACCTATAACACATTCTTACCTAAAGCCGATATTGCGTGGAAACCAGGCGTAAATCAAACCGTCGGTTTCGCTATTGGTCGTGGTTATAACGGTGGTGGTGCTGGTGTGACGATTGGTAATCCTATCGTGACCTATGTGTATTCGCCTGAATATGTATGGAATTATAGTTTATATACACGTAATAGCTTATTAGATAATAAGTTAAGCGTAATGACGAACTTGTTCTATAACGATTACAAAGATATGCAATTACCATTCTATTTAGGGCCTAACTCAAGCACTATTCGCAATGCTAAGAAAGTCGAAACTTACGGTGCTGAATTAACGATTGCTTATCAACCTATCGATTCACTTGAGTTAAATACAGGTATTGGTTTACTTAAAACCAAAATAAAAGATTTTGGTAATAGTGGTATTGAAGGTAAAGAATTAGCGAGAGCACCAGATTATACTGCGAATGTGGGGGCTAAATACCAATTAACCCAGGCTATGGATATTAGTGGTAACGTACAATTCTCAGGTAGTTATTTCTCTCAAGCGAATAATGCTGAAAGTGGCAAAGTAGATAGCTTCTGGCTTGCTAATTTACAGCTGGGTTATAACTTTACATGGGGTAGAGCGACATTATTTGCACAAAATCTGTTTGATTCAGATAAACGTATTCTTATCCCTGATAATAATAAAGATACCGCGATTTACCAACGTCCTCGTATGTTAGGCGCAACAGTAGAGGTTCGTTTCTAAACATCGTTAATACAGCAAGGGTGATGATAATACATCCCCCTTGTTATTTATGGTTAATCTAAAAGATAGTGTGATGAATAATAGCCGACTACAGACAAAAAATTTAAAATTAGGGTATCAACAAGTAACGATTTGCCAAGATATCTCTCTTGCTATTCCTGATAAACAAGTGACTATTATTATTGGTCCTAATGGCTGTGGTAAATCAACGCTATTGCGCAGTTTATGCAATCTACTAACACCACAAGCAGGAGAGGTGTTATTAGACGAGCATCCTATAGAAAAATTACCAACAAAATTATTAGCACGCAAAATTGCATTATTACCACAGACAATGCAGGCTCCCGCAGGAATTACGGTTACTCATTTAGTGGCAAGAGGGCGGTTTCCTTATCAAAGCTTTATGCGTCAATGGAGCAAAGAAGATAAGTTTGCCGTTGAAGCAGCAATGAAAAAAACCGGAATTACTGAGTTTGCTGATAAAACGGTGGATTCATTATCTGGTGGTCAGCGCCAGCGTGCTTGGGTTGCGATGGTTTTAGCGCAGCAAACGGATATTTTATTATTAGATGAGCCAACTACTTATCTTGATATCGCCTATCAATATGAACTATTAGATATTTTTAGAAAGTTAAATCAAGAACAAGAGCGTACGGTTGTGGCTGTTTTGCATGATCTTAATCAGGCTTGTCGCTATGCCGATAATCTGGTTGTTATGGTAAAAGGGCAGATTATTGCGCAAGGAAAGCCGACAGAGATAATTAATGAATCATTAATTAAACATGTTTTTGATTTAGAATGCCAAATAATCGCCGATCCTGTCACACAAACGCCAATGATAGTGCCTTGTTGAAGAGTGAAGTGTAGATAATATAATGAAATAAAGCGGTTTAATTCGATGGTTCACCGCTTTATTTAGTATAGATTTAGCAATAAATTAGGCTGTTTTAGGCCATTTGTTGGCAATCCAAAGACCACTCATTTTCATGGCATAACCAAAGAGTACACCAACAATTAATGAAGGAATACTTTGGGTTAAATCGCCTTGTGCCGCAAATAGTGTGCAAGCACCCACAAAGGTGCCGGGTATATAGGCAAGAAGTGTACTTTTGGCTTGTATACACATGATAAAAGCAATAATGCCCGTAATAATGTAACCAATCATCGCGCTATCATTGAACAAATTACCGCCATAAATAATAGCAAGAGCCCAAATAACACCACTCATTATTGTCGCAATAGTGATAATTAAGCCTTTTATACCTTCTTTAGGATAGGCAAAATAAGCGGTGCATCCTAAAAA
>NZ_LXEN01000081.1 GCF_001654855.1 Proteus myxofaciens ATCC 19692
GCCAGCCCAGTTTAATAAACCCAATTGGTTAGCAACAAAAGCCCAAACGGCAGAAAGAATACCCGTTGTTAGCGCAGTAAAAAAAAGCGTTCTCACGATAAACTCTTAACAAAAGAAGGGTGAATACCCCAGTTAATTAAAGGCGGAGTTTAGCATTGTCACAGGCTTATTTTCTATATTTAGATCATTAAAAAACATGATAATAAGTATTATTTGTTTTTTATTTAGAATTTATTTTCTCTTTTTTTTATAGGTGATAAAAGTAAACGGTTGCGTAATTGAAACTAATGATTAAATAAATTTAAATATTTTAATAATAAGAATATCAAAAGTGAAAAAGAATATAAGAAAGCAATTTGAATTACTTTGTATTGAAATTTCGTTATATATAAATTAATAGAAAAGTACTACTCAATATTAGCCAATCGCGCAGAACGTTTTTTCATTCCATCAAGTATCTTATTGCTAATATCAGTAGGGAAATCTGTAGGAAGTTGTTGTTTTACCGATTTTATTGCATTGTCCATATTCCGATAAAAATAATTAAGTATTTCAGTCATTAGTATAAGGGGAAAGCCGACAGCTTCCGCTGTTTGGTAAAAGTGACGAGGAAATATTTGTTCTATGGCGTATTTTTTACCTCGATTCGCTTGTAATCCCATCGCGAGTTTAGCATCTCGAGAATTAAGGCCTCTACCACCAAAGTTTGGGTACATAGACATAATGTCGTAAAAAGGTGTAAGGTGAAAACGTCCTTCTTGATTGATAAATACTGAAAAATTTTTAGCATGGACATCTGTTGCAGCTAAAAGCCAAAATAAAACTTGAGCCTTCATAAAATGAAAACGATCTTGATCCGCGTTTGAGGAACCAAGTAGATAATTCATAATATCAATAATCCCTGGTCCTCCTTCGCTTTCATATTTTAGAGCAGAAGGTATATTTAAGATCTGGCAAAAGTCTTCTTGAGGTAAACGCATTATCCACGAATTATCTGAGGCATATTTTCTATCAAAACGTTCTACTGCGAGTGCTTTAATATTTTTTAATTGAAGGATAGAGCAATGGGGAACTGGAAGCTCAAAGGCTTTAGCTATTAAGGTACAAAGATATTCATTTTCTACACTATTGGATAGGTCAATGGTGTAAGAATGACTTTCTATAACACCAATCGGCAACTTCATAATATGTGTTGTAGGTGTACTATTATGAGGTAAGCACCAATGATTTTTATAAAACAATAGCGCCGTTTTTTCTTGTGCTCCTGCAATGGATATTCTGAAATCAGTATATTCATCGAGCATACCTAGAGGTGTATTTGATTGATATCCTAATAATATTTTTTCTAGTTGAGCGTCATTAAGTTTATCATATTCTATCTTTTTGATATCGGTGGGTGTATTTCCTTTAGGAAGTAATCTTAATGCGCCAACCGTATCAGCACCTACCGCAGTTAACAGATCAAATGGCTGATTTGAATGGGCTTGATAACGGCTGACAATCCGATCTCTTATTTCAGTATTATCAGGTAATAGATTATCAAAGAAATTATAAACACTGTCTCCTTGATACTCTTGAAGTTGTAGTGGCATAGACAGAGAAATTGGACGACTTCCTGCTCTATTAACCCATTCTTCAGTATATTGAAATGAATGCGCACCTGAGTTTTTTTTGGTAAAAACACCCACATAATATTCATTCATATATACATCAAGGCTTGCCATTTACCACTCCTCTTTCCACTCACTTTTACGTGTAGGATTATTTTTAGCATCTTTAGGATGAATTTCCATCTCTAAATTAAGTGCAGAGAGAAGTTTAAAAAAAGTTTCTAATTTGGTGGAGTTAGGATTCAGTTCGAAATTAGAAACCGTATCTTGTCGAATTCCTACTTTTTGAGCAACTTTACCTTGAGAAAGCTTTTTTCTTAATCGCACATCTTTTAGATGAACGCTGAGCTGATAAGCATTAATGATGACCATTGTTGTTCTACCTGTTATAGACGTTAATATCTAATATACCCGTTATAGCGTGTAGATCAAGATTTAACGGCTATAGCCGGTAATATCACTTTTACACGGTATAGCAGGTAATTGTAGCATTACTTACCAATACAGAAGCTTGAGAATATGCGGCTATTACATGTAGCTATTGAGAATGGTTAGACAACTAAGTTCTTTACATTTATATAAGCTTTAAAGTTGTAAAAAATAATTCAATCTCTGAATTGAAACGAGTTATATTTTTTTATTATTAAAAATTATGGGATAGAAAAATATTGTGGGTATCTAGATCTTAATACCAATTATTTTCTAATAATTTAAAAATCAACTATTCAATATATGAATATATAAAGTTCTAAGTGAAGACGATGTATTCGTTTCTATTTCAATTAATGTAAAACCATATTGTTTATAAAGCTGTATTAATCGATTATTATCTTCACACTCTAGTATAATAATACGACCACCAATCAAAGCGTTATCTTCTGATAGAACAGCATAAATTTCATTTAAAATAATGCTTAAAGAAATAGGGTTATCTACGATTGCTGTGTTTTTTCCTAATTGACCAATAAGAAATACTTTAATTTTTTCTGCTTTTCGGGATATCCCATCAAGTTGCTGCACTTTTGTTTTACTTAATTTAGCCTTGTCTAGTATCAGCTCTTTAAAGGATAGCGAGAAATAAGCTAAAATTTTTCCCTCATAATCTAATATCAAATAAGTTCTTGCATTACTTGTTTGCTCAAATCTAATTGCTTTAGTCGGTGAAATTAAAAAATTTTCAACATCGCAATTAAGGGAATTGGCAAAACTATTTAAAAGCTTAATGGTATTTTCTTTACCAAATTCTTTTAAGAGTTTTCCAAGTTGGACAATCGTTGTTTTAATAGCGCAATCCCTTGTCTATTTTCTACTTCGTAATCCCGTTTTACGACTTTTATGTGGCGTGGATGGCTTAGGTCGTGCTGGATAAGACTTATAGAATGCTCATCTTTGACAACAAAGCTTTTACTGAAAGAGGTAGTAGCCATAGTTATCTCCTATTGATCTTCATCGTAGGCTAATATAGCAACATATATGAATATGGACAATCATTAAATTGTATAAAAAACAAGCTGCATGAATAAGTAACAAGAGGGTTATCATTTATATCAGATATAGTGTGTGGTGCTTTATTTACCCGCTATAACCGGTAATGTCACTTTTACGCGGTATAGCAGGTAATTGTGGCATTACTTACCAATACAGAAGCTTGAGAAAATGCGGCCTAATAAATCATCAGAGGTAAATTCACCTGTGATTTCACTTAATGATTGTTGAGCAAGTCTTAACTCTTCTGCTAATAACTCACCTGATTTTGCATAAACCAATTGCTCATAACCTTGTTGTAAATGCTCAGCTGCTGTATTTAATGCTTGTAAATGGCGACGACGCGCTAAGAATCCACCTTCTGTATTACTGTTAAAACCCATTGCTTCTTTTAGATGATCACGCAATAGCTCGATTCCCATACCATCTCGTGCTGATAAGCGAATCATTGGGTAGTTATTTTGCTCAGTAATTTCGACATTTTCGCCAGTTAAATCTGATTTATTACGGATGACGGTAACAGGAAGCGTACTAGGTAAACGCGCCATAAATTCAGGCCAAATATCTTCTGGTGCTGTTGCTTGTGTTGTTGTGCTATCAACCATAAAGAGCACTCTGTCAGCTTGCTCAATCTCTTGCCAAGCACGTTCAATACCAATACGCTCAACCTCATCACTTGCTTCACGTAAGCCTGCGGTATCAATAATATGCAGTGGCATACCATCAATATGAATATGCTCACGCAGTACATCACGAGTTGTACCAGCAATATCAGTGACAATTGCTGCTTCTCTTCCTGCTAATGCATTCAATAGACTTGATTTACCGGCATTAGGGCGACCTGCGATAACGACTTTCATGCCTTCACGCAATAAGCTACCTTGACGCGCTTGAGCGCGAACATCGTCTAACTCTGCAATAACAGTATTGAGCTTGCCTTCAATCACACCATCAGAGAGAAAATCAATCTCTTCATCAGGAAAATCAATGGCGGCTTCAACGTAAATACGTAGGTTGATTAAAGACTCAACCATTCCTGTGATATGTGATGAGAATGCGCCTTGTAGTGAATTAATGGCAGAGCGTGCGGCTTGTTCTGAACTGGCATCAATTAAATCAGCGATTGCCTCTGCTTGTGCAAGATCGAGTTTATCATTGAGAAAAGCGCGTTCAGAAAATTCACCAGGGTTTGCAATACGCACGCCTGGAATTTGTAAAATACGTTTTAAAAGCAAATCAAGAATAACAGGGCCACCATGACCTTGTAGTTCTAAAACATCTTCACCCGTAAATGAGTGTGGATTAGGAAAGAAGAGGGCAATACCCTGATCAAGCACTGAGTTATCATCATTAAGAAAAGGCAGATAATCAGCATAACGAGGCTTTGGTAATTTACCTAAAATGGCTTGTGCAACATCGGCAGCTTTAGAGCCAGAAACGCGCAGGATACCAACACCGCCTCTTCCAGGAGGTGTTGCCTGAGCGACGATAGTATCAGTGCTATGCATGGTGTACTCGCTTAATCAGAATATTTATTAATAGATAAAAAATAAAAAACAGAAGGCGGTCATATAAGACCGCCTTCGCTATTTTATGTCACTTTCCTTTGAATGTAACCAAGGAAGCGTTTTTTCCTATGATGTCTTACTTTTTATCTCTGCTATGTAAGCCACGTTTTTCCAGACCACGATAAATTAATTGTTGCTGGAGAATGGTCACTAAGTTACTGACGATATAGTACAGAACCAGACCTGATGGGAACCATAAGAAGAAGACTGTAAATACAACTGGCATAAAGGTCATGATTTTTTGTTGCATCGGATCAGTGACTGCTGTTGGCGACAGTTTCTGAATGATGAACATTGTCACACCCATTAATAATGGCAGAATGTAATACGGGTCTTGTGCTGATAAATCTTGTATCCAAAGAATAAATGGTGCGTGACGTAATTCAACAGAACCCATCAGCATGTAATACAAGGCAAGGAAGATTGGCATCTGGATAATCAGAGGTAAACAACCCCCCAGAGGATTCACTTTTTCTTGTTTGTATAACGCCATCATTTCTTGGCTCATACGCTGTTTATCATCACCAATACGCTCACGAAGTGCCGCTAATTTTGGTTGTAATAAACGCATTTTCGCCATTGACGTATATTGCGCTTTTGTCAGTGGATACATGATACCACGAACAATAAAGGTAATAACGATAATGGAGAAACCCCAGTTACCGATAAAGCTGTGAATAAATTTCAGCAATTTAAACAGTGGCTGAGAAATAAACCATAACCAACCATAGTCTACTGATAAATCTAAATGCGGTGCGATAGCGGACATCTCAGATTGGATTTCTGGACCAACCCATAATGTAGAGCCGATATCAGCAGTAGCATTTGGTGCGATTATCAATGGAGCTGATTTATAACCAATTAATGCAATAGATTTATTATCTAAAGTGATAGAGTAGAAATTATTATTCTGGCTATCTTTTGTTGGGATCCACGCAGTAGCGAAGTACTGTTGCAACATCGCAATCCAACCATTATTGGTCGTTAGCGATAAATTTTTATCTTCGATATCACCAAAGCTATATTTTTTATAGTTTGTTTCATCTGATGAATACGCAGCACCACGATAGGTATGAAGTGCAAAGTTGCTACTTCCTGTATCACGATGTTCTGGTAACTTAACAGATTGTTTTAACTGACCGTAGAAATTCATTGTCAGCGTTTTATCTGTCGTGTTCTCAATTTTATAATCAACACTGATATTGTACTGACCTTTTTTCAGAACAAAGGTTTTGACGAATTTAACGCCTTCTTCATTCACATAAGTCATAGGTACACGTAATTCTTCTTGACCTTCAGCAAGAATGAATTCTTTTTTATCTGTGCTGTAAACAGGGCGAGATTTCTGATCTGGGCCATCAGGGCCAATTAAGCCACTTTGTGCCTGATACAGGAATTGCGGTGTCGTTTCTAGTAAACGGAAAGGGGTATTTGAGTTAAGCTCGGCGGGATAGGCTAACAAATCAGCCTCATCGATTGTACCGCCCTGCGTATTGATTTGAAGATCAAGTACGTCAGTTTTTACGGTAATCAATTTTGCCTGCTCATTGCTGTTACCAGTCACAGCAAGACTATCACTGCTTGGCACGTCCGCTTGTTGCGAGACCTGAGTAGTAGTGGTGGTGTTTTGTGATGTCTTATCACCCTCCCACTGCTGCCAGATCAGGAAAGAAACGAACAGCAAAGCGATGAATAGAAGATTGCGTTGCGAATCCATCGTTAATTTTCTCTGTTATCGTCGTTTTTTCTAGGTGGGACAGGATCATCACCACCTTCGTGTAAAGGGTGGCATTTTAATATGCGTTTCACAGTTAACCAACTCCCTTTTATCATTCCAAACCTGCGCAATGCCTCAATTCCATAATGAGAGCACGTAGGATTAAAACGACAACGAGGCCCCAACAGAGGACTAATCCCCAGTTGATAGCCCCTAATCAGCAAGATCAGGATTTTTGAGCCAAGCGACAATGACGACGCCATAATTTACCCAACATTTCCGTCAATTGGTGGTTATCAAGTTCAGCAACCCCTTTTCTTACTAATATCACAAAATCCATCGCGGGTAATTGATGCTGATGTAAACGAAAGTATTCACGCGCTAATCGTTTAATACGATTACGCTCATGAGCACGTTTAACGTTTTTCTTTGCGATAGTGAGACCGATGCGGGGATGCCCCAGCTCATTCTGGCGACCCAAAATTGTTATTTCTGGTGAACTCGCACGTTGTGGCTGCTGGAAAACAAAATTGAAATGCTTGGGAGTTAACAAACGTAACTCCCTTGGAAAAGCGAGCTTAACCACGGAATGGTTAGCTTTAATTATTTCGAAGAAACGGTCAGACGAGCGCGGCCTTTCGCACGACGGCGAGCCAGAACCTGACGACCATTTTTAGTGGCCATACGAGCGCGGAAGCCGTGGTTACGGTTGCGCTTCAGTACAGACGGTTGAAAAGTGCGTTTCATAGCGATTTCTACCTACTTAATATAATTACTGATTCAGCAAATGCGTTGACAGACTAGTCTGCTATAAATAAACAAACTGATACTTCAATCGCAGCATCAATGATGGAAAGATGCGGGATTGTAATAAAATCACTCTAATGCGTCAATGAAGATGATGCTTTAAGTACCGATTTTTGTCGTCTTTTTTAGCAAACCCGATGTTCAATCCTTGCTTATGCTTAACGTTAATCCTTTATCGACGTCTAAAAAGACGAAGAGAAAAGATGTTATTGGTACAAGCATGCAGGGTGCAAGATTATACGTACTAACGGTTAAAGCGCAAGGATCTTTGCTTGATCAACTGGCAGATAATTGATCAATGTATATAATAATGAGATATTTTTATAAAGAGAAAGTTATCCCCAATTGCTATTTATGGGATGACTCAAGTAGACTAGAATGCCTTTGCTCATTTATTTATGATGAATTATCGAAAACGGGCAAGCCTGTGGATAAAAACTATAAAAACTGTGTAAAAGAAAGAGGATCTTCGTTTCGTTTTACGATATGATCCCCCGTCACGATCAGAAAGACCAATCTGCGATCGTGACTCACGATGTGAATAATCGTTGTCATCATAAGTTGTTCCTTATTAAGAATTGAAGAGGAACGGTGTTGTGCACCTAGTGTTTAACCACATTTTTCCTGTTTATTTTTAGTCTTGTTTTGAGGGGAGTCCGCCGTGTCACTTTCGCTTTGGCAGCATTGTCTTGCCCGGTTGCAGGATGAGTTACCTGCCACTGAATTTAGTATGTGGATACGTCCCTTGCAGGCAGAGCTTTGCGATAATACGCTGGCATTGTATGCACCTAATCGCTTTGTGTTAGATTGGGTAAGAGAAAAATACATTAATAACATTAATGAATTATTAATGGATTTTTGTGGTTCTGAAGTCCCTTCATTGCGTTTTGAAGTTGGTAATAAGCCGGCCTCTGCCAGTACGACAGAAAATGTTCCCAAAGCAGTGACATATCCATCGGTGAATAATACACCGACGAATACAAGTCAGCCTGTACGCCCTAGCTGGGATAATCCGCCTTCATCTCAGTTACCAGAATTAAGCTATCGTTCTAATGTCAATCCTAAACATAAGTTTGATAACTTTGTTGAAGGTAAATCTAACCAATTAGCAAGAGCAGCCGCAAGGCAAGTTGCTGATAATCCTGGTGGCGCCTATAACCCACTTTTTTTATATGGTGGGACAGGTTTAGGTAAAACGCATCTATTACATGCTGTAGGTAACAGTATTATGGAGCGTAAAGCGAATGCAAAAGTGGTTTATATGCATTCTGAACGCTTTGTTCAAGATATGGTAAAAGCGCTACAAAACAATGCGATAGAAGATTTTAAACGTTATTATCGTTCTGTTGATGCTTTACTCATTGATGATATTCAATTTTTTGCGAATAAAGAGCGCTCACAAGAAGAATTTTTTCATACCTTTAACGCATTGTTAGAAGGTAATCAGCAAATTATTTTAACTTCAGACCGTTATCCAAAAGAGATAAATGGTGTTGAAGATAGATTAAAATCGCGCTTTGGCTGGGGCTTAACCGTCGCAATTGAGCCACCAGAACTCGAAACTCGAGTTGCGATTTTGATGAAAAAAGCGGATGAGAATCAAATCCAACTACCCGATGAAGTGGCTTTTTTTATTGCTAAGCGACTTCGTTCTAATGTCCGTGAACTT
This sequence comes from Proteus myxofaciens ATCC 19692, assembly GCF_001654855.1. Lineage (GTDB taxonomy): Bacteria > Pseudomonadota > Gammaproteobacteria > Enterobacterales > Enterobacteriaceae > Proteus > Proteus myxofaciens. The sequence continues at coordinate 8,857 of NZ_LXEN01000081.1, forward strand.
GAAGGTGCATTAAATCGGGTAATAGCGAATGCAAATTTTACAGGTCGTGCGATTACTATCGATTTTGTACGTGAAGCATTGCGCGATTTACTTGCCTTGCAAGAAAAATTAGTCACTATCGATAATATTCAAAAAACAGTAGCAGAATATTATAAAATTAAAGTGGCCGATTTATTATCAAAGCGACGATCCCGATCGGTTGCCCGTCCTAGGCAAATGGCAATGGCGCTGGCAAAGGAATTAACAAACCACAGCTTGCCTGAAATCGGGGATGCCTTTGGTGGTCGTGACCATACAACAGTGCTTCATGCTTGTCGAAAAATAGAGCAGTTGCGTGAAGAAAGTCACGATATCAAAGAAGATTTTTCTAACTTAATCAGAACATTATCATCCTAGCGCTATGAAATTTATCATTGAACGTGAACAGCTGCTAAAGCCGCTGCAACAAGTTAGCGGCCCTTTAAGTGGTCGCCCAACTTTACCTATTTTAGGCAACTTGTTGCTTAAGGTAACTGACAATGCCTTATTGATAACAGGTACTGATCTTGAAATGGAGATGATGGCCAGAGTAGAGCTGAGCCAGTCTCATGAGAATGGCGCAACGACGGTGCCTGCGCGTAAATTTTTTGATATTTGGCGCGGATTACCTGATGGTGCTGAAATTAGTGTTGAACTTGATGGTGAGCGTTTATTGGTGCGCTCAGGTCGTAGCCGTTTTTCACTTTCAACGCTACCTGCAACTGACTTTCCTAACTTAGATGATTGGCAAAGTGATGTTGAGTTTACGTTACCTCAAGCGACATTAAAACGCTTGATTGAATCCACTCAGTTTTCCATGGCACATCAAGATGTGCGTTATTACCTCAATGGTATGCTATTTGAAACGGAAAACACGGAACTGCGCACTGTCGCGACAGATGGTCACCGTTTAGCTGTCTGTTCTATGGATATCGGACAATCCTTACCTGGTCACTCAGTTATAGTGCCTCGTAAAGGTGTTATTGAGTTAATGCGTTTACTTGATGGAAGTGGTGAAAGCTTATTACAACTGCAAATTGGAAGTAATAATCTACGTGCCCATGTGGGTGATTTCATTTTTACTTCTAAACTGGTTGATGGGCGCTTTCCTGACTATCGTCGCGTATTACCAAAAAATCCAACTAAAGCCGTTATTGCAGGTTGTGATATCCTTAAACAAGCCTTTTCTCGTGCTGCGATTTTATCAAATGAAAAATTTCGCGGTGTACGTATTAATCTCACCAATGGCCAATTAAAAATTACGGCTAATAATCCCGAACAAGAAGAAGCAGAAGAAATTGTTGATGTTCAATATCAAGGTGAGGATATGGAGATTGGTTTTAATGTAAGCTATCTGCTTGATGTCTTAAACACATTAAAATGTGAAGATGTTAAACTGTTACTAACAGATGCGGTATCTAGTGTTCAAGTAGAAAATGAAGCAAGTTCTGCAGCGGCATATGTTGTTATGCCTATGCGTTTATAATTGTATCTACTATGATTTTATCCCGTTTATTAATCCGTCATTTTAGAAATATAGAAGATGCGGATTTAGCCTTAGCTGATGGTTTTAATTTCCTTGTCGGACCTAACGGGAGTGGTAAAACAAGTATACTTGAAGCGATATACACATTAGGGCATGGACGCGCATTTCGAAGTGCTCAAGCAAGCCGCGTTATTCAACATGATGAAAATACGTTTTTTCTTCATGGTCGTTTAGCAGGAAAAAATGAAGAAAGTCGCGGTTATTCTGTTGGTTTAAGTAAAGATCGCGATGGCAATAGCACGGTTCGTATTGATGGCAGTGACGGACATAAAATTGCAGAGTTAGCAAAATTATTGCCAATGCAGTTAATAACGCCAGAAGGTTTTACATTACTTAATGGCGGACCGAAATATCGTCGCGCTTTTATCGATTGGGGTTGCTTTCATAACGAACCTCAATTTTTTGCTGCATGGTCAGATTTAAAACGGGTATTAAAACAACGCAATGCAGCATTAAGACAAGCATCATCTTATCGCCAGTTGATGCCTTGGGATAAAGAGCTTATCTCCTTAACAGAGCAGATAAGTGAATGGCGAGCGCAATATACGCAAGATATTGCGAAAGATATTGAACAGACATGCCAACTGTTTCTACCTGAATTTACGTTAAAAGTGAGTTTTCAACGTGGATGGGATAAAGAAACAGATTATGCAGAATTATTAGCGCGTCAATTTGAACGCGATAAAATGTTAACATATACCTCGCTAGGCGCTCATAAAGCAGATTTGCGCATTAGAGCGAATGGCACGCCGGTAGAAGATATGTTATCACGAGGCCAGCTTAAGCTATTAATGTGTGCCTTAAGGCTGGCACAAGGTGAATATTTCACTCGTAAGAATGGGCAAAGATGCCTGTATCTGCTCGATGATTTTGCTTCCGAATTAGATGCTAATCGGCGTCAGTTATTAGCCGAGCGTCTAAAATCTACGCAAGCTCAAGTGTTTGTTAGTGCAATAACACCTGGGCAAGTAAAAGATATGCTAGATGTAAATAGCAGGCTATTTAGCGTAGAACGTGGCAAAATAGAGGTTAAACCATAGGAATAAAGCGAGAAACGTTGATGTCGAATACATATGACTCCTCAAGTATCAAAGTATTAAAAGGGCTGGATGCGGTGCGTAAGCGCCCGGGGATGTATATCGGGGATACAGATGATGGAACCGGTCTGCATCACATGGTCTTCGAGGTGGTTGACAATGCTATCGACGAAGCCCTCGCAGGTTACTGTGATGAGATTATTGTCACTATCCATTCAGATAATTCAGTCTCAGTTCGCGATGATGGTCGTGGTATTCCAACAGGAATTCATGAAGAAGAAGGCGTTTCTGCAGCAGAAGTGATCATGACAGTTCTGCATGCAGGCGGTAAGTTTGATGATAACTCCTATAAAGTCTCTGGCGGACTTCATGGTGTTGGGGTTTCTGTCGTTAATGCGTTGTCTGAAAAACTAGAATTAACTATTCACCGTGATAATAAAATTCATCAACAAATTTATCGTCATGGTGTTCCTGATGATCGTCTAAAAGTCATTGGCGATACTGAAAAATCAGGTACATATGTTCGTTTTTGGCCAAGCCTAGAAACGTTTAAAGGTGAAACTGAATTTCAATACGAAATTCTAGCCAAACGTCTTAGAGAGCTTTCGTTCTTAAACTCAGGCGTATCAATCCGTTTAATTGATAAACGTGATAACCGTGAAGACCATTTCCATTATGAAGGTGGTATTAAAGCCTTCGTTGAATATTTAAGCCGTAATAAAACGCCTATTCATCAAAACGTATTCTATTTTTCTACTGAAAAAGACGGAATTGGTGTTGAAGTCGCCATGTTATGGAACGATGGTTTCCAAGAGAATGTATATTGCTTTACTAATAACATTCCTCAACGAGATGGTGGTACACACCTAGTCGGTTTCCGTACTGCAATGACACGTACGTTAAACAGCTATATGGATAAAGAAGGCTATCAGAAAAAATCAAAAGTCAGTGCAACGGGTGATGATGCTCGTGAAGGCTTGATTGCTGTGATTTCTGTAAAAGTGCCTGATCCTAAATTCTCTTCACAAACAAAAGATAAACTCGTTTCTTCTGAAGTAAAAACTGCGGTAGAAACGCTGATGAATGAAAAACTAGTAGAATATTTATTAGAAAACCCAAATGATGCCAAAATCGTTGTGGGTAAGATTATCGATGCAGCACGTGCTCGTGAAGCGGCGCGTAAAGCGCGTGAAATGACACGTCGTAAAGGCGCCTTAGATTTAGGCGGCTTACCAGGTAAATTGGCTGACTGTTCTGAGCGCGATCCTGCTTTCTCTGAATTGTATTTAGTGGAAGGGGACTCTGCGGGCGGTTCTGCAAAACAAGGTCGTAACCGTAAAACACAAGCAATTTTGCCACTGAAAGGTAAAATTCTTAACGTTGAAAAAGCGCGTTTCGATAAGATGCTATCATCACAAGAAGTTGCAACACTGATTACAGCATTAGGTTGTGGTATTGGCCGTGATGAATATAACCCAGATAAACTGCGTTATCACAGTATCATTATCATGACGGATGCGGACGTCGATGGTTCTCATATTCGAACATTGCTACTGACGTTCTTCTATCGTCAAATGCCAGAAGTCATCGAACGTGGTCATATCTTTATTGCTCAGCCTCCACTGTATAAAGTGAAAAAAGGTAAACAAGAGCAATATATCAAAGATGATGATGCGATGGATGAATATTTGATGTCGATAGCACTTGATGGCGCGGCACTTTATATCAGTGAGCATGCACCTGCAATGCATGGTGAACAGCTAGAGAAACTGGTTATTGATTACCATACTGCGCATAAAATAATCCGTCGTATGGAGCGCATCTATCCACTTAGCATGTTAAACAGCTTGGTGTATCACTCAACATTGACTGAAGATGAACTGGCCGATAAAGAGAGAGTTGAAGCATGGATGAGTGGCCTGGTTAATCGCTTAAATGAGGCTGAAGACCAAGGTAGTACTTACAGCTATACTATCTCTCAAAATGATGAAAATCGTCTTTTTGAACCGGTATTGCGTATACGTACTTACGGTGTCGATACAGACTATAAATTAGATTACGATTTTATTCACAGTAGCGAATACCATCGCATTACAAATTTAGGCGATATCATTGGTAACTTGATTGAAGAAGGTGCTTTTGTTGAACGTGGAGAGCGTCGTCAGGCTATTGAAAGCTTTGAAGAAGCGCTTGAGTGGTTAACGAAAGAATCTCGCCGTGGGCTTTCTGTACAACGTTATAAAGGTCTTGGTGAGATGAACCCTGAGCAATTATGGGAAACCACGATGAACCCAGATACGCGTCGTATGATGCAAGTAACGGTTAAAGATGCGATTGCAACAGATGAGCTATTCACAACCTTAATGGGTGATGCTGTTGAACCTCGTCGTGCATTTATTGAAGAGAATGCATTAAAAGCCGCTAATATCGATATTTAATAGAATTATGTATTGATAAAATAATAAAAAAAACCAGCTAGTTAGCTGGTTTTTTTGTATGTGTTTTTGGTGTTTTAACCATTAACGCAAAATATTTAGCATACGGCGTAAAGGCTCTGCAGCCCCCCAAAGAAGTTGGTCACCGACCGTAAAGGCTGATATAAATTCAGGCCCCATATTCAGTTTACGAATACGTCCTACAGGTGTACTTAATGTACCTGTTACTGCGGCTGGTGTCAGTTCACGAATGGTGAGTTCACGATCGTTAGGAATGACTTTGACCCACTCATTATGATTAGCAAGTAGTTGTTCAATTTCAGCAACAGGTAACTCTTTTTTCAGTTTCAGTGTGAATGCTTGGCTATGACAACGCAATGCACCAATACGAACACATAAACCATCAACAGGAATAATGTTAGAGCCTGTATTTAGGATTTTGTTAGTTTCTGCTTGTCCTTTCCATTCTTCACGGCTTTGACCATTTTCAAGCTGTTTATCAATCCACGGAATTAAGCTACCTGCAAGAGGCACGCCAAATTGTTCTGTTGGCATTGCTCCACTACGTGTGTAGTTTGTGACTTTACGTTCAATATCTAAAATAGCGGATGCTGGATTTTCAAGTTCTTTGACGACTTGATTATGTAAAGAGCCCATTTGTGATAGCAACTCTTTCATATGACGAGCACCCGCTCCTGATGCGGCTTGATAGGTAGAGACACTTGCCCATTCGACTAAATCGTTGGCAAATAATCCACCTAATGACATCAACATTAAACTCACAGTGCAGTTTCCACCAACGAAGGCTTTTACGCCTTTATTTAGGCTATCTTGAATATGTTGACCATTAACAGGATCGAGGATAATAACAGCGTCATCATTCATACGTAATGCGGATGCTGCATCAATCCAGTAACCTTGCCAACCCGCTTGGCGCAGTTTTGGATAAATATCATTGGTATAGTCACCACCTTGACAACTAATAATGATATCGAGTGATGCCAGCGTATCAATATCATACGCATCTTGTAATGTACTGCGATGCTCACCATAAGCGGGAGCAGCTTCACCAAGTTGAGATGTAGTGAAGAAAATAGGGTTTATTCCATCAAAATCACGTTCTTCAACCATTCTTTGCATTAAAACGGAGCCGACCATACCACGCCAGCCCACAAAACCAACATTTTTCATTGTAATTACCCTGCCTTTGTCTGTCGGAATAAGTAAGAGACCTGATACTAACCTGACAAAATAAAGAGAGAGGTGCAAGTGAATTTATTGATTAATGAGCAAAGAATTAGAAGCGTTTCTTATCATCTTTATAGAGTTAACAAAACAAAGTGTAATAACGAACAAATATCACTAAGTTGTTAAAAACAAAAGACGGTAAAAACTAAATATTTTTTAGTTATGTCTTATTTCATTTTTTTAATAAAAAGAAATATATTATTGTTTAAAAAAATAGGGTAAAAATATAAAAATGTAAAAGAGTGTAATATATAAGAAAAATGTATTTACTTAGATGGGGATCCACGCTTTATACTAAAAACAGTGTCATCCACTTAGATGATTTTATTTCATAAATAAAAGTAATCATAAATGATTTTCATTTAGCTCTATTTTTATTTTCCTTGTTAAAAGCCCTCAGGAGGCGCTGGTGGATCTTTCTACTTATATCCCATTATCAACCTATTATTCGTATTTAAAGCGATTTGTAATATCGCCAACAACAATGGGAACCATTGCGCCATCATCACGTTGGTTATGCTATGAAATGTTAGATAGGTTTAACTGGAAGCAAGACGTTCAAATTGCTGAGTTAGGCGCAGGTACTGGCGTAATAACACAGCAAATATTAAAAAGAATGTCGGCAAATTCATCGCTGGATGTTTTTGAAATTGAACCAAGTTTTGCTACACAACTACGAAAAATAGATGATAATCGTTTAACGATTTATACCACATCAGCAGAAAAATTAGATAGTCATTATAATATGATTATTTCAGGTTTACCGTTTTTATCCATTCCTAGAAAAACAGGATTAAGAGTATTAAAACGAGTTCACCAAGAGCTATTAAATACTCAGGGGGTTTTTGTTTTATTTCAATATACAACTCGTTATGAAAAAACATTATCTCGTTATTTTCACTTAGAAAAAAGACGTGTCATGCTAAATGTACCACCTGCTTGGGTTTATTATTGCACACCTAAACAAAGGTAATAAAATAAATATTATATTAAAGATAAATAAGATTTTTTAATATTCTTTATTAAATAAAAGTAACGATTACTCATAAAAAGAGATAACTTTAAAGTCGAATACTATTTTTTCTATTTATCAGGATTATATGTAGCATATACAAATAGTTCCTCTCTAAGCGTGTATTTGTGTTAACAAGCAGGAGTTATCTATCAATTGACAATAAAGTATTGTCAATTTTTATCGTTTCACACTATCCCATGTTTGTATCTTGTTATTCTTTTTAGCTTAATAGATGATATTAAAATCATTTATAAATATTGGTGTATAGCATGGCAGTCGATTTAAATAATCTTATTACTGAAAGCAGAAATCATGAAAGTGAAACTATTGATACGCTCTCTACGCTAGAGATACTCAAAGTTATCAATAATGAAGATAAGAAAGTTCCTTTCGCCGTTGAAGCTACGTTATCTGATATCGCACAATTGGTTGATAAAGTAGCAGAAGCGTTTAATCAAGGTGGACGACTTATCTATTGTGGTGCTGGTACTTCAGGGCGTTTAGGTATTTTAGATGCGAGTGAATGCCCACCGACTTATGGTACTCCTCATGAGATGGTTGTCGGCTTAATTGCAGGTGGTCATCAAGCTATTCTACGTGCCGTTGAAAATGCTGAAGATAATTTAGAATTAGGTGAGCAAGATTTACGTCATCTGCAATTCAATCAAAAAGATATTTTAGTTGGCATTGCTGCAAGTGGAAGAACGCCTTATGTGATAGGGGCATTAAACTATGCTAAATCATTAGGCACAACAACAGGAGCCATAAGTTGTAATCCTGATAGCGCTATAGCTAAACTCGCTGATATCGCCATAACTCCCATAGTGGGTCCTGAAGTTGTCACGGGTTCTTCACGTATGAAAGCGGGTACAGCACAAAAACTTATTCTTAATATGATAACCACAAGTGCGATGATAAAAATTGGCAAAGTATTTGGTAATTTGATGGTTGATGTAGAAGCAACTAATGCCAAACTGATTGAACGTCAAATACATATTGTGATGCAAGCAACGGAATGTGAAAGGGCTATTGCTGAACATGCATTGGCGCAATCTCATCGTCACTGTAAAACCGCAATTTTAATGATCTTAGCCAATGTTAATGCACAACAAGCCACACAAATGCTTAATCAAAATAAAGGGTTTATTAGAAAGGCGCTGAGTGAGTGATGATTATGTGGATTTAATACTAATAACGATTGAAATTTATTAAGATATTTATTTTAAAGGTATACATTTTGTTACTTATATGGTAACAAAATGTATACCTTTAACTTGTATCAAGTATTAATAAAGTATACAGTAAGTTACTTATTTGGTAACTTGGTGTATACCTATGACAAAATCTGATGAGTTATTAAGCATATTCGCTAAAGCAGTTAATGCGGGTGGTGGTATTCATAGTTCAACTGAATTGGCTTTTATGCTTGGTGTACCTTATGACCCAGCATTTAGAAAATTTCTAACAGATTGTATTAATAAAGGTCTACTAAGGCGAGTGGCAAAAGGTTTATATGAAAGTGTTATTACGCCACCTGAGCCTGCATCAGCCATCTATAAAATTATCAAAAAATTACGAAGTGGTGTATTGAGCTATATTAGCTTAGAAAGCCAGCTCAGTTATACAGGGGATATATCTCAAGTAGTGATGGGTAGAGTCACTGTTATGACGAAGGGTCGAAAAGGCTGCTTTGATACGCCCTATGGTGTGATTGAATTTACTCATACAAAACAACCAGCTGAGAAAATTATTCCCAACTTGTACTATGATTCTGATATTGGAATGTATCGGGCACATAAAGCGCAAGCGATAGCGGATCTAAAGCATAGTCAGCGTAATCTACATATGTTGGAGAGCTAAATATGTTAAAGCAACAAATTCGTCAAATCGTTGAAGCAAATTCTGATTATGCAGCAATAACTCCCGTTATAGAAAAAGAAATTTTACATCATGATATTATGGATGTATTGATAAAACAGGGTGTTATGCAAAGATTGACCTTTATTGGTGGTACCTCATTACGTATGTGCTACAACAGCAGTAGATTATCGGAAGATCTTGATTTTAACGGAAGGTTATGATTTCAAACCATCTGAATTTGAAGGATTGGAGTTGGAAATCCAAACTTATATTCAGAAAAAGTATGAAACAGAAGTTTGGGTAAATAAGCCCTCAAGTGAGCGACAAGGAGATACCGTTTCTTGGACAATTGGTATTATAAAAGAGGCTAATCGTCCTGATTTACCAAGGCAAAAAATGCATATTGACGTTTGTGCTATTCCGTCATTCGATATTGAAAAGCGTCCATTGATTAATCATTACGATATCGTTGTACCGACAGAAGGGATTTTAGTCCCAGTACAGTCTTTACAAGAAACATTGGCTGACAAACTGATCGCATTAGCATATCGTGCAAGGCGTATAAAACCTCGTGACATATGGGATATTGTTTGGATTAAGCAACGTGGTATTAATTTATCAAAGACACTGGTTGAAAAAAAACTTGTTGCTAGAAATAAGCATATCGAAGATTTTCGACAAGCATTGTCTATGCAGTTGAGTAAACTGATGTTGGAAGATGAAGTACGTAATGATTTCAATATGGAAATGAGTCGTTTTATTCCTAAGCAAATTAAAGAGCGAACACTCAATAACCCTGAGTATTGGGGATATGTTCAGGCTGAGATAAATGCTATTGCATCTGAATTACTTAATGATGGGGCAGTAAAAAAACCGTTTGATATGGGTTAATTTTATCTATTTGATTTTTTTTGAATGTTATTTATGAAGCTATTTCCATTAATAAAGCCAATATTTATTTTTAATACTGGCTTTATTGTTTTTATAGAGAGGGTTTAATGAAAGAAATTTCTTACTCTATATTTTGAATCTGCTCACGCATTTGCTCAATTAATACTTTTAACTCAATTGCTGAATTCGTGATATCTGTATTAATTGATTTTGAAGCGAGTGTATTTGATTCACGATTAAATTCTTGCATCATAAAATCAAGACGGCGACCAACGGCTTCTTTTTTGCCTAAAATTTTACGTGTTTCTTTTACGTGAGCATCTAGTCTATCTAGCTCTTCAGCGACATCTAAGCGCTGTGCTAGCATCACTAATTCTTGTTCTAAACGATTATTATCGATTTGAACTTGTGCTTCTTCTAATTTGCTCGTTAAACGATCGCGTTGCCATTGTAAAATTTCTGGCATTTGTGCTCTGACTTTGACGACTTCATCGTTAACAGCATCTAGACGCTGTTCAATTAAGGTTTTTAATGCTTCACCTTCAGTTTCACGACTGGCGATGAATGCATCAATGGCAAGATTAAGCTCTGCAAGTAGCTCAGTGCCAATAGCATCTAAATCTTGTTCTTGGGCTGAAATAACACCAGGCCAGCGTAAAATATCAAAAGGACTTATCGTACCTTCATGGCTTTGTCTTTTTACCCAATTTGCAGAAGCAATAAGCTGTTTTGCTAAATTTTCATCTAGTGTCAGCTCACCTTGATTATGGGTATTAAGATCAAAACGTAAGTTACATTCAATTTTGCCACGTGTTAAGCGATTACGTAGACGTTCTCGAATAACAGGCTCTAAACTACGTAATGGCTCAGGTAAGCGAATGTAAGTTTCTAGGTATCGCTGATTAACGGAACGTAATTCCCATGCAGCGCTACCCCATTCTTTTTTAATGTCTCGGCGCGCAAATGCGGTCATGCTACGGATCATAATAGGGTCTCAATGTAGTAAAAGATGCAATGATTATAACCTTAGGTATCGATACAGGATAGGCATAAGCGATTTTAGGTCGTATAATGCGCTCCCAATATGTCAGAGAAAGCGGAGATAACACCATGCGTCCAGCAGACAGACAAGCAAACCAAGTTCGTCCTATTACAATTACTCGTCATTATACAAAACATGCCGAAGGTTCTGTTTTAGTCGAATTTGGTGATACCAAAGTCCTGTGTAATGCAACAGTGGAAGAAGGTGTGCCACGTTTTCTTAAAGGCCAAGGTCAAGGATGGGTTACCGCTGAGTATGGTATGCTTCCTCGTGCAACAAATAGCCGTAATGCGCGTGAAGCCGCTCGTGGTAAACAAACTGGTCGTACTATGGAAATTCAACGCTTAATTGCTCGCTCATTACGTGCAGCGGTAGATTTAAAAGCGTTAGGTGAATTTACGATAACCGTTGATTGTGATGTTATCCAAGCTGACGGTGGTACGCGTACGGCATCCATTACAGGTGCTTGTGTTGCACTCGTTGATGCACTCAATAAAATGGTTGAAGCCGGCAAATTGAAAAAAAGCCCATTAAAATCAATGGTTGCTGCTGTTTCTGTCGGTATTGTTGATGGCGAGCCTTTGTGTGACCTTGAATATGTTGAAGATTCAGCCGCACAAACAGATATGAACGTTGTTATGATTGATGATGGTCGTATGATAGAAGTTCAAGGAACGGCAGAAGCAGAACCGTTTAGCCATGATGAGCTACTTTCGTTACTCTCCCTTGCAAAAGGGGGATTAGATAAGATATTTGAAGCGCAGAAAGAGGCGCTCAAACAATAAATTCTATTTTTAAGGCGACTGAGAAGTCGCTTTTTTTATGCCTAAAATTTGTCATTAAGTAACATTGAAAGGAGAGAAACATGAAAGCCTACCAACGCCGTTTTATCGAACTTGCATTAGCAAAAAATGTATTGAAATTTGGTGAGTTTACGCTGAAATCAGGACGCGTAAGTCCCTATTTTTTTAATGCAGGTTTATTTAATACAGGGCGTGATTTGGCTTTGTTGGGACAGTTTTATGCGCAAACATTACTGGATAATCATGTTTCTTGTGATGTGTTATTTGGACCAGCATATAAAGGTATCCCCATTGCAACAACAACAGCAGTAGCACTTGTTGAACATCATGATATTGATATGCCTTATTGCTTTAATCGTAAAGAAGCTAAAGATCATGGAGAGGGAGGAACGCTAGTCGGTAGCCCATTAAAAGGTGATGTTGTCATTGTTGATGATGTCATTACAGCAGGCACTGCTATTCGTGAATCAATGGAAATTATTAAGCAACATGAGGCAACACTTTCAGGTGTGTTATTAAGTTTAGATAGACAAGAAAAAGGGCGTGAAGCGCTTTCTGCTATTCAAGAACTAGAACGCGATTATCAATGTCAGGTTTACGCGATTATTACGCTTGATGATTTGATTAGTTACTTAAGTGAAAACCAAACATTGTCGCAACATTTACCCGCGGTAAAAGCATATCGTGAACGCTATGGTGTTAATGTATAAACAACAAAGACTGTAATGAAGTAAAAAAAAGCCCTCGCCCAATTATGGGCGGGGTGAGTAGTACAATGAACTTTCTGAGAGAACTATCTCAGATATTGACTTATTAAAGGACTTTTTATCGTTATGGCAAGCATATTGTTAATGCCACAAAGTAGGAACCGCATAGGTGCCATTCCTGATAAATACAGTGAGATACCCAAGTATCAGTGTAGGCATGTTAACACAAATAACAAAAAAACGGCATAGTTGTCATTTTCAAATTTTTTGAGTTAAATCACGAGTCCATCATTTCATTGTAACTGAGCCAATATTAATGGCCATCGGGCTTCAAATTCTTTCGTTGGTTGATAACGAAATTCAGTGCGTACAAAGCGTGCTAGCATGCCTTCACAAAAAGCAAGAAGTTGAGATGCTAACAGTGATTCATCATGTGAGAATGCCACTCCTTCGCGTATTTTACGTTCTTTAATCACTTGCCTTAATTGAACTTCAATTCGTTCATATAATTGATTAATACGACCTTGCAATCTATCTTGCTCAAACATTAATGCGTGGCCGGTAAGAATACGCGATAAGCCTGGATTTCTTTCAGCAAAACCTAAGATTAAAATAAGAATAAGGCGAATCCGAGCAATAGTCTCTTTTTCATCTTTTAAAATCAGATTAATGCGTGATACCAAGCTATCTTCAATAAATTCAATTAGGCTATCAAACATCTTGGTTTTACTAGGAAAATGACGGTAAAGTGCCGCTTCTGAAACGCCCACAGTAGCAGCAAGCTTTGCTGTTGTAATGCGTTGGCTACCATCACTAGACTCAAGCATTTGAGCGAGTGATTGTAATATTTCATCCCGTCTATTTCTTTTTTTCTTAATTTCTTTTTCTTCTGCCATGACTGATAAGGCCCCTGCTAAAAGCAAAACAAATCAGTAAACCTTTGCTCTATTTTAAGAGCAAAGGGAGATTGATATTATTAATGTAATTTGATGATACTATTGGCGGCCGGAGTGACCAAAACCACCACTACCACGTTCCGTCGCAGTAAAATCTTCAACAATATTAAATTCGGCTTGGACAACAGGCACAATAACCATTTGAGCAATACGCTCGCCGGGTTCAATGATGAAGGCTTGTTGACCACGATTCCAAACTGACACCATTAATTGACCTTGGTAATCAGAATCAATTAATCCAACTAAATTACCAAGAACAACGCCATGTTTATGTCCTAGGCCTGAACGAGGAAGCACCATTGCTGCTAAGCCTTCATCTGCAATATGAACAGCAAGACCTGTTGGCAGTAATTCAGTTTGTCCTGGCTCGAGTTTAAGTGGTGCATCTAAGCAAGCACGTAAATCTAAACCAGCAGAGCCTGTTGTTGCATAAGCAGGTAGTGGATATTCTTGACCAATACGCGCATCAAGAATTTTAACGTCAATTTTTTTCATCATAATGTTTGGCTATCTCGTCAAGTAGGCGATGACTCAGTTCTATTTTACTACAGTATGGTAAACGTGTTTCACCATCAGCCCAGAAAAGGTGTAATGCATTATTATCACTATTAAAACCACGGTCTTTTAGTGAAACATCATTAGCACAGACTAAATCGAGTTGTTTTTGCTCGCGTTTTTTGCGGGCGTATTCTTCCACATTTTGTGTTTCGGCTGCAAATCCGACAACAAAAGGGCGATGCTCTTTCATTTTTCCGACACTAGCAACAATATCGGGATTTTTTATCATAGTGATAGTGACTTCATCACCTTGTTTTTTTATTTTTTCAGCAGCGATGAATTTAGCGCGATAATCAGCAACTGCAGCACAACCAATAAAAATATCTTGTGAAGGAGCTAAAGTCATTACTTGGTCATACATTTCTTGCGCACTTTCGATATCAATACGTTTAACACAAGGAGGTGTCGGTAATGTGACTGGCCCTGAAATAAGCGTTACTTTTGCGCCTCGTTCGGCGGCGGCTTGTGCAATGGCAAAGCCCATCTTTCCTGAGCTATGGTTGCTAATAAAACGTACTGGATCTAATGCTTCACGAGTAGGTCCTGCTGTAATCGTTATTTTTTTACCCAGTAGATCCTGAGATTTTGTGGTAAATAACGCTTGTGCTAAAGAAACTAAGCTAAGAGGGTCAAGCATTCTTCCTGGTCCTATGTCACCACAAGCTTGGCTACCGGAGTCAGGTCCCCAAATAAGGCAACCTCTTTGTTTCAATGCTGATATATTTTCTTGCGTGATTGTTGCTCTATACATTTGTTGATTCATTGCAGGTGCAATGGCAATGGGGGCTGTACTTGCTAAACAAAGAGTTGTTAATAAATCATTAGCCATTCCCACGCGTAAGCGAGCGATTAAATCTGCAGTAGCAGGCGCAAGTAGAATTAAATCAGCCCATTTACCTAGTTCAATATGTCCCATTGCGGCTTCAGCTGCGGGATCAAGCAAATCATCGGCAACAGGAAAACCTGAAACAGCTTGTAATGAAAGCGGGGTAACAAAAGCCCGTGCTGCAGGCGTCATCACGACACGCACAATCGCACCCTGATCGCGTAAACGTCGTACTAATTCAGGGGCCTTATAGGCTGCAATACCACCACTAATACCAAGAATTATTTTTTTTTCGTGAAGTGTATTCATGACCAAATGCCTAAGTACATAAACAATTACCCGCATTTTACCACAAGGTATTACTGAATTAAGAATTCAATGTAATGCAATGTTTTATAAAATAAATTCTTGTGGTTTATCTCGCAGAATTATTTTTAATCACTTTTTTATACAATATGTGCAGTCTATAGTAATTAACCTGTATAAAACAACAGTTGTTTTGTGATTATTTTATAATGATGTTTCTTTATACCGTATTTAGAGAGATTTGTTTTATAAGTATATACATAAAAAATAAGCTGAATATTGTAGTGATAATTTATAGCAAAAATAATAAATATGAATACAGTTCAATAAGATAAGGAGTACCAAGGATGGAGAATCAATCTATCAACACTCTTTTACCAAGAGAAAAACTTGTACTTTATGGAGCAGAAGCCCTCACAGACATTGAGTTACTTGCCATTTTTTTACGAACAGGGACTTATGAAAAATCAGTTTTTGAACTTGCTGATTTTTTGCTCAAAGAGTGTGGCTCTCTTTACCATGTTATTAATGCTGATTATGAAACTTTGGGACGTTTTAAAGGAATAGGTATTGGTAAATTCACACAGTTACAAGCAATTAATGAAATGTCTCAGCGATTCTCTAAAACGCAATTTATGCATAAAAATGTCCTTTCATCCTCAGACGACACTAAATTTTACTTACAAAAATTATTAAGTTGGCGTGATAGAGAAGTATTTATTGTTTTATTTCTTGATAATCAAAACCAACTTATTGATTTTGAAGAAATGTTTAAAGGAACAATTAATCGGGTAGAAGTTCATCCAAGAGAAATTGTGCGTCAATCAATAAAAAAGAATGCAACTTCGATTATTCTTGCCCATAATCATCCTTCTGGCATCTCAGAACCCAGTCTTGCTGATAAGCAATTAACTGAAAAAATTTTTAGTGCATGCCAATTAGTGGGAGTAAATGTACTCGATCACCTTGTTATTGGGCATGAGAACTGTGTTTCTTTCGCTGAAAGAGGTTGGTTATAGCTAATATTTTTGCAATAATTGTCAATCTTTATTTGTACGGGTCTTGAGCGTTGGCGCCATTGGGCGTATACTACGCCACCTTTGAGGATCTTGGGTTTGGCGAGAAGAGCCTATCTCAGCAAGTTTTTTCTGAGGTGATTACACAGTTTTTCGTTCGTTAAAAGTTGCTGAGATGGGCTCCAAAGCCTGACGAGGCGGCCAAACCTGATACTAAAGCTCGAGCTGATTAGATTTTTGGAGAATAGACATGTCCCGAGTCTGCCAAGTTACCGGCAAGCGTCCTGTGAGTGGAAACAACCGCTCTCACGCATTAAACGCGACTAAACGCCGTTTTCTGCCAAACCTGCACTCTCACCGTTTCTGGGTTGAGTCTGAGAAACGTTTCGTAACTCTGCGTGTATCTGCTAAAGGTATGCGTGTGATTGATAAAAAAGGCATCGAATCTGTATTAGCAGATCTACGTGCCCGTGGTGAGAAGTTCTAAGGAGCTGAAAAATGGCTAAAGGTATTCGCGAGAAAATTAAACTCGTCTCTTCTGCTGGTACAGGTCACTTCTATACCACTACGAAGAACAAACGCACTATGCCAGAAAAACTGGAAATGAAAAAATTCGATCCAGTTGTTCGCCAGCATGTGACTTATAAAGAAGCTAAAATTAAATAATTTCAGTCTTCTTAAAAAACCCGACCTTCGTGTCGGGTTTTTTATTATATAGAGTAAGCTAAGTATAAAGAAGTAAAGCTATTATGCTATTCACTCATACTTTCGTTATACTAATATCCTTTTAGTCATCAGGTGAATGGATTGCGATGAGTGAGTCGATGCTGTCAATATTACATACAGAGTCTTCGTGTGGTTGGGGTGGTCAGGAAATTCGTATTCTGACAGAATCTCAGGGAATGATCCGTCGAGGACATAAAGTGTCCTTAGTTTGTTGCCCAAATTCGCAAATTGCAAAAGTGGCATCTGAGTATGGTATTGATGTTATTACTCTTCCCATTGAAAAAAAACGTTATGCTGCATTAACTGCAATGAGACGTTGGTTAAAACAACATCATCACCAGTTTGATATTATTAATACCCACAGTTCTACAGATGCTTGGCTTGTTGCTGTTTCTTGTGCAACATTGCGCCATACACCTCCTATTGTACGTACACGCCATGTTTCTACTGATGTTTCTCGTTCATTGCCTACTCGTTGGCTCTATCTCTCCTCTAGCTCACATATCGTGACAACAGGTGAAAAACTAAGAGAAACATTACATCAACATAATCGTTTTCCGCTTGAGAAAATGACATCAGTACCAACAGGTATTGATTTGCAACGATTTTCTCCACAAGAAAAGCAACGGGCTAGAGAAAAAATAGGGCTTCCTAATAAGCCCACCTTAGGTATTGTGGCCACCATGAGAGTTTGGAAAGGGCATAAATATTTGGTTGAAGCGTGGAAAATATTGCATCAACAATATCCTGAATGGCAGCTTGTTTTTGTTGGTGATGGTCCTCAGCGTAAAAATTTAGTCCCTATGGTTAAAGAGGCTGGTTTAGAAGAGCATATTTTCTTTTTAGGGAATCGTACTGATGTGCCTGATTGCTTAAATGCAATGGATCTCTTCGCACTACCTTCTTTTGGTAATGAAGGCGTGCCTCAAGGGATTATGCAAGCGATGGCATGCGGTTTACCTGTCATTTCGACGACAGTCGGTGCAATTAGTGAAGCGGTAATAGATGGTAAAACCGGATTTACACTCGCGCCTCAAGTACAAGAAACTTTAACTAATTATCTTGCTAAATTAATGAGTTCAACAGCATTAAGAGAAGAAATGGGACAAGCGGCTTTAGTACATGCAAGAGAGAAATTTGGTTTAGATAACATGTTGAATAAAATGGAATATATCTTTATTCAAGCGATTAATACAAAAAACAGATAAGTATGATAAATATCACTTTTATGGGGTATTATCACTATTGTAGAATTTTCTTACAGTTTATTCATTCTAATGATGAATATTTGTAATGTTTTTTAGTGTATAGTCTAGAAAGCAAATGTATCATTTTAAGTCAAAAAAAGAGTATGGTTCCTAAAAACATATTGGTTATAGCAATAGCCCGCTTTGGTGATACATTACTTATCACTCCTGCAATACATGCACTTAAAACGCGTTGGCCACACGCGCGTATCCATGTATTTGCTCATAAGCGTAGTGCCTGTATTCTTGCCCATAATCCAGATATTTATCGAGTTAATGCTTTTTCGAAAAGAAAAGCAACGTGGTTAGGTTGGTTACCTAACAAGCCTTATGATTTAGCATTGGTGTATGGAAATGATCACGAATTAGTTGATTATGCACGTCGCCAATCACACCATACAGTCGCTTTTGCAGATAACGGATTGGATGAAAAGGGAATAACGTGGGTGGCTCGCCCTAATACGCTAATGATTGCGCAAAAAGAACGAGCCTTATTAGTTAATGCATTAGAGATTAATCCTACTTATTGGCACTTACATTATACGGTGACAGATAAAGAAAAATTTTTTGCTAGAAAATTTTTAAAAGATAATGCATTAATTAATAAGAAGATTATTGGTTTTCAGCTACAAAGTTTTCCTGCTAAAGCCTATCGGGATTGGCCTGCAGAAAATTTTTTGCAATTAGCAAAACAGATTATTGCCCATGACGAACAAGCTTATTTTCTGCTATTAGGTGGAGAAGAAAGTAAACAGTTAGCATCTGCACTAGCTAAAACAATAGGCAAAGAGCGATGTTTATCCATCGCTGGATGTGTTTCTATGCGACAAAATGCCGCCATTATGGCTCACTTATCGCTATATGTTGGGGTTGATACAGGGCCTACACATTTAGCGGGTGCTCTAGGTATTCCAATGGTGGCGCTATATCATAGCTTCCATCCTGGATGCTACTTAGCGCCTTTACAGCATTCATGTTGCCAAGTGATTGAACATCCTAATTCGTTAAATAATGCTAGCCGTGAAGATACTATGGCTGATATTTCAGTTGAAAAAGTGTGGAATGCCGTTAGTCATATAATAAATAAAATGAAGGTGAAAGAGTAACCCATGAAGATAGGTTTAATTGATGTCACAATCACAATGTCTTATGGCGGTATCCAAACAGCGGTTTGGGAACTGGCAAAGCAATTGCATGATGCTGGACACGAGGTTCATCTTTATGGGGGCGAGGGAAATGTGCGACAAAAACTGGAAGGACGCCAAATTGAGATCCATACTTACCCTTATACGCCAAGAGATAAAGTGATTGATTTAGGTGGACGATTTCGCCGTATTGTTGAGCGTTATACATTTGCTCGCCATGCGAAACAAGATGTCATTGACCAAAAATTTGATTGGATCATCTTAACAAAGCCATTTGATTTCTTTTGGCCCCGCTTAATGCCAAAATCATCAGTGACACGTTTTTGTTATATGAGTGGTGGTACAAGTTTTTTTAAGGGTGATCGCAAATTAGGTAAAAAAATTTCGGCATGGGTCGCTTGTAGTCATTTTAATGCTTGGCAAATTCAACATCATTTTAAACAATTTCCTCGTGTCATTTATAATGGTGTCGATATTGAAAAATTTAAACCTATGACTACGTCATTGCGCCAGCAATTAGGTGTTGGTGAAAACACTTTTTTACTCGCCTTTGCGGGTCGATTAGTTGGATGGAAAGGTTTAAATATTGCGATTGATGCGATAAGCCAATTACGTGATGAGGATGTTAAACTTCTTATCATTGGTAATGGTGACGATTTAGCTCGATTAAAAAATAAAGTCATGATTAAAGGCGTTGCTGATCAGATTATCTTTCATGAGCCTATTGAACATAATAAATTACCTGAGTTTTATGCGGCTTGTGATGCCGGTATTTTTCCAAGTATAGGTGATGAGGCTTTTGGTATTACTATTGCAGAAGCTATGGCATGTGCTAAGCCCGTTATAGCAAGTCATATAGGTGGTATTCCTGAGGTTGTTGGTAATGAAGGCAATGCAGGATTATTAGTTACTCCTGGTGATGCTGATGCCATTGTTATGGCAATTAATCATCTACGTGGATTACCAGATAAAGGAAAAATGATGGGTGAAAACGCACGTTTACGCATAGAATCTTGCTATACTTGGCAACATTCAACACAACGTTTATTACAGGCTTTAGCGTCATCATTATGAAAATCGCTTATCTTGATCCTTATCCTGTCCCTGATTTACGTGTTGCATCATTGCAAATTTTACAAAATGTTGATGCTTTTGCTCGAGCAGGCATGCACGTTTCACTTGTGACACCGAAAGGACATTATAAAGATAACGATATTTTAGGTCGAGCCATCCATTCTAATGCAAACCTTGTTTCATTACGCGATATTCGGCGAAAGTGGTATTTTCCCTTTAATTCACAAAAACTTTTTTCATTACAAATTGCGCGTTGGCTAAAGCAAAACGCTGTTGATGCATTATTTACCCGTAATTTAAAATTGGCATGTTACCTCTCAGAACGTTACCCCGATATTCCTCTCTTTTTTGAAAGTCATGAAATTTTTGCTCAATCATTTGCTGAATCTCATTCATTTGAAAATAAGCGAAATCGAGTTAAATATCATAAATTATTAAAAATGGAGAAACAGGTTTATAGCAAGGCGACGGGTATTTTTGTTTTAACCACATTATTACGTGAAGATATTTTATCGCAATATCAAGTTAATACGCCTATTACTGTTGTTCCTGATGGTGTTGATCTTCATGCTGTTGCGCAGTGTGATATCAAATTAACGCCGTCTCCTAAAGCCGTTACTGAAGTGCTTTATCTTGGTAGCTTGCATAAGTGGAAAGGAATACCCACAATGATGCGTGCAATGAAGTACCTTGATAACGCAAGGTTAAATATTGCAGGGGGAACATTAGAACAAATCGCGGGATTAACATTATTGGCTCAAGAAATGGATGTAATTGATAAAGTGAATTTTCTTGGCTTTATTGACCCTAAACAACGATTTTCTGCCATTGCTCAGCACGATATTTGTGTTTTACCTTTAACGCTTACGAGTATAGGAAGTCGTTATACATCGCCTCTAAAATTATTTGAATATATGGCGATGGGTAAGCCTGTAGTGATTTCAGATTTTCCTTCTATTCGTGATGTGGTAGATGAAAAAGCCGTGAGTTTTGCTGATAGTGGCGATGCACAAAGTTTTGCTAAACAAATAATCTTCTTGAGAGAAAATGAACAGAGAGCTACTGAAAAAACAGCACATGCCCGTTCATTAGTTGAGAATTATTACAACTGGGATAAACGGGCTGAAGTGATTATAGAAACAATGCTAAAACTCACTAAATAAGTTTATTACGCTGTTTTTTCTGGTGTTATTGGGTGGGTTAACAGTGAATACCGTAGCGCCAATAATAAGCCCACCAAAATCCCCACTTGATTAATGTAGGCATTTTCAAATAATCCCCGAAATACGTACATACCTAAAAATGACATCATTACTATTAAGGCGGTTTGTCTTATTAGTTGTTGGTTTTTTCTCATTAAGATGATGCTTTGAGCAACAAAAGAAATACAAAAATAGAGAATACCCAGTAACCCTAAAATACCACCCGCAAACCAAAAGGCTAAGAAGCTATTATGAGGGCCGATGGATTCTTTAAATACCCAATTTGGATGGTCTGCTACGCGTTCATTATAAACATGATGGTATAGGCGATTACCGTAACCATAACCTTTAATCGGGTTCTCTAAAATAAGATCAAGTGCTGAACCTTGCGTACCATTATCAAACCGTAATCCGCTATTCGTTTGCGTGAGTTTATGTTGAAGAAATTTACTTACTAATTGATTGGTTGGTAATTGTGTTGCAGATATAAATAAAAGCGCGCTAATAATCAAGCCAATCAGCATTAATAGCCATTGGCGATTAATAATTAAAATGAGTAATGTACTTAGCGCTAATGCAAACCACGCACCACGTGCTAATGTACCTAAAATACAAGCAAAAAAAAGTAAACCAACAAAAGCTAATAATAGCCAGTTAACGAAAGAATGACGTTTTTTTAATGCCCACACACTAAGAATAATAGGAAAGAAAAATAATAAACCGTAAGAAATTTCTCTATGCTTTAATTGGCTTACTGGAGTGAAAGGTAAAATATTTTCTTGGTATTCAAGATAATATTGTATTAAATCTTTTGCCATCAGCACAAGTAAGCCCACAGCAAAGGCAACTATTACCATTTTAGCTATATCTGTCGGTTTTTCTTGGTAAAGTACAATAGGAAAGGTAAGTGAGAATAACAATAAGCCATTTAATATGGGTTTATTAATTTCTTTAATGCTGATGCTAGGCTCAACAGAAATCAATATTGAATAACTCACCGCCAATAATAATAATAGTAGTGATAATGACAGATTATTTTTAAAAATTCGGTAAACAGCACGAAAATCACGTATAACATACCAAAGGGCGGTCGCTCCAATTAATCCCATGACAATGTTTTTATAGCGAGTGATATCTGGTAAGTAGATCAATATAATATAAAGTCCAATAATGGATAAATTCCAAAGGGATTTTTTACTATAGTCTTTAAACAACATCATAATAATCTGCCATCGCTCTATAATTTTATGAGGTTGCTGATCATACAATAAAAATGATGTTATCGCTGTAATTCTCTATATTAAAGAAAGGGAGGGCAACAGTGCCTGAATTACCTGAAGTTGAAACGAGTCGTAGAGGTATTGAGCCTCATCTTGTAGGGAATGTTTTACATTATGCGATTGTGCGCAACAGTAAGTTACGTTGGCCTGTTTCGGAAAAAATTAAAACATTACTTGATGAACCTATTTTAAGTGTTCAGCGTCGTGCTAAATATTTATTAATCGAGCTTAATAAAGGATGGATTATTATTCATTTAGGCATGTCGGGGAGTCTCAGAATTTTATTAGAAGAACAACCTGAAGAAAAACACGACCATGTCGATTTAATTTTTAGAGATGGCAAAGTACTGCGTTATACAGACCCTAGGCGCTTTGGTGCATGGCTATGGTGTGAAGATTTAGAAACAAGCTCTGTATTAGCACATTTAGGCCCTGAACCTCTCTGTGATGAATTTAATGCAGAATATCTGTATCAAAAATCACGTCATAAATCAGTAGCAATCAAACCTTGGTTAATGGATAACAAATTGGTAGTGGGTGTGGGGAATATTTATGCTAATGAGGCTCTTTTTTCATCAGCCATTATGCCAGACAGAAAAGCAAATAGTTTGACGCAAGATGAGTGTACTATTTTAGTGAATGCTATTAAAAAAGTTTTAGCACGTTCTATTGAGCAAGGGGGAACTACATTAAAAGATTTTCTACAATCTGATGGCAAGCCAGGTTATTTTGCTCAAGAATTGTTTGTTTATGGAAGAAAAGATAAGCCTTGTTTAATTTGTGGTAATACGATCGAAAGTATTAAACAAGGGCAACGTAGTACTTTTTTTTGTAGACATTGCCAACACGGTGAGAGTGAAAATTAGATTTTACCTAATTTTTTTAGCATTGCATCAGTGACCATATCCGGTAAAAAGGTTGATATATCGCCATCATGACGGGCAACATCTTTAATTAATGATGAAGAGACAAAAGATAAGCTTTGAGACGGTAATAAAAAAACGCTGTCTAAATCGGGTGCAAAATGGCGGTTCATATTGGCGAGCTGCCACTCATATTCAAAATCAGAAACAGAACGTACTCCACGAATAAGAATAGTCGCTTGTTGTTCTTTTGCAAAATTTGCCATAAGTTGTGAGAAACCAATCACTTCAACATTGTCTAAATGATTGGTGACTTCTTTTGCTAACGTTACACGTTCTTCTAACGAGAACATTGGGTTTTTACGTTCGCTTTCTGCTATTGCTAATAATACTGTATCAAACATACCCGCAGCACGAGTTAAAATATCAATATGACCAAAGGTGATTGGATCAAAGGTTCCTGGATAGATGGCTTTATTTTTTTTCATCATTTCGCTTCTTTTGGCTAAGTTCCCATAATGAGGCATACTTATTAAAGGTATACTGTGTATTCACTAATGCCAACAGCAAACCTTGTTTTCCATCGAGAAAACCTTTTCTGAGTAACCATGTTTTGAAAAAGGCACCTAAACTATGCGTTAAGATTGAGCAGTAACTTGTTGTTTTGCCTTGCTGATGACGTTCTTGAGCCCAAACAGTGGCATATCTTAGCTGTTTTTGCTGAAATTCCATTAAGTCACGGCAAGTTAGGTGAAGAAGATCACCTTGTAATGTTTTTACCGTGGCATTATGCGTTTCTAATGATTCATGTACTAAATTATCATTATATTGATAATGTTCTCGTGCATATAAACGGGTGACTTTATCTGGATACCAGCCACTGTGTTTCATAAAGCGACCCATAAATAAGTTACGTCGAGCACAGTTGTAAACTACGTTATCGTTTGATTGTTTAAGTGTTTTTTCAATACTTAATTTTAATTCTGTGGTTACCCGTTCATCACAATCAATCATAAAGATATAGTCACATGTCGCATATTTTTGTGCTAACTGGCGCTGCTTTCCAAACCCAGGCCAATTTTCGTTTACAAAAACGTGAGCGCCTTTTTGTTTTGCGATTTTGCATGTGTCATCTTGGCTACCGGAGTCTAATACAATAATTTCATCAGCCCATTGTACAGAGTCTAAACATTCACCGATGACATCTGCTACATTTTTACTTATCATCACCACAGAAAGACGTTGACGTGAACTCATTAGTGGCTCCGTGGTGGTAAATAAGGGGAGAGTAGCGTGAGTAAGCGCAATAATGCCCCCTGGTTCTCATGAAGAACCTCAACAGCATGACGTCCATAATAGCGACGATAATCTTCATCATTAAGTAAAGAGGCAACAGCGCTGACTAGCGAATCGCTATCCGTTATTGTGATAAGACCTTCTGCTTGATCTAATTTAGCGCAGATATTTTTGAAATTAAAGGTATGTGGACCCATAAGAACAGGAATGGCATGCGCGGCTGCTTCAAGTGGATTATGCCCGCCTCGTTCAACGAGGCTGCCACCCACAAACGCGAGATCAGCAATTCCGTATAGCAACATTAATTCACCCATTGTATCGCCAATAACGACTTGGGTTTGAGCATCAGGAATAGTATCAGCACTACGTAAAACGTATGTTAGCGCTGCTTCTTGAGTGAGTTGTTCTGCTTTAGCAAAACGTTCAGGATGTCGAGGTACGAGAATAAGCAGTAAGTGAGGAAATTGAGCCAGAAGTTTTTTATGAGACTCTAAGATAATCGCTTCTTCACCTTCATGAGTACTTGTTGCAA
Source organism: Proteus myxofaciens ATCC 19692 (assembly GCF_001654855.1). Lineage (GTDB taxonomy): Bacteria > Pseudomonadota > Gammaproteobacteria > Enterobacterales > Enterobacteriaceae > Proteus > Proteus myxofaciens. Next base: position 34,486 of record NZ_LXEN01000081.1, read on the forward strand.
TCCAAACAGGTCGATGAGCAGCCCATTGGCGACGTAATGCCACAGCTCTAGCTGCTAATTCTGGTGTGACGGAAATATCAAATTTTAAGCTACCCGTGACATGTAAATGCGAACGCTTTAAACCCAGTTCAATAAAACGATCCCCATCTTCCTGATTTTGTGCCGCAATTAAGGTAATTTTTCTCAGTATATTTTTGACAAAATGACCTAGCTTTTGATATCCCGCAGCAGAACGTTCTGATAATCGCGCGTTAGCAATAATTAACGGTATTTTACGGCGATGAAGCTGTAAAATCAGATTAGGCCAAAGTTCTGTTTCCATAATGATAACTAATTTCGGATCCACAGTATTAAGAAAACGATAAATAGAACCCGGCAAATCATAAGGAAGATAAACGTGATAAACATCATCACCAAATGCTGAAAGTACGCGCTCAGAGCCTGTTGGTGTCATGGTTGTGACGGTAATAGGCAAATCAGGATAATGATGGCGTAACGCACGAACTAGAGGCACGGCAGCAAGAGTTTCACCAACGGAAACTGAATGGAGTAATATACCATTAGGCGCGACTTTGCCTTTGCAAAAGCCATAGCGCTCTGCCCACCGTTTACGGTAGGCTGGTGCTTTACGGCTACGTAGCAAAAGACGTAGCCAAATCAGAGGTTGAATAAGGTAAAGAAGTACCTGATATAAACGCAACAACATGCTATCAAATTCACTTATCTGGACGAAGGCCTATAGTATCACACTGTGCGGTGGAAAGTGTGTAAAACAAGTTGGCGCGATGGCGGATTAAGGAATTAAAGCGATATACTGCTTTAAAATATGATTTAATTCAAATTTTGAATACGAGGACGGCAATATCTCAGGTGGTGAATAGTAAGCAAGTCGCAGTTTTTCAGCTAGAGAATCAACATTCATATCAGAAAGGTAATTTGCTAATTCGTCAGTCATTATTTCACTCACACCGCCAGGGCAACGAGTACTTGCAATCGGTGTTCCACAAATCAACGCTTCAATTAATACAGTAGGTAATCCTTCACTATCTGAACTTAATGCAACAACTTTCGCATTTTTGATGACCGGAAGTGGATTAGATATAAAGCCTGCAAGCTTCACTTTTTCAGTTAAGTTAAGCTGTATGATTTGTTCTTCAAGTCTTTGTTTAATCGCAGGTGTCCCTTCCCCTAAAATAATTAATTGGCAAGGTAAGTTCGCTTTTGAGAAGGCCTCAATAAGTCTGTCTTGTCTTTTTACTTCATGTAGCCGACCGACATGTAATATATAATCTTGTTGTGAAAATGGATTCGGCTGAAGCGCTTTTTGTTGTATTTCTGTCGTATTAAAAGGGTTATAAATCGTTTTCAATTGATGGGCATGAATATCAATAGTATTGATTAAGTCATCTTTTACTGCATTGGAAACGCAAACTAGCTTTTTATTTTTATAGACATGCTTAATTTTATTTTTTTTAAGCCAATAAGAAAAGCCAGATTTATTTCCTAAATAAGATTGAGAGTAAATACCATGGATGCAATACCACACATTGCATGTAGCAAGTTTTTTTGAACGAGAAACAATACGATCTGTTTTATGTAAATTAGAAAGCACTAATTCAGGAATACCTTTATCGATAAAAAGCTGCTCTAAAACGCTATCAAGTGATTTTGCCCTGCGAGAGATCTCCGTGAGCTTTCTAAATATGCCACGATAAGCGTCTTGATCAACAATATAATTAATATAATCGGGTAGCTCATAAGCAAGCTTCTTATCTAGAGAAAGTAATGTCACTTGATATCCTGCTTGATAAAAGCCATTGGCAAGCCTGAGAGTGACATTTTCAGCCCCTCCACCAGGTAGTCCATCAATAATAAAAAGTATATGCTTTTGGTTCACAGGGATAATATCCGTTTATAAAGTGCAATAAGTTCGCTTGATAATCGCTGAGGTGTATAAGGGAGAATCGTCTCTCTCGCTATACGTGACATATCAGCCCATGCTGAATTTTGAGGAATACGGGTTATGGAATCAGTGATTGCTGAAATATCTAATGCATCACAAACAAATCCATTTTGGCCGTTTTTAATAAATTCAGCGCCGCCACAAGTGGTAGATGTTATTACTGGCAGACCACAAGATAATGCCTCAAGAATAACATTAGGAAAAGGGTCATAAAGGGTTGGTAGTAACAATGCATCAGCCATTTGGTAAAAATCAAGCGTCTTTTTTTGCATACCTAGAAAGAAAATACGCTGACTACACCCTAATTGATTAGCAAGTTGTTCATATTTTCGTTGGTTCTTATCAGTGCCTACAACTAATAATAAAGCCTGTGTATTCGCTATGGCTGAAATAGCTGCTGCCAATCCTTTTCTTTCAAATCCTGAACCTACATAAATAAAACATGGAGTGTCTTGTGGAATATTATAGTGTGTTTTTAATGCACGCTTTTGCGTATTTGTCGCAGGTACAAAAGCATTATGATCAATAGCATTATAGATAACGTCAATTTTGTCAGCTGAGACACCAAAATCTTCAATAATTTCCTGTTTGACCATGTGCGAATTACAAATCACTTTTTTTAATGCAGGATCAGCATACATTTGTTTTTCTGCATTCATTACATAGCGATGATATCTATCATAAAATAACCAACGCCCTTTCCAATTAGGTAGAATTTTCTGCCGTTGTAATAACCATCGACGATGTACGCCGTCACCAGCACGAAAAATATCACATCCTGCAATACGTTCATGGCTTTGAACGAGATCAAAATGATTTTCTTGCCAGCAGGCTTTAGCTGCTTTAGCAAAGCCTGATTCGCGACTTATCCTGCCATATTTTTTAGGATTACATAGATGTATATGCCAATCAGGATTTATATCACCTAACCATTGTCGAGTAATAACATTAAGCTCTAGATCATCATTGGACAACGCATCTAAAGCACGGGAAATAAAACGCTCAGCGCCACCATCAGGACGGTATTTTTGTCTAACAATAGCTAATCGTAATGGTGTGTTCATGAAGATAAATACCTTTTTGCGGCTTGGTAGACCGCATCAATTGGAATGGCGGAGAGATAGCGTTGTTGAGTATCGGTTTTAATATTATCGGGATGTGGAATCTCCATGTAATCACCCGCCCAAATTGTTTCACCTATAGCTTGCCAAGGATGCCAATGTTCTAATTTTGATGGACCAAAGAGTGCAATTAACGGTGTTTTTAGTGCGGCAGACATATGCATTGCAACAGAATCAACGCCAATAAAGAGTTTTGCATTGTCTATTAAGGCGGCAAGCTGAGGCAATGTAGTTTGGCCTGCTAATACCTTAATTTTGTCTTTGTCAGGGCATTGCATCAAAATTGTATTTATCATTTCTAACTCTTTTTCTTCAGGGCCTGCTGTTAAGACAATAGAATGTCCATCTTGTTGAAGAAGAGTTATTAATTTTGCCATTTTATCTTCATCCCAGCATTTAAAAAACCAACGAGAGGTTGGTTGAATAACGATATAGCCTTGGGTGAGAGAAAATTCTTTTATTTTATTTTCTAGCCATTGTTGGTCTGAGCTATGGTAACTCATGTTCACATCTGCTAATTTTTCTATATTAAGAGGTGTGAGTATACTTAGATTCTGTTCTACAGTATGCCATTTCCAATGATTATCAGTTGGCACAATAACATTGTGACATTTTTTCCAAAACTGACTGTTCTTACGTTTTTCAAATTCAAAGCCTAAACGTACAGGTGCTTTCGTTATTAGGCCAAATATGGCGGCTTTCCATTGATCTGCAAGGTTAATCACTAAGTCATATTGTTGTTTTTGTAATCTTCGACCTAGTTGCCACTCTTTTTTTAAGCGATATAATTTGCCTTGAGATTTCCAATTCCTATCGAGATAAAAAATATTATTTATTGATGGATTGTTTTGAAGCATAGGAAGCGTTTCTTTATATAATAAAACATCAATCATCGCATTAGGATATGTCGCCTTTAATGAATGTATCACTGGCGTTGTTAGTAACATATCCCCATGATGCTGGAGTTTAATAACTAAAATTCGATTATATGATTGATTTTGTTTATTCATAATTATTTTTTGCTTCAGTTCAAAGACTCTGATTGTAAACAAATCGACAGAAGGCATCTATCATACCTGATATATTGATTGAATTGATGTTTTCTGTTGCGTACCATGTTTTAAAGTAGGTTATTAATCGATTATCCATAATTGGCAAGGTATCCATGAAAAAACCAGCATTTATTATCACATTAGATACTGAAGGCGATAATCTTTGGGAAAATGAAAGTGAAATTACAACGCAAAACACACACTTTTTACCCCGTTTTCAGCAACTTTGTGAACGCTTCAATTTTAAGCCAGTATGGTTAACCAATTATGAAATGGCAATTGATGATGCCTATATCGAATTCGCCCGTGATGTTATTGCTCGTAACACTGGCGAAATTGGTATGCATTTACACGCTTGGAATAGTCCACCTCTAGTACCATTAACAGATAATGACTTACACTATCAACCTTATTTGATTGAATATCCCAAAGCTCAAATGCGAGAAAAAATCGCATTAATGACAGATTTACTTGAAAACAAGCTACAAACAAAAATGTTAAGTCATCGAGCCGGTCGTTGGGCATTTAATGAAACTTATGCTCAACTTTTAGTTGAATTTGGCTATCAAGTTGACTGTTCTGTTACACCTAAAGTTGATTGGCGTTTTACTAAGGGTGATCCTGCACAATCAGGTGGTACAGATTATACTCACTTTCCAAGTAATGCCTATTTTATAGATTTAAATGATATCAGTAAAATAGGTAATTCAACTTTGTTAGAAGTGCCCATGAGTATTGAATATAAACACTCTTATCTAATGAATACAATAAAACAAGGGTATGACAAATTAAGAGGAAAACAACGTGGGCCCTCTGTTAATTGGTTAAGACCTAAAGGTGGCAATGCACAACAGATGATAGAGGTAGCTAAAAAATCGCTATCTCAAGGGCATTCTCATATTGAATTTATGCTTCATTCATCTGAATTTATGCCAGGTGGTAGCCCAACCTTTAGAACTGAAAAAGATATTGAAGGGTTATATAATGATTTAGAAGTTTTATTTAGCTTTTTGTCAGATAAAGTGCAAGGAATGACTTTAGCTGAATATTATCAAACGAAGAAACAGAGAAAATAAAATGAAGTTGAAGAAATTAAAATGGGTACATAATTTTCTGAATATCTATAATCCTCTTTTAGGGAATATGAAAAATACACAGACATTTTCATCAGATATTCAATTTAAAAGTATTCTGATTTTTTCAACAACAGCACTGGGGGATTTTATGTTCAATACCCCAGCCATTAATGCTATTCGTGCCCATTATCCGCATGCTCATATTACTCTAATCTCTAGTGTAAAAAATAAATTACTTGTAGAAAATTATGACCAGGTTGATAGCGTAATTTATTGGGATAATAAAATAAGAAATTTGCTCCCTGTTGCTTTACAAGCCAAAAAATATAAGCCCGAAGTGGCAGTTATTCTACACTCGCATTTACCTTACGATGTTTTGCTCGCAGTTATGTCTGGTTGCCATTATATTTTACGGAAAACGTTTCATGAAATTCCACAATGGTTTACGAAGTGGCTTGTAGCTGATCATGTCCCTTCCTCAGGCCATATTATTCAATCTAAATTAGATCTTATCCGTTATTTAGGCATTGAAAGTACCAATACTGAAATGTCGCTTCCTTGTAAAATTGCGCAATTATCGAAAGATGATAATAATATTATTGGCTTTCAGATGGGAACATCAACACCAGAAAGAAAATGGGCTGTTAATAATTTTGTAGAATTGACAGAGAAGCTCATTGACGGAGATGGAACACTAAAAATTAAATTGATTGGTGCACCTCATGAGCAGAATTTATCTGATGAATTTTTTATGCTACTTCCTAAAAAGTATCATAAAAATATAGAAAATTTGATCGGAAAAACGTCATTACCAGAGTTATTAAGTCATATTAATATCATGGATGTTCTTGTGACGGGTGATACAGGCCCGTTACATCTAGCAATCGCATTAAAACGCCCTACAGTGAGCTTATTTGTAACAGCAAATCCTGATGCAACAGGCCCTTATCAAGATTTAGAACTGCACGAAATTATAAATAAAGAACCTATAGAGAATGTAGATGTAACAGAAATAATGAATGTCATCACAGTCAATGATGTATTTAATGCCGTAATTCGAAAAATTAAGCACTAATTCATTATTATTTAATTTATAGATTAATTAATGAAGATATTTCACTGGCCTGTATCTCTCCAATATCCCCATTTTTAGCTGTTATTGCTGTTTGCGCCTTACCGTAGCCACCGATTAATCCGGGGTCAGTAGGGCCAAACAAGGTAATATTAGGTTTATCTAACGCAGCTGTTAGATGACTCAATCCTGTATCTACAGAAACAACACTTTTTGCGCCTGCAATAACGTGAGCGACTTGTGCTAATGACATTTTAGGTAACACATCAACATAGTCAAAACCTTCAGCAAGGCGTAGTGCGCGCTGATGTTCATGTTCTGCACCCCATGGTAATTTTATACGTAATCCCGTTCCATAAAGTTGTGAAATTAACGCTCGCCAATGTATTTCTGGCCAGTGTTTTTCATCACGAGTGGTGGAATGTAAAAAGACCAAATAAGGGCGATCATCAAACGCAGGAAGAGTAAGGAAATGCTGAGCAATTCCATAATCTCCTTGAGAATGTGGAATGGGATAATTTAAGCTCAACGCAAAAAGCTGGCGAATACGCTCAACGGCATGCATTTTTTTACTAACATTATGGCGAACATTGTAAAACAAACTGGCTAATGGCTCACGAGCAGATTGACGAGAATAGCCATGTTTAGTTCCTTTAGCGTAACGAGTAACTAAAAAAGCGCTTTTAAGTAAGCCTTGGGCATCAATAACAGCATCATAATGTTTTGCTTGAATAGTATGACGAAATTGCGCTCTTTCAGCACGAATAGGCGCACTAAACCAATTCTTACGCCAACGACGTATAGCGACAGGGATCACTGTATCAACCGCTTGATGCCAGCTAGGAATTTGTGTAAAACCTTCTTCTACTGCCCAATCAAAGCGAATATCAGGATAAGCGAGTTGTGCATCAGTTAATGCAGGTAATGTATGTAAGACATCACCCATTGACGATGTTTTAACAATTAATACTCGCTTCACTATGATGGCTCCGCGTTAAGTAGAGTATCTAATTCAGCGAATACGCTATCAGGTTGAATATCAATTAAGCTTTGATGATAGCCTTGTTCAGCATCACCCTTACGAACTTTGTGATAACCGGTAATTAAACGAATGACTCGTGCTTTATGAGACAGTGGCGGAGTAAAATCAGGGCTACTTGGGCCATAAAGTGCAACTAATGGCCTACCTAAAGCTGCCGCAACATGCATCAATCCTGAGTCATTAGTGACGACAGCATGGCATGAAGCAATAAGATTAACGGCTTGCTCAAGACTTGTATCACCCGCAAGATTAAAGCAGAAATTTTGCGCTTGTGGTGAGAGAGCTTGCTTGATTTCTTCTCCTGCTTCTTTATCTTTTTGAGATCCAAAAAGGAAAACTTGATAGCCTTTTTCAGTAATTAATTTTTGCGCTAATGTAGCGTAATGATAATGAGGCCAGCGTTTTGCTGGTCCAAATTCAGCACCAGGACAAAAACCAATAGCAGGGCGCTGTGTTGATAAAGAAAATTGCTCAAGTGTGGTAGTAATATCATTATCAGTGACTGATAATTTTGGCCACAATAATGGTTGAGGTAGATCATTTGCTTTATGAACACTTTGTTTATCATAAGCTAATGCAACATAACGCTCGACCATTAATGGAAATGCGTCTTTATCTAAAGGACGTAAATCATTGAGTAGTCCATAACGCATTTCACCTCGCCAACCTATTCTTTTAGGAATATCAGCAAAGAAAGGGATTAATGCGGATTTAAAAGAGTTTGGTAATACATAAGCATGGGTATAACCGTTCTCTTTTAATTGTTTTCCTAAACGACGACGTTCGCCAATAGCTAATGCGCCATGGCCTAGTGGCATAGCGATAGCATTACAGACTTCTGGCATTTTTTCTAATAATGGACGGCACCATGTTGGTGCCATCACATCAATAGTGGCCTGTGGATGTAATGCCTTTAGTGTACGATAAAGACTTTGGGACATCATCATATCCCCGACCCATGAAGGCCCTACCACAAATATTTTCATAAAAAATGATTACTTACCTTGATTTAACCATTGCATATAAAGCTCAACACCTTCAGCGACTGTTTTAAATGGCGCGGTATAACCTGCTTTACGTAATTTAGTCAGATCAGCTTGAGTAAAGGCTTGATAACGACCTTTTAGTTTTTCTGGAAATTCAATATGTTCAACAGAAAGGTCTTTATCATGATGATAAGCAATCACGGCATCTGCAACCGCTTTAAATGATTCTGCTTGTCCTGTACCACAATTAAATATTCCTGAAACATTATTACGCCAAAACCATAAATTCACAGCGGCAACATCACCTACATAAATAAAGTCACGTTGGAAAGTTTCACTACCTTCAAATAATTTAGGATTTTGGCCTGCATTAACTTGGTTATTTAAATGGAATGCGACACTTGCCATACTTCCTTTATGCCCTTCACGAGGACCATAAACATTAAAATAGCGAAAACCACAAATCATGGATTTAGCTTCTGGTAATATTTGGCGCACATATTCATCAAATAAGAATTTAGAATAACCATAAATATTCAGTGGTGATTCATACTGTCTTTCTTCAATAAAATTATCAGTGCGTCCACCATAAGTTGCGGCAGAAGAGGCATATAAGAAAGGAATTTGGCGATCAAGACAATAGTGGAGTAGCTCTTTAGAATATTGATAGTTGTTATCCATCATATATTTGCCATCCCATTCCGTTGTGGATGAGCAGGCACCTTCATGGAAAACAGCATCGATATCACCGAAATCATCACCTGCAACAACACTGGCAATAAAATCCTCTTTATCCATGTAATCAGTGATATTAAGATCCACTAAATTTAGGAATTTTGTACCATCTTTCAGGTTATCAACAACCAAAATATCGGTATAACCTTCATCATTTAATGCTTTTACAATATTGCTGCCGATAAAACCTGCACCGCCAGTGACGATAATCATGTGGCTACCCCTTCATATAAAATCCAAAAATTAGCTCTGTACCTATAATAACACTGAACAGCCTTAACGGTAGTATTCATCGTGAAAGAACAGGCTGAAACTGATAAAAGATGGTGTGTAATAGTGATCCCACTTGAATAAACAACATTATTTATTTTTCTATTTTCGTAGAATGAATGGTTCAATGATTGGAGAGTTAGCCAAGATATTTAAACTGGGTGAAGCCACAATTTATCAAGCACTGAATATATCGGGTACTGAATATAGTTAAGCATACGTAAGGTAATATCATTCAAGAGCCGAAAAGTTAATCTACAAAAATATAATAATTAATAAGAATATGTGGGACTTTTCGGCAAATTGGGTGCAATAGCCCGATTTGTAATTCAGAGGAAAATACATATAAAGTTGCATTAGAATATTAAACTAACAATGATTTTTTCCTTTATTATTAATTAGTTAAAAAGAAAAAGAATCTATTTCTATTATTCCTGAATCACTACTTAGATCGGTTATATCGATCGGTAATACTTGTTTCATAGGTATTGCCTATCAAGTATGGGGTTTTACATAGAAATAATGAATTTTACTTTTGTTATATATGGCGTAGTATTTTTCATATTAAATAATCATCAAGAATAATAGATAGAGTTAATTATGAATAATGAAGAATCTGATCTAAATAAGCGAATTGGAAATTTCATAAGAAAAAATAGAATGACTAAAGGTTTAACCGAAACAGAATTAGCTCGTAGAATGATGCTAAGCCAACAGCATATATCTCGTTGTGAACATGGTAAATGTTCATTTAATTTGGTGCATGTCTGTAGGTTTTTAAATATTTTAGACAAGAGTTTTAGTGATTTTATTCAAGAGGTTTTATATGGATACGATGATGTTAAACTATGAAAATTATTAATAATCGATAGATTAAAATTAACCTCAATATTTTTTATTAAAAAATAATTTTTAAATTAATTCATTAAATAGTGAATGAGTGTTTATGATATTTTTTAATAAAATGTTAATGGTTTTTTTATTTTTATATTAACGTGAAGTAATTTATCTATATTTTAATGTTAGTTAATATAAGCTTTATGTAAGTTCTTAAGTTTATCAGAAAAATAATATTTTTATTTATAGCAAAGGTGTATTTATGCGAATAATGCCTGGAATACTATTGTCGTATCTATTTGTTTCATTGAGCGCTTATTCTAGTCAAGACATAGCAACAAATTATAATTATTTTCAATTAAAGTTAAACTCTAGCAGAATCATTTATCATCCCGATTCTAAAGGTGTGTCTATTACTGTATCAAATCAGCAGGGATACCCAATGCTGGTTAGACCTACAATATTGTCTGGTGATAAAAAAAATATATTAAAATCGTATATAGCAACACCTACGTTATTTAAAATAGATGAAAAACAAAATAGTAAAATACGACTAACTCAGATAGATAAATCAGAGAATAAGCCTAATCAGGAAACATTGAATTGGCTCTGTGTACTCGGTGTACCGCCAAGTGATGATAGTGATGAATGGAACGAAACACACAAGAAAAACTCACCAATTATTGACTTTAAAATTAATGTGAAAACCTGCATAAAAATATTTAATAGACCCAATGTATTACGAGGAACTTCTGAGGAAGCAGCATCCTCTTTGGTATGGTCTAAGAAAGATGGAAAATTAATAGTAGATAATCCTACTGGTTACTATATTAACTTTAATTCTATTTCTATCGATGGACATAATATCAAAAAATCTGGCTATATTGAGCCATTTAGTAAAAAAGAGTTTAATTTACCAAAGGATATTACAGTAAATAAGATTCTTTGGTCAGTAATTACTGACATTGGAGGTATTTCAAGTAGCAAAGTTACTAATCTATAGATTCGGAAAACTAAAATGAAATTAGTTCTGATATTACCATGTTATTTACTGTGTATATGTAGCGTTAATGCTAAACCTTATTCATTCGATAGTAGAGCATTAGGGGTTGATAGTGCATCCATTGACTTAGAGCAAATAAATAATGACCAACAACCTCCAGGTAATTATTATGTCGATATTTTTGTAAATGATAAATTAGTCGATTCACTAGATTTAGATTTTAATATGAAAAGAGATGGTAAGTTATATCCTTGTCTTAGCGAATTAAAATTACTTGAGTATGGATTTACCAAAGAGTCTATTGAGGAAATGAAAAATAGAGATAATGCATGTCTAGATATTAATAAAATTAATCATGCTTTTGTTTCTTACTCTATTAATAATCAGACGGTTAATATTGAAGTACCTCAAATTTATATATTAAATAATTCTCGAAATAATATGGCTCCAGTACGTTTATGGGATGATGGTATAAATGCCTTTTCGATGAACTATAAAATAAACAATAACTACACTCATACACAAAATAATGATTATAACTATAGTTATTTACAATTTAACCCGAAAATTACCTATAAAGCTTGGCGTGTAAATGCGCAGTATAACTGGACTAAACAAAAAAATGAAAACTCACATTGGGAAAATGTTTATACCAGTGTTGAAAGAGGTTTTCCCAAGTATAAAAATCGTTTGATCCTAGGCGATAGCTATACGGCAGGTACTGTTTTTGACTCAATCCCGTTTAGGGGGGGAATGTTAGCAACAGATTCTAATATGTACAGTGGTGAGGAGAAAAATTTTTCTCCTCAAATAAAAGGTGTTGCTAGTTCAACATCAACGGTAGAAGTAAGACAAAATGGTTATATTATATACAGTACGACAGTACCTGCAGGAGAATTTAATTTAACAGATATTCCTTTAGGCATTTCTGGTGGTGATTTAGATGTTACCGTTGAAGGCGCCGATGGAACGAAACAGACCTTTATCGTTCCTTATAACAAACCTGCCATTGCAGTTAAACAAGGTTTTCTTGATTATAGTTTTATGGCTGGTGAGTATCGTCCTTCAGGTCATAAGCCCAAAGATCGTAATGTTGCGCAGTTTACTGTGATATATGGTCTTCCATGGAATTTAACGGTATATGGCGGTGCCCAAGGGGCGAAACATTATAATTCAGGTTCTTTAGGGATTGGTGCGAATTTAGGTACATTGGGCGCTGTTTCTATAAGCGGTATAGTTTCTAATGCGACATTAAATAATGCATCAAGAGAAACTGGGGAAGCGTGGAAATTACAGTATAGTAAAATACTTGATTCAACTAATACTATGCTTACTGTTTCTAGTTATCAGTATGCAACGAGTCATTACAATGAGCTAGCGGATACCTTAGAATCTTATAGCTATGACAATTATATTAGAAATAAGAAAAAATCAAGATTATCAGTATCATTATCACAGAGTTTGATGGGGTATGGCAATATAAGCTTATCAGGAAGTCGAGATAGCTATTATAACTCACCAGCACAAAATTTTTATTCTATTAATTATGGAACAACAATAAGCAATGTTTATTTATCGATGGGAGCAACAAGAAGATATTTAACTCAGACTAATGGTAGAGAAACCTCAGAAAATACATTTAATTTACAAGCTAGCATACCATTAGATAAATTATTCGGTAAAGATACTCGATTTAGATACCAAATGTTTTCACAAGGAAGCGATTCTAATTCTAATTTAATCGGATTAAATGGAAGCGGTTATAACCAACAATTATCATGGGATATAAACCAACGTTACGATACTAAAAATTATAATAATAGCTCATCACTGTATTTAGGTTGGAAAGATACTTATGGAAACTCAACATTAAACTACTCCTACAATAAAGATACACAAAATGCAGCAGTTAGTTTCTCAGGGGGTGCGTTAATCACCAAAGATAACCTTGTATTTAGTCAGCCAATCAGTGATACATCGGCACTTGTTAGTGTGCCTGATAGTAATGGTAGTAAGGTTGTTGGATTTCCAGGCGTTAAAACAGACTATAGCGGGTATACGTTACAGCCTAATTTGAATCCATATTATATAAATACGGTATCTATCGACCCTGTAACTTTACCTGATAATATTGAATTACCACAAACGGACGTTAAAGTTATACCAACTCAAGGTGCCATTGTTGATGCTAGATTTAAAACACGTAAAGGTAATAAATTATTAGTTCAACTTTCATCAGGTTTAGATATTCCATTTGGTGCAATCGCTAGGATTAATGGTCAACAACAAATGGCCGGTTTGGTCGATGAAAATAAACAAGTATTTATAGTGGGGGCTCCTGATAAATCTAACGTTATAATTTCATGGAAAAATAACAGTTGTTCATTTGATTATGATATTTCAAATGAAAAAAATCAAACCAACGGGATTTATATATTCAACTCTACCTGCGAACAAGGCAAGTAAATGTATTTAATATTCATTAATAGAATTATATATACCATTATCAGTATAGCAATAATATTGTGTCCAATATCCTCATTGGCTGAGGACGTTAGAATTAATATAGTAATGAATCAAGGTATGCTTGCTGGAACGATATTTGATAATACCTTAATTGGTAGCGGTAATATATTGTATGCCGGAGATCATGATGGGTTTTATTTATTATCTAATAAAGAAATGAATAAAAATATATCGGATGGAAAATGGTATTTAATCGGTCGTAACGGTAATTTCTTAAAAGTAAAAATATCAGGAAAAGAGTGGTTATATGATGATAATCAATCAGCACTTATATCAACCGATAAAAGTAAAATAAAAGAATTCTTTTTGTATGTTGATGGGAAACAAAACGTTGTACCTGATACGTACACAATTGAATTAAATGGTGGAAGTTACATAAATTAATTAAAAACCACATATAAATAAATATTGAATATTTATTTATATCGTAAAGATGTAAATTTAAAATAGGAGTAGTAAAATGAAACACACTAAATTAATGGCGACCATTATCGGCGCAACTATGGCTATGACAAGTTATGCAGCATCAGCAGCCGATGGTACAATCATCAGTAAATCTCCAGCGACTGCCCAAGCGGACATTACCTTCTCTGCTGCAACTGAGCTAACAAATACCTTAACCCCAGTATCTGGTTTAACTGCGGGCTCAATTCCAGCTAAAACTGTTGTTGCGAATGGTCAAATCAGCTCATCAGATAGCAATGATATTGCAATCGCATTTACACCGGGTTTTGGTATGGCTACCGGTATCACTGGACATAACAATAAAGGTGGCCAAATAGAAATCTTCAAAGGTAAAAATAATAATCAGAATATCGCTATTTTAGAATTAGCTTCAAGTGCTGCTGATAGCAACGATGTCATTACGATGAATGGTGATAATAGAGAGTTCATGGGATTAAAAGGTAGTAACCCAACTTATACCGTTCAAACAAACCAAACAATTGGAGATCAAACTATAGCAGCAGATACTTATGTGGTATCCGTTGATGCTGTTGAATTTACTAACTAATTCATCATGTAGTTAATTATGCTATTTAGATAATTATAGGCGTATTTGTTCATTTATGAGGGAGTACGCCTAATACTCATAAAATGTTCAACGGTAACGGTATTGTACTTTTTATGAATATTCGTTTTTATATTCTTATCTTACTCTTCTTACCTTATTCCTACTATTTGTCCGTTAAATCGGATTGTTGTAAATAATAAATCATATATTTTTCATTTAAAGATAATAACTTTTTCATGCTAATCCCATCTCCACATTGAATAATTGATTCATAAAGGTAGATTGTTCCCGCATATGGTTAGGAATATAGATGGCTTTGATATTGGTTTAGAAATGTTAGGCTCACCATCAGCATTGTGTGTTCTCTTACATATAATGGGGAAAATTGGGAAAAATCATTCTTAATTAGCAATAGCTCATGTTTATTCAGCTTTAGCAGTTAATGAGCTATTGTTTTTATTTATTAGCTTTATTTTAGTTCTGCCTCATTCGTCATTATTTCTACTGAATGTGTATTGCCATTTTCGAAAGAGTGATCATTTGGCTGATGCTCTTTTCCTTTATTAGAAAGTACATTAAGTAACGTACTTTCTTTTATTGAGATTATCGCTTTCTGAGCAGGTTTTAACCACGATGCGGGTTTTTGTGTCTTAGGCTGTTCTTTCTCTGCTTCTACTTTAGGTTTAATCGGCTCTTTTGGTGTGGTTGATAGTGGTTTTAACAACACACTAGGTGCAACCAATTCAATATCAGCGGGTAATAAAGGAAGTTGTTGTTGTAATGCTCTAACGGTTGATGGATGAGGATGACCAATAGCAATCGCTGAACCGTTTTTTCTTGCTAATGCAATGGCTCGATTAAGTTGTTGACGAGTTTCAGCTTCGGTTTGAACATTATCTAAAAAGACATGGCGACGTAATGAAGGCACTCCCGCTGCTTGGGCTGCAATTGCTGCTTGGGTATTACCAATAGTGACACTATCAAGAAAATAAAGATGGGAATGATTGAGTGCTTTAATCACTCTATCCATAGCTTGTCTATCTGATGTCATAGCACTTCCCATATGATTATTCATACCGACAGCATAAGGCACATTACTAATCGCGTGCTGAATAATACGGTCAATTTCTTCTTGCCCCATAGACGGTTTTAAGGTGTTTTGTTCTAAAGGTTGCTTACTGATAGGCAACATTGGCATATGAATAAGAATCTCTCGTCCTTGAGCATGCGCTTTTATCGCTGCTTCTTTGCCATGAGGTGAATCTGGTAAAATCGCAATAGAAATAGGCGTAGGGAGTTGTAAAATTTGGTTATCTTCTTTTTTACGATAACCAAAATCATCAATAACAATGGCTAATTTGGCTGCAAATGCAGGAGTACTCATTACTATACTCAGTAAAGTAACACTAAGTATAAAAGAGACTTTGCGCTGTAATGTGCCAAGTAACGTCAAAACTACCTCCCAAGCCAAGGTACAGGGTTAACCGCTTTACCTTGTCGTCTAATTTCAAAATAAAGTGCTGAACGTTCTTGCCCACCACTATTACCCACTAACGCAATAGGCTGTCCTGCTTTTACTTGTTGCCCTACATTAACTAAAGCGCTTTGATTATAACCATAAAGGCTCATATCGCCTTTACCATGTTCAACAACAACGACTAAACCATAACCTTGTAGCCAATCAGCAAGTAAGACTCTGCCATCAGCAATCGCTTTTACCTCAGTACCTTGTGCTGCGGGTATAACAATACCTTTCCAGCGTAGTTCGCCAGAGCCCGATATAGATTCACCGAAGCGGTGTAATAAAGAGCCTCTAATTGGCCAAATAGCTTGTCCTGCTGGTTTGCCTAAACCACCAGTACGCGACATCAGCGATTGTTCTTCTGAGGTTGGCTTATACGTTGAACCTCGTTGTTGTGCTTCACGCTGTTTCGCGGCAATACGTGCAGCTTCTTTTGCTTCTCGTTCTGCTCGTGCTTTTGCTTCACGCTCAGCTTGTGCAATTTTATTTCTTAGTTGTGATTCATTGGCGCGCATTGTGACTAAGTTACGCTGATCTTCTTTAAGTGTAGATTCAAGTTGCGTAAGTGTTTTTTGACGCGCCGTGAGTGCACTATCAAGTTTTTGTTTTTCTTGTTGTTGCTTGGCGAGAACTTGCTTTTGTTCACTTTGTTTAGTTTGTTGAGCGGCCTTTTCTTTTTCTAGCTCTTTTGATGTTGTTTCTAGTTGCGCCATCGTTTCTTTGCGCGCTTCATTAATATAGCTGTAATACGCTAAAATTCGTTCTTCACGTTGGCCTTCTTCACCACGAAATAACAGTTCAATGCCTTGATGTTTACCTTGACGATAAGCCGCATCCATTTGTCGAGCTAATAATGCTTGTTGTGAATTATATTGCTTTTGTAATCGCGCGATATTAGCGGTGATAGTTGTTATTTCTTTACTCAGTGTTTGTAAGCGGTTTTGAGTTTCATGGACAGAACGACCTGCACGAGAAATCTGAGTTTCTTGATCTTTTAATTGTCCTAATAGGGCAGATCGTTGCTTTTTTTGTTCTTGAACGCGTTTCTCTTTTTCTGCAATCGTCGTTTGTAAATCTTTAAGTTGAGAGCGATTATCCGTTAACGTATTAGCAAAAACGTGAGATATAGGCAAAAAAGAGGTGCCAATAAGTAACGCAATTAACGGTAAAGAAAATACGCGAATAGGCTGATGAGGTTGTTTTTGAAGATCCTTTTTCTCTGCCATCTGACCAACATACCTTTCATAACAGTTTAGAAGATTATTTCATGTCCCTTTACAACTAACCAGTTAACACGAAATAAAGCCTTAATTTCAGATAATACTTAACAGATAATTTATGTAACTAAAACGATATTATAAAGCATTATCTTTCCTAAAGAGGAAAAAACAGCCAATCAGTATCACAATGCACCAGAATATCACGCTATTAGCCTTCTAATGTCGCTTTATAGAAAAGCGTTAAGACAAAAGTGATGCAATGTAAGTTTATTAAGAATGCCGTTTTACTTATAGCTTGGTAGAAGGGGAGCCTGTAGATTTAAAAAGGCATTACCTTTATTTATAGGATTTTCAGAAGATAATGGTACATAAATACGGCAATAAAAAAAATGATTGTTGAGAAACTTTCCGCAAAAACTGCAAGAGAAAAGCAGGAATAGGCTGTAATTGCGTCATGACAAAGGTATACTTTGGCTCTTTGATACTATTTTTTAACTAACGAGAGTGATTGCATCCTATGCTGCAAGAAGTTATGCAATTTTTCAGTCGTCACCCCCTATTAAGTGTTATTTGGGTTGGATTGCTGGTGGCGGTCATCGTATTGACCTTTAAAGGACTGTTTTCTAAGACGAAAAACATTTCCCGTACAGAAGCGATTGCGTTGATAAATAAAGAGAATGCGGTGTGTGTCGATATCCGTAGCCGTGATGAGTTCCGTAAAGGGCACATCATTGATTCTATCAATTTGACGCCTTCTGAAATTAAAAATAACAATATTGCTGAGTTAGAGAAATATAAATCTCAGCCAGTTATTGTTGTATCACCATCAGGTATTGAAGGTGCAAAACCTGCTGAAAGCCTGACTCAATTAGGCTTTGAGAAAGTCTTTATTCTAAAAGATGGTCTTTCAGGCTGGAGTGGTGATAATTTACCTCTTTCTAAAGGTAAAAAGTAACGAGCGGGCAGATTGAGTTCTATACTTACTGCTATTCATTAAATAAGGATATAAAAAGGTAAGATTATTATGTCAGAACAGCAAAACCAAGAGATGTCTTTCCAAATTCAACGTATTTATACCAAAGATGTCTCTTTTGAAGCGCCAAAAGCCCCACAAGTTTTTCAAAAAGAGTGGCAACCAGAAGTAAAATTAGATTTAGATACTTCATCTAATACATTGGCTGAAAATGTCTATGAAGTTATTTTACGTGTGACTGTCACTGCAACTATGGATAATGAAAATGCGTTCTTGTGTGAAGTTCAGCAAGCGGGTATTTTCACTGTTGAAGGCATTGAAGGAACACAACTGGCGCATTGTTTAGGTGCATATTGCCCTAACGTTCTGTTCCCTTATGCTCGTGAGTGTATTACCAATTTAGTTGGCCGTGGTACATTCCCACAATTAAACTTAGCGCCAGTAAATTTTGATGCGTTGTTTATGAACTATTTACAACAGCAACAAGATGGAACTAACGAAGGAGCTCAAGAAGCTTAATGAACAACGCTTCTATGACTGTTCTCGGTGCCGGATCTTACGGCACCGCTTTAGCGATTACCTTAGCACGTAATGGCCACAATGTTGTACTTTGGGGGCATGATCCTGCACACGTTGCTGCTTTAGAACAAGCACGATGTAATCAGGCTTTTCTGCCGGATGTTTCCTTTCCTGATAGTTTATATATGGAAGCTTCATTACAAAAAGCGATAGAAGCTAGCCGTAATATTCTCGTTGTTGTACCCAGCCATGTTTTTGGTGATGTATTACAACAAATCAAACCTTTTTTACGCCAAGACTCACGTATAGTTTGGGCAACAAAAGGGCTTGAAGCACATACAGGCCGTTTATTGCAAGATGTTGCGCGTGAAGTATTAGGTAATGAAATCCCGTTAGCTGTGTTATCAGGCCCTACTTTTGCGAAAGAACTTGCTGCAGGCTTACCTACCGCGATTTCTGTTGCTTCAACAGATAATGATTATTGTGAAGAGCTTCAACAGCTTTTTCATTGTGGTAAAAGCTTTCGTGTTTATAAAAATCCAGACTTTATTGGTGTGCAATTAGGTGGCGCTGTTAAGAACGTTATCGCGATTGGTGCTGGTATGTCTGATGGTATGGGCTTTGGTGCCAATGCCCGTACCGCCTTAATTACACGTGGCCTTGCTGAAATGAGCCGATTAGGTAAAGCACTCGGTGCTGATGCGGCGACTTTTATGGGTATGGCAGGGTTGGGTGATTTAGTCTTAACGT
This sequence comes from Proteus myxofaciens ATCC 19692, assembly GCF_001654855.1. Lineage (GTDB taxonomy): Bacteria > Pseudomonadota > Gammaproteobacteria > Enterobacterales > Enterobacteriaceae > Proteus > Proteus myxofaciens. The sequence goes on from NZ_LXEN01000081.1 coordinate 54,165, forward strand.
GTACTGATAATCAGTCGCGAAATCGTCGATTTGGTATGATGCTGGGTCAAGGTATTGACGTTGATACCGCGCAAGACAAAATAGGGCAAGTTGTTGAAGGCTATCGCAATACAAAAGAAGTGCGAGCATTAGCTGAAAAAGTCGGTGTTGAAATGCCTATCACAGAACAAATTTATCAAATTTTATATCAACATAAAGATGTCAAAGAGGCTGCTTCTGCCTTATTAGGGCGAGCAACAAAAGACGAGATAGACAGCACATTACCTTAATTATTTTGCAAATTGATTCATTTTCATTATTTGCTTTAATATAAAAAGAATGAGAGTCAGTATGTCGCTAGAAGAACTGAAACGAGTTTGGGATCATATTAAAAGTGAAGCAAGAGCGTTGGCAGATTGCGAGCCTATGTTGGCAAGTTTCTTCCATGCGACATTACTTAAGCATGAAAACTTAGGTAGTGCCCTTAGTTTTATGCTGGCAAATAAATTAGCGACACAAACCATGCCGGCTATTGCTGTGCGAGAAATTGTTGAAGAAGCTTATCGTAGCGATGTTTCAATGATTGAATCAGCCGCTTATGATATTTCGGCTGTTCGCTTACGAGACCCCGCTGTTGATAAATATTCAACCCCGTTGCTTTATTTAAAAGGCTTTCATGCCTTACAAGCTTATCGTATAGCCCATTGGTTATGGGCTCAAGAAAGACAAGCATTAGCGATTTACTTACAAAACCAAATATCAGTGACTTTTGGTGTTGATATTCATCCTGCTGCTTGTATTGGCCATGGCATAATGCTTGATCACGCCACAGGTATTGTTATTGGTGAAACTGCTATCGTTGAAAATGATGTCTCTATTTTACAATCAGTGACATTAGGCGGAACAGGAAAAACGTGTGGCGATAGACACCCTAAAGTGCGACAAGGCGTTATGATTGGTGCAGGCGCTAAAATTTTAGGCAATATTGAAATTGGTCGTGGTGCTAAAATTGGTGCTGGCTCTGTCGTTTTACATGCCGTTCCTGCACATACTACGGTTGCTGGAGTCCCTGCCAGAATTGTGGGTAAACCCTCAAGTGACATGCCCTCTTTCGAGATGGATCAGCACTTTAACGGTGTGGTACCAGGCTTTGAATGCGGTGATGGGATTTAATAAAGGTAGTTTGCTATAAAAGAATGATTAACTTGTTGGCATCTTACTGTTTAGTTTGACGTGATATAGACAATATTAAAAATAAAAAGGCGCTAATTAATTCAATTAGCGCCTTTTTATTTTCATAGAAGATAATTAAGCTTAGCAGGCTAGGTATTAATGGCCTTAAACATCATACTAATCAATCTTTTAATAATGCCCCAGGGTAACCTAACTGCCGCCAAGCCTCGAAAACAACAACAGCCACAGTATTTGATAAATTCATACTACGACTATCTGCAAGCATTGGGACTCTGATTTTCTGCTGTGTTGGCATGTTATCTAACACATAAGGGGGTAAACCCCGTGTTTCAGGACCAAAAAGAAGATAATCTCCATCCTGATAGCTGACATTACTATGTGCTGGTGTACCTTTTGTCGTTAAGGCAAATACACGAGCACCGGTTGGTGATTGTGCATTATCAGGGCTTAATCCTTCGCTTTCTAAAAAAGCATAATAATCATGATGTTGTTTAATATCAGCAAACTCACGATAATCAAGCCCTGCACGACGTAGACGTTTATCATCCCAAGTAAAACCAAGAGGCTGGATTAAATGAAGATGAAAGCCTGTATTTGCACACAGGCGGATAATATTACCCGTATTGGGTGGGATTTCCGGTTCAAATAAGACGATATTGAGCATATGAAATGAGATTAATCGTTACCAAAGAGATCACGAGTATAAACTTTTTCTTCAACATCGTTTAGTGCTGAGGCCATTCTATTAGTAATAATGACATCAGACATTGTTTTGAACTCATCCAGATTACGGATTAATCTTGAGTTAAAGAAGGTATCTTCTTTCATTTCTGGTTCATAAATGACTACTTCAATCCCTTTGGCTTTAATACGTTTCATAATGCCTTGGATTGAAGAAGAGCGGAAATTATCAGAACCTGATTTCATAATTAAGCGATATACACCAACAATCTTAGGTGATTTAGCGATAATGGAATCTGCGATAAAATCTTTACGTGTGCGATTAGCTTCAACGATGGCACTAATAATATTATTAGGTACCGCGTCATAGTTTGCTAACAATTGTTTAGTATCTTTTGGTAAGCAATAACCGCCATAACCGAATGATGGATTGTTATAATGATTACCAATACGCGGATCTAAACAAACCCCTTCGATAATTTGTTTTGCATTTAAACCATAAGCTTGGGCATAGCTATCTAGCTCATTAAAATAAGCGACACGTAGTGCTAAATAGGTATTAGCAAACAGTTTGATTGCTTCGGCTTCAGTAGAGTCTGTGAAAAGTACATCAATATCTTTCTTCAATGCACCTTCTTGTAAAAGATCAGCAAATTTTTGTGCTCTTGCTGATTGTTCACCAATAACAATACGAGAAGGGTATAAGTTATCGTAAAGTGCACGGCCTTCACGTAAAAACTCAGGGGAGAATATAATATTGTTAGTATTATATTTTTCTCTCATTTCTTGAGTAAAACCAACCGGGATCGTTGATTTAATAATCATGGTGGTGTTTGGATTATATTCTAAAACATCACGGATAACAGACTCTACAGAAGAGGTGTTGAAGTAGTTAGTTTTAGGATCATAATCTGTTGGTGTGGCAATAATAAC
>NZ_LXEN01000082.1 GCF_001654855.1 Proteus myxofaciens ATCC 19692
TTGTTTTTAGTATTTCTGAATGGGATGTTGGGACATTTCTTATTGAAGTTTTATGATTCTTATCATCTAGTTCTCTTATCAATCCACCACACAAAGATATGTCGTTATTTTTCTGCATAAATTCATATTGTATTGCTAATCTGTCTATTGTAGATACATCATCGGAATCCATTATAGCTATATAATCACAAGAAGTACATTTGATTCCATAATCTCTTGCATAGCCTGGACCTTTATTATAATCGTATCGAATTATTTTTATATATGAATATTTATTCGAAAATATTTTTATAAGATTATTTAATTGAGTAGTTACAAGACCATCACAAATAATTAAGATTTCATCTGCTGGATGTGACTGTTGGAGTATTGATTCAATAGCTTTCTTAAATAGATGAATATTAGTATTTATATAAATAGGTATAACAACACAAATTGTTTTATTTTTCATAAGATTTATTTTTAGATAAAATGTTTTCCCACAGATTAATAATTATTTTACTGGAGTAATCATTTGAGACTATAGGAGAGTTAATAGATAATTTTCTCTGTACGGATTCATTTTTTATAAAATAATTTAACTTATCTATAAATAGTGAATCATTATAGTAGTCTACTAAGAAACCATTATAATTATTTTTTATGATTTCTGATGGTCCTGTTTTACAATTAAATGAGATAATAGGTACACCAAAGTGTTGAGATTCAATTAGAACCATTGGTAAACCTTCGTATCGAGACGTCATTAAATATAATTTTGATTTTTTGTAATAGGAAGTAATGTTTTTTGTAAATGGTATTATTTCTATATTTTTTACTCCACTTTTACTAATAGTTTTCTCTAACTTTTTTTTATCATTACCATCACCAATGATTAATAATTTCCAGTTTTTTGTTATAGCTTTACTCCATAAGTTTATTAGTCTTTCAAAATTTTTAGCATAGCACAATCTTCCTATAGCAATAGCTATATTTTCTTTATCATTATAATTAAGATTATACGAATATTCTTCATATGGATTAATATTAGGTATCGTATAAATTTTATCTAAATGATATTTATTATTAAGTAATAATTTGTCATGTTCAGTTAATACTATAATCTTATCTGCAAATCTATAGCTTAATAGTTTAAGAGATCTGATTATAGGACTATAAGATTCGAAAGATGTATGTTCTGATAAGAATAAATTCTTTATATTAAATAACTTGAATAATAGAGAAGTTTCAATGGATAATCTCCCCATCGATATAATGATTTTTATTGCTGAAGTATGTTTTTTTGCAATTTTTGCTATCTTAATTAATTTAAATATATGGGTTTTATTTTCTAAAAAATATATTTTTACATTCTTATTTATAATAAATAAAGGTTCTGGATTATTTTTATAAAGAGAATAAATATGTATATCAAAATTACTGTTAGCTAATTTATTCGCCAGGGTGATTAATGCTCTTTCAGTACCACCACCAGTTGTTATATCGGTTATGCAGAATAATAGAGTTTTCATTTTATATTTTCTTACTAAAGATAATAAATAGTGCTATTGAATAAAATGGTACAGAAAAATATGTTTCAGTCATTGTCTCTAATAGCATAATAAGAAGCGTATATCCCATTAAAGATGTAATATTTGTATTAAATAAATTTTTTATTACTAAAAAGTATAAAAAAATGAAGGGTATTAATCCAATAGAATATATTGTTTGTATAAAATAGAAATCAATAGGGGAATATTTTTCGATATTTATTCCATTTAATAGATTTGGAAAACCTAAAGAACTATATAAAATATTTCCAAACCAGAGGCGACTAGTTAAAATATCATTAACCGTATAAAGGAAATTGTTCTCTTTAAAATTTATTATAAAATAAAACTGGAGAAAAATAAAAAATAAAGAAGAGAATAAAATTAAATATTTTAATTTTATTC
>NZ_LXEN01000083.1 GCF_001654855.1 Proteus myxofaciens ATCC 19692
GTAAAAAATGATTATTTTTCTTTAGTAGTATAGAATATATTATTATTATATAAAATAGAGAAGATAAAATTAAACTTGTCCTTGAGTAAGTTAAATATAATATTGTAAATATAATAATAAATATTGAAGTAGTAATAATTAATCTAGTGCTAGGATTTTTAACTTTCAACTCTAAGAAAAGAGATATTACAGTAAATAGCATTAAAATATATTGTCCTAATGTATTAGGATTATCAAATCCTGCAGTAAACCTTCTTCCAAATCTATCATCCTCTAAAAAGTAATATTCACTAAAATATACAGAAAAGCATAAAAATAAAATAGTTATTGCATTAGAAAAGATAATTATTTTAATAATAACTTCCCATTTTATTTTAGATGTCAATGTTAGCATTGATATTGTTAGTAAGAAACCTAAATAAAATTTATTATGAAAGTAAAGTAGTCCAACAATAGACAATATATTAAATATTATTAAATATATTTTAGTTTTATTTTTTGATAATAAAAAGGAAAAAAATATGGCTATACTAATTATAGATATATTTACAATATCTTTTATCTGAAAGATAAATTCATTTTTTATGGCTAATGAAAAAAAACC
>NZ_LXEN01000084.1 GCF_001654855.1 Proteus myxofaciens ATCC 19692
GTTTTTTTTTGCTCGTAATATTTTGGCAGTAATAAGAAGTTCAATTATTTTATATTGTTTTTTTTCTTTAACATCTAATCTATATAAATTTTTCTTCTCATATAATTGCCTTATTTTATAAGCTTCTTCAGACTTATTGCTATAAGTTATTCTTTGTTCATCATGATCGTTATGAATGAAAAGTTTTTCATTCAGTGATTTTATTTTTTTATCTGCCATGAATAATTTTAACATTAATATATGGTCTTGGTATCGTGGAGAATGAGTAAATAATCCTACATCTAATAATGATTTCCTTTTACTCATAATCATAGGTGTGTAAGCATTACCATTTAGTATAAACTCTTGAATAGATCTGACTCGGCTATAACAATTGCTAATTTCTAGAAATTTATCATTTTTTTTAAAAAACATATTACATACACTAACATCAAGATTATTATTTATAATATGTTCTACCTGCTTTTCAACTTTATATTTTAAATATA
>NZ_LXEN01000085.1 GCF_001654855.1 Proteus myxofaciens ATCC 19692
AATAATAATAAATATAGATATAGCGTAAGATAATTTTCCGAAATTATCTGGGCCTATATACTTTGCTACATAAGATGTAATAAATATTAGCCCAAAAATAGATAATAGTTTTTCAATTATTATCCAAGATGAATTTTTTATAATAGATAAATTATTACTAAAAAAATAACTTAGCTTTTCTACGAAGTTTCTATACATAATATGTATAATTAACCTTTATTGTGATAAGGTAGATTTGGTAGTTTTAAATATTCTCCCATAATTGCATCACCATTAGGTAATAACACATTACTAATTTTATTATCAAGTCCAGCTGCTGGAGTAAAAGTTAATTCACCAAAAATAATATTACCATCATTAATATAAAAATCTGCTCTTACAAAAACAAAATCCTGGCATAGTTTTTTTGCATAAATAAATAATTCATCAAAACCTAAAGGTTTGTCTAATTTTATATTAGGATTTTTTTCATAGGCTGAACCAAAAGGCAATAAATTAAAATTCTTATCTACAAAATAATATTTAGGATGACCTGTATTCCTTTCACAACAAATCATTACAAACTCAGGCTTTCCATTAAAGCAATAGACTTTGTAATCTTCGGGTAACTGATTTTTTTCATTTTTGATTAATTTTTCAATAATAATTTTTTTAGGGATTTTTTTGTAGTGAGTTTCTGCCATTTTTAGCCAATAATCTTCATTTAGCCATCTCTTTATTAATTCTTTAGTCATATTAATATCAAGATTTTTTTTATTTTGACATATTATGTTATAACCGGCACCATGATTGCATTTAATAACAAATCCATTGGGTAAAGTATCCCAGTCAATTTCATTGATGCTATCATATGAAGCGATTAATTCATTTAATATTTCTCTACAATCTTTATTAACAACATAATCTCTAACTTTATATTTATCTGCACAAATAGTATATAACTTATCTCTAGGATATATATTTAATTTTAACCATTGTATTTTTTCATTAAATGTGGACGGTTTTTTTATATTTAGTTTTTTATGAAAAACATAATAATAATGTAATTTGCTTGATAGTTTAGGTGATATTTTTGTAATTTGTGTTAGTATGATTTTTAATGTTTTTTTTATCAGATTCTTCACTATTAATTTTTCCAAAAATAAAAGATAAAATATATTTTATGCGATGTTGTATGATATTAACTTCATATCATCTTTTCTGAAATTCTATTATTTTTTTATTTTTAATTATTCCATTTTCTATTTCTATAGCATTTTTTATTATAGGATCTTTTTTCCATAAATTAGAAATAAATAGTTCTAAAAAAGGAATTAATGATTTAGTTATTTCATAAGAAGCAGAATCCCAATAAATAGATGGTGTATTGTCTATAGAGTAATATTTAATATTTTCACTAATATTAATAAATGGTTCATCGAAGTAAGTTGGACTAGCAAATTCAAACCCCATATTTTTATCACAACTAATATCAATGATAGTTGTTTTTTTTGTTATTTTATCAATATCATTATTTTTTATAAATATAATAGGAGATGTTGGGTTTTGTAATACACAATTAATAATAATATCATAGTTTTTTAATACATCTATGGATTCTTTTTTTTCTTGGTTATTACTTTCTAAGTAAACAACTTTGTTTTCGGTAATTATTCTTTTGTAATCTATGCTTTCTATAGGTGACTTGATTAAAAACTGAGGTCTATTACTAAATGTTGTGATTTCATTTATTCCTAATGATTTTAGGCTATTTATAGCTCCCCTTGCAGTAGCTCCAAACCCTAGTACAGCTGCTTTTAATTTTTTACCAAAATAGCCATTAATGCCTTGTAACATTAGCATGTGTTGGACTGCGGCATATCCTGCTAATTCATTATTTCTATTGAAAATATGTGTTTTATCATTGCCACCATACATAGCTTCCCATGCGATCAATGTCATACCATTTTCAGTCGCTGCCTGAGTTATCTCACGACCTTGAACGCAATGTAGCCAGCCAAATAATATTTTATTTTTAGAGAAAAATTTGAAATCCTCTTTTTCTGGCTTCGGTAAGATCCAAATATCTGATAATGAAAATAAATCTTCTCTAGATGCAATTCCGGCAAAGAATTCACTAAAATATTCATCACTTATATTGAATCTTTTTCCATAGCCTTTTTCAAAAAGGAGATTTTTTTTAATCTTTTGAGGTATTAAGTTAAATAGATCTGGATGTAATGGGATTCTTGTTTCATTTTTCTTTGTTGATGTGCCGAATATCGCAATTAAGTTACACATAAATTTCTCTATTAGTTTTATTTCTAAATAAATTTTAAATTATCTTTTAATTACTTCTCTTATCGAATTTATTTCACTGCTAGTAAGCAATGGAAAAGCTACCGCACTGGGTTTACGGCCCCCAGAGCGCCAAAATTTATCTTAAAAAACTCTTATCTTGCTGTTATTCAAGAGTTTTATCATATAAGCATACTTTAACAATATGCTGTAAACCGCACTGAGAGTAGACTCTTCAAATCAGTGGGTCAAGTAATTGGTGGCTATTCTAGCATTGATTATAGATATATAAATACTGGAATAACGGTTGAACTAACAAGATCATTCTGAATTATGCTGTATATGGCTCATAAAAAGAATATGCCACCTATTTTCTAATAAGTGGCATGATATTTTGATACAGTAATTATATTACTCAATTATGATGTAACCGTTTTATTAGTTGCACCTGCTCTTGGTAACCAAATCTCTACTCTTAACCCGCCTAATGGACTATCATCTGCTTTTACATGGCCTCTGTGTTGGCTTACCGCAGTTTCCACTATCGCAAGGCCTAATCCCGTACCACCTGATTCTCTGTCTCTTGCTTCATCAGTGCGATAGAAGGGGCGAAAGATATGTTCTCTATCTTCAGGGCTAACACCTGGGCCATCATCATCAACAATAATTGTGATACCTTGATTTTGTTCCGTAAATGCGACTTCAATGCGAGAGTTAGAGTAACGCAGTGCATTACGGACAATATTCTCAAATGCGCTCGCAAGTGAATAAGGGTTGCAATATATTGGCCAAGCACCGGGTGGGGTGGTGACTGCTAACGTTTTATTGCTTTGTTCTGCTTCAAACTTAGCATTATCTAAAATATCATCCCAAAGCTCGTTAGCTTTTACGCTTTCACGTAATAGCTCGTTCTTGTACTGATTACGAGAGAGCACCAGCAAATCATTAATCATGCCATCAAGACGTTGAGTCTCGGTTTCAATACGCTCAAGCTCTTTGCTTTCACCATGACGACGGCGTAATAATGCGCTAGCTAATTGTAAGCGTGTTAATGGTGTTCGTAATTCATGCGAGATATCAGAAATTAAACGTTGCTGAGCAGCAACCATGCGCTCAAGGGCACTTATCATCTGATTAAAACTCGTCCCCGCAGCTAAAAATTCTTGTGGGCCTGTTTCCAGTTCAGGGTGAGGGCGCAGATTACCTTTAGCGACATCATCAGCAGCATTTTTAAGTTGTCTTGCAGGTTTTGCTAAACTCCAAGAAAGCCAAACTAATAATGGCGTACTAATAAGCATGGTAAATATTAGTAACAATAAAGGTTTATCAAATAATAAGTTAATGAAGTCAGATTGAGGACTACTTGAAGGGCGAACTAAGTAAAGCTGATAGTGATCTTCACCATCTCTTACTGAAAACGGCCCAAGCATCTCAGAGCGACCATACTTTTTCTTTTTAGGATGATCTGCATTATCAGATTGTCCCATAAAGTTCCTGACCACTTGCATCTCATTACGTTGAGCGCCAATAATGCGTCCTTCGCTGGTCACGATAATTAAGCGTTGTCCTGGAGGTGCCCATTTATCAATAGCTCTGATAATTCGACGCCACCAAAGAAGATCATTAGCGGGGTCTTGTGCTAATTCTGCTTCTATATGTTGTTCTAGCATAACACCCTGACGGTATTCACTCTCCAATAGAGTGGTAAGCTGGCGCGAGTCCAGCTTTGGAACCATCATAACTAGCATTAAGACTAACGCTAGTGTCAGCCAGAATATTGCAAAAATGCGTGCTGACAGACTATTTATCATAAATTTATTTATTAAGTTATAGAAACCATTAGATAACCACGGCCACGTAATGTTTTAAACCAAGGCTGTCCATCTGTTCTTTCAGGTAATTTACGGCGTAAATTGGAAATATGCATATCAATCGCCCTATCAAAAGGCGTTAAACGCTTACCCAGTACTTCTTGACTGAGATGCTCACGTGAGACGACTTGCCCTAAATGCTGAGCAAGAAGATACAAAAGTGTAAACTCAGTACCTGTTAACTCAAGAGGCTCGTTATCAAAACTTGCTTCTTGTCTACCAGGGTTCAGTTGTAATTTATCAACCTGTAATGTTGGAGATGAACTGTTGTCACTTTGCTTTTGTTCACTCCAGTTAGAGCGACGTAAAATAGCTCTAATACGTGCAACAAGCTCTCTATCATTAAAAGGTTTAGGTAAATAGTCATCAGCACCGAGTTCTAAACCAAGAACGCGGTCTAAATCACTTCCTCTTGCTGTCAACATGATGACTGGGGTTTGGAAGTTTTGGCGTAACTCTTTAAGTGTTTCTATCCCATTTTTACGTGGCATCATAACGTCCAGTAATAATAGATCGATAGAAGCATCTAACAGTTTAAGTGCTTGTTCGCCATCAGAGGCGAGTACAACATTAAAGCCTTCCATTTCAAGCAGTTCTTTTAATAACGATGTCAATTCGCGATCGTCATCAACTAATAAGATTTTATGCATTCGTCAATTCCTCCAAGAGAAAAATACGATAATAAGTAGCGCGAATCCATGACTTTACGTACTTTTACACGCTCTGACGCTAGTTTGCAGCCGCGACTGTATAGTAATCCACATAGCAAAGAATTACACATATTTAGGTAGCATCAAACATTAATTCAGTTAGGTATTAATAACCTAGTTAGGAGTAAAAGCAATGAGTAAAGTAGCAATGGTTGCACTGGCATCTATGTTTTTAGTCGCTCCGACGGTTGTATTAGCTGAAAATGCAAATACCAAATCGCCTACTGAGCAACAATATAATGGTAATTATCGTTGTGGTCATGATATGCAAAATGACCGCGGACATCGTGGCCAAATGATGCATCGTACGTCTGATGATACACGTATGTTCAACGGTATTACATTAACAGAGCAACAACGTACACAAATGCGAGATTTGATGCGAGAGCATCATCAAAATAGAGATAAACAAAGTTTTCGTGGATATCACGAGAATATGCACAAATTAGTTACTGCTGATAAATTCGATGAGGCAGCAGTAAGAGAACAGATACAAAGTATGGATAAGCAAGCTGTTGAACGCCGAGTTGAAATGGCAAAAGTTCATAATCAAATGTATCAGTTACTCACCCCTGAACAAAAAGTGCAGTTGGAAAAGCGTTATCAACAGCATCAATCATTACCTTTAGATGAAAGTAATAGTAAGTAGTTAAGTAAGAGTGTAGTAAGCAGTACCTAGTTAGAGAGTAAGTAGCAACAACGAAGTTTTTTCCTTGCCATAGACACCATCCCTGTCTTTTGCAGCCCCTCTGGAGAGGGGCTTTTTTTTATCTTTTTTATTCAACTTGGCTGAAAAGAACTACATCTTCATTTGCATCTAAAATGCGATCATGCGCTTTTTGTTGTTCTATAATTTGGGGATCAACTTTAAACCCAAGAAGCATAGAAAGGATATATTTATTCATTAATCCACTTATCCAACCATCATCGTTTCTGAAATTCTCGATAAATTGGCAATTATAATTATTGGATTTAAATAAAAATGGAACAAAATATTGTTCTCTTCCTTTTTCGAATCCATGTCCTTTGTTTACTATTTCGCCATGATCTGATGTGTATATAAGCGTATAGGGCTGATTATTTTCTTCGATGGTCTCAATTAATGAAGATAATACTCTATCAGTATGATGTATTGTCCAATCATATTCTTCTGCTTGTGGCAGTTCGTTTTGATCATCTTCATCAAAATTATTATAAGGTTGATGATTTCCCCATAAATGAACAATAATAAATTTATTTTCATTACTGTTTGTCAT
>NZ_LXEN01000086.1 GCF_001654855.1 Proteus myxofaciens ATCC 19692
GAGATGGTATGTTGTAGTGTGGCTGGATTATATATTTTTGCATTTTTAAATGTATTCGATGGAATTTCATTTTTATAATCTAAGATAATCAGATTTACCTTGTTAGATAATAAACTTAATTTTTCCTCTATCTCTTTTGCTTGCGCTACAGATAGGCAACGTTCATCACTACCAGCAAAAATATTGAGTATGACTGTTTTATTCTCATTAGGGAGTGTAGTTAAATAAGTTTCTATTTCTTCATCTATCTTATCAGGATATTGAATATCATAATTTATTTCTGTATTTTTTATATTAAATGCATTTAATAATAACTTATAGGATTCTTTTATGTGGTATAAGTTGTAATCAAAATCAATAGAATAACTGTAATGTTTTAACCATCTTTTTTTATTAAAACTTATAACATTTTTGGCTGAAATTTGGTTTAAAAGCTTTAATCGATGCATAGGCACATTAAACATGGATGGATCGATGATTAAATCATAATTATTTTCTTTAAGTTGTTTTAATATATCATCACTAACATTATGGGTTCGTTTCTTCATGAAATCATTAAGGGTAATCTTATTCGATATATATATATTTCTTATGTATTTATTATATTTTAAGATTGAATCATTAGTTGATGTGACAAGCATATCTATAACATAGTTATGTTGTGATAAAATTTTAATTATAGAGGTATCTACAATGACATCACCGATTTTACCTTCGTTGCGTAAAATCAAAATTGATTTAACTGATGAAAAATCGATAGTTGTTTTTTTTTGTTTATCCCATAAAATTTTTTCTCGAAATAAGCTTAAGTAGTAGCGAATATCTTTCATGAGATAATTTCGTTTTCTATTTAAGGCTCTTAATGTCGCGAATTTTTTCTTTTTCATAAGTTAAGTATAGATATATTATTGTTATGAATATATTATCATGTTTACGAATGCTGGCAAAACATATATTAATATTACCACAAGTAATTAACAAAGTTTATTGTTTTCCATATTTCTAGTTTCTGTCGAAAGAGACTTATTTTTAACAATCTTTTTGTAATAAGTTAAAATTTTTCTCTGAAAATGAGAGTAATAATATATTTCCTTTTTATTATCAACGCTATTGGTAGCACTAACTACAGCTTCTATTTTTTATAGCGATGTATAGCTAATACAAATAATGTTCTATTTATTAAATTAGATGCTATTGTGTCTCTCGGTTGATATTGTTTTATATATCTAAAGAGCTTACTTAGTCATTCAAGTAAATTTATTAATTAAATAGCCTCATCTCACCTCTTTGAGAAACCTCACAAAAGGTAGTGTAGTACCTCTACAAAAATGTCGCATTATTAAAAAGACTATTTTGAATGTACACTAGTATACTATTTATACAAAGTGCTCGATTAACTTAATACGTATCAAGATTATGAAAAAAAATAGGCTAGAATAATGAACTGGTGAAAAATATGCGTACAATAGGATTGTTGAATCAATTCAGCCATTATGATAGCGGAAATCGCACCAGGTAAATTGGTGTTGGTAAAATAGTGAGTCCAACAATTTTGCAATAATTACATCGAATAAGAATCAGAGGTAATCATGGTCAATGGGATCAAAAGAATTGGCGTTTTAACAAGTGGTGGTGATGCACCAGGTATGAATGCGGCTATTCGTGGTGTTGTTCGTGCTGCACTAAGTGAAGGTTTAGAGGTTTATGGGATTTTTGATGGCTATATGGGCCTATATGAAAATCGTATGAAAAAACTCGACCGTTTTAGTGTTTCAGACATGATAAACCGTGGTGGTACATTCTTAGGCTCAGCTCGTTTTCCTGAATTCCGTGAAGACAATGTACGTGCTGTCGCGATCGACAATATGAAGCAAAATGAATTAGATGCTTTAGTTGTTATCGGCGGTGATGGTTCTTATCTTGGTGCTAAAAAATTAACAGAAGCAGGTTTTCCATGCATTGGCTTACCTGGCACTATTGATAATGATGTTGCAGGTACTGATTATACTATTGGTTATTTCACTGCATTAGAAACAGCGGTTGAAGCGATTGACCGTTTACGTGATACCTCAACATCTCATAAACGTATCTCTATTGTTGAAGTCATGGGACGCTATTGTGGTGATTTAACACTTTCTGCTGCTATTGCCGGTGGTTGTGAATTTGTTGTTTTACCTGAATCTGAATTGCATTTTGATAGAGAAGAATTACTGGCTGAAATTAAAGCAGGTATTGAGCGTGGTAAACGCCATGCTATCGTGGCGATTACTGAACATGTTTGTGATGTTCATGAATTAGCGCGCTTTATTGAAGTTGAAACCAAACATGAAACACGTGCAACAGTATTAGGCCATATCCAACGTGGTGGCTCTCCTGTTGCTTACGACAGAATTTTAGCATCTCGCATGGGCGCTTATTCTGTTCAACTTCTTTTAGAAGGTTTTGGTGGTCGTTGTGTTGGTATTCAAAATGAACAACTAGTTCATCATGATATTATTGATGCGGTTATGAATATGAAACGTGTCTTTAAATCTGACTGGTATGAAACAGCGAAAAAACTCTATTAACCGTCACGTGATACAGTTTTAAAATACGCAGTTTTTCTGAATTATCTTCTTATTCGTGGACTGCTCTGATGCTTTTTTAAGTGTCAGAGTGGTTTCTCGAGTGAAAACATTTCATTTCTCTTATCTATTATTGAGTATTTCCCCTCTGTAAGCCGTATATTCTCGTGCATATTCCTATCTTCTATATTAAACAGTTTTTTATTATTTCATCGTAATAACTCTTTCTGTCAGCCTACTTTGACATAAGAAAAGAAGGGGATGATTATGTCAAAGCGGTGGAAGATATTACCAACAATCGTGTTGGGCTTAGTTTTTACTCATGCTGTATGGGCTAAAGAAATTCAGTTGCTAAATGTCTCTTATGATCCAACTCGTGAACTTTACCAACAATATAATCAAGCATTTAGCCAAGAATGGGAGAAGAAAACAGGTGATAAAGTCACTATTCGTCAATCTCATGGTGGCTCTGGTAAGCAAGCGACTTCTGTTATTAATGGCATTGAAGCAGATGTGGTTACACTCGCATTAGCCTATGATATTGATGCAATCGCCCAAAGAGGCAGGATTGATAAGCAGTGGCTGACTCGATTACCTGATAATTCTGCTCCTTATACTTCGACAATCGTTTTTCTAGTGAGAAAAGGCAATCCTAAGCACATTCAAGATTGGGACTCTCTAATTCGTGATGATGTGTCGATTATTACCCCTAATCCTAAAACATCAGGTGGTGCAAGATGGAATTATCTCGCAGCTTGGGGATATGCATTAAACGCAAATAATCAAGATAAAGAAAAAGCGAAAGAGTTCGTTAAAGCACTTTATCAGCATGTTGAAGTATTAGACTCAGGCGCAAGAGGGGCAACAAATACGTTTGTTGAGCGTGGTATTGGTGATGTGTTGATTGCATGGGAAAATGAAGCTTTACTGGCAATCAATGAATTAGGCACTGATAAATTTGAGATAGTGACACCTTCAATCTCTATTTTAGCAGAACCTACCGTTTCTGTTGTCGATAAGGTGGTGGATAAACGGGGTACACGAGAAGTAGCGACCGCTTATTTAAAATATCTTTATTCACCAGAAGGGCAAGAGATAGCCGCTAAAAATTATTATCGACCAAGAGACCAAACGCTAGCTGAAAAATATCAGGATCGTTTTCCTAAACTAACATTATTCACGGTTGATGACGTTTTTGGGGGTTGGCAATCAGCACAAAAAACGCATTTCGCATCAGGCGGTATATTTGATGAAATTAGCCGTCGATAATCGCTAAAATAAAAAAATCACCTTATCTTTTATCGAATAAGGTGATTTTGTCTATTCATGAATGATAAAAATCATGATGAATATGGAGTTCTATTATTTTTGAGCTTTCGCTTTTGCCGCAGCTTTAACAATAACAGCGAATGCATCGGCTTTTAGTGAAGCGCCACCGACGAGTGCACCATCGATATCGGGTTGGCTAAACAGTTCTGCTGCGTTTTTATCGTTAACTGAACCACCATACTGAATGATAACTTGTTCTGCGATGGCTGCGTCTTTTTTCGCAATATGATCACGAATAAATTTATGTACAGCTTGAGCTTGTGCTGGTGTTGCTGATTTACCAGTACCGATAGCCCAGATAGGTTCATAAGCAATGACTGCGTCTTTGAATGCCTGTGCACCATGTGCATTTAATACTGCATCGATTTGACGAGCACAAACTTCTTGTGTTTTACCAGCTTCATTTTCTGCTTCAGTTTCACCAATACACAGTACAGGTGTTAAGCCTAATTCTTTTAACACGCCAAATTTTTGTGCGATGAATTCATCAGATTCTTTATGGTAAGTACGGCGCTCTGAGTGACCAATGATAACGTATTTAACATCAACGTTTTTCAGCATTTCAGGTGAAGTTTCACCAGTGAAAGCACCAGAGAGATTGACACCCGTGTCTTGAGCACCAAGAGCAATACGGCTACCACCAATTTCATGACGTGCTTGGCTTAGATAGACAGTAGGTGGTGCGATTGCAACATCACATCCTGCAACACCGCTGACTTCTTTACGTAATGCAGCGATAAGCTCATGTACCATGTGAATGCTGCCGTTGAGTTTCCAGTTACCCATAACTAATGGATGGCGCATAACTTTTCCTCCAACTGAGTGGTTTAAATTTAAATTGCTGATAAACATGAATTCTGTTGATATGCAACAGTATAGAGAACATTGATTAGAATAGCTTTGTTTTTTATCACGGAATAGCTGAATCGATATTGCCATTTAGTGAAAGCTTAACAGGTTCTATAGCAAACGTAGTTAATTGATCGCCTTCATGCGCAATAATATAGCGAATAGCCCCTACATTATGGCTAATATAAACAGGAGTATCATCTTTAAAAGCAAATAGGTCTAACACTTCATCTATTTGTGCTGACGTAATCGAATTATCAAATTGAGTCACTAATGCGATAAGATATTGTCTTGCAATTTCTTGCTCGTCAACGTCAGCTTTTGCTAAATTAGGGCGGTGGATGAGCGTCAGTTGTAAACTCTTAATTTTTTCACTACCACGTTCTAATACTGTAGATGAATAAAGATGAGGCGTAATACGCGTCGCCGCTCTTACTAATGGAATAGTAATATCATTATTGGTAATAATTTTGTATTCACTAAGAAAAAGCTCAGGATTTTGCTGATTAAAGGTGGCTCTCATCTCAGGAATAGTGGTTTCAAAAACGGGCGCATCCTGCTTAAGATAAGTAATGCCTTCTTTTACAGGCTGCTCTGGTGCAACCAACATGGGTGCAGCGAAGGCAAATGGGGAAAAACAAAGCGCAAAGGCTATCATTGTAAGATATTGCTTTAAAAGCTGACCTTTTCTTGTCATCCATCCCCCATTGCGAGTATTTTTGATTACTACGTTATATCTAGTTTCTATGATTCTAGCTCAAATAGACAGTGAATTTTGTGGTTTTTAATACCTCAAGTTTATTACCAATACTGTTCACTGGTAATATGCCCTGGTTTTCGACGAAAATGCTTACGCATTGCTCGTTGTTCTTTTAACAGCTCTTGCGTATCTTTTACCATTTGTGGATTACCACAAAGCATAACATGGCTTTCTTCAGGTGTTATTTCTAAACCGACCATTTTTTCAAGAGCACGACTTTCAATTAATGCGGGAACTCGTCCTGTTAATGATCCAATATGATTTTCTCGGCTCACCACGGTTTGTATCCGTAATTTGCCTTGATAACGTTCTACAAGCGATTCCATTAAGGGTAAATAACTAAGATCATCGGCATAGCGAACAGCATGTACCAGTACGATATTTTCAAACCGCTCAAGATCTTGGCCTAATTGTAAAATAGATAAAAAAGGGCCAATACCCGTTCCTGTAGAGAGCATCCACAGTGTTCTGGTATCAGGAATTTCTTCTAACACAAAAAAACCATTGGCTTGTTCTGTTACTAGCACATTATCACCGGGCTTAAGTGCTGTTAATTTAGGACTCAATTTACCATCAGGAACCGTGACTAAATAGAATTCAAGATCAGTTGAATTTGGCGAGTTAACATAAGAGTAAGCGCGCTGTACTCGCTCACCTTCAATATCAAGTGCTAATTTTGCATATTGTCCAGCTGTAAACTTATCAATAGGTGCGTGTACAATTAGACTCATTAATGCATCTGTCCAATAATTAACTTCGACAACTTTTCCATTAAGCCAATTTGCCATATCGTCTTATCTCCTCGCCTATAAATACGCGTATATCTTTTATTC
>NZ_LXEN01000087.1 GCF_001654855.1 Proteus myxofaciens ATCC 19692
ATTCTAAATAGGTTGGTGATATTTATTTATCAAAATGATGTGGTTATACTCTTTATCTGTAGTTTTATTAATCGTTGGCACAATATGTACATTTATATTGACAATGATGGTGTCATTCTCTGACATACGCCTTCAGGTTAAAATTGCTGGCTATCTCGCAAATTTCTCAAAATTTGTTACCTTAGTCTCATCCTAAGCAGAAGTGTCTTCACAGTGTTTTTATGTAAATATTCTGTGACAAACTGCTATCCCTTGGTTCGTTAATTTTTAAATTCTTGAGCAAAGTAATGAGAAAGTTAGAACATGCAAATCTTTTATTGTTGATTATTGCATTGGTTGCTGTGGGTCAGATGACTCAAACTATTTATGTTCCTGTTATTACTGATATAGCGGTTTATTTTGGTGAACCGACAGGCTCTGTACAGCAAGTTATGGGGGCCTATCTTTTTTCTTATGGTTTCTCCCAACTTATTTATGGGCCTATTTCTGACAGAGTAGGGCGTCGTCCTGTTATTTTAGTAGGAATGACAATTTTTTGTTTAGCGACACTTGTGGCGATTTTCTCTCAAAATTTAACAACACTCGTTATCGCAAGTACATTACAAGGAATGGGAACAGGGGTTGCGGGTGTAATGACACGTACACAGCCTCGTGATTTATATACAGGCACATCGCTTCGCTATGCAAATAGCTTATTAAATATGGGCGTTTTAGTGAGTCCATTATTAGCGCCAATGATTGGTAGTGCTGTTGCCCATTTTTTTGGCTGGCATGCTTGTTATGTCTTTCTTTTAGTATTAGGAACGGGTGTTCTTTTTTCTATGTATCGTTGGATGCCAGAAACACGACCAGTGCAAGCGCAAAAGCGTAAGATGTTATCTTCCTTTTACTCTTTATTATCCAATAGTACGTTTAGTGCATTTTTAATTATGCTCATTTGTGCGCTATCGGGTATCGCCGTCTTTGAAGCATCTAGTGGTGTGTTAATGGGGGGAGTATTAGGGCTTAATAGTCTTACGATTAGTATCTTATTTATCTTGCCTATTCCTGCTGCTTTTTTTGGTGCTTGGTATGCAGGGCGTGAAGGTAAAACGTTTGTTCAACTAATGTGGACTTCTGTTTTTTGTTGCGTTGGTGCCGGTATTTTAATGTGGGTACCTGGTTGGTTAAATATTATGAATGTTTGGACTTTATTGATACCAGCCGCACTCTTTTTCTTTGGTGCCGGAATGTTATTTCCTTTGGCAACAACAGGTGCAATGGAGCCTTTTCCTTATTTAGCAGGCTCTGCTGGTGCACTGGTTGGTGGATTACAAAATGTGGGTTCAGGTGTTGCAACATGGTTTTCTGCATTATTACCGCAACATAATCAGTTTAGCTTGGGAATGATTATGTTTGTTATGTCAGTGGCAATTATGCTTTGTTGGATGCCAATATCTCATCGTTTTAGTCATAAAGAACATGTTGCTTAATCTACAGCATAAATTATATTTTTAAGCATAAAAAATGCCGATAGTGATAGAACTATCGGCATTTGACTTACTTTAAATAGTAATATTGTGGATAGCTAAGCAATTAGCCTCTATCTTCCCATTCTTGGGCTCTGGCAACGGCTTTTTTCCAACCGTTATAACGATAGTTGCGCTCTGTGGTTTCAATACTAGGGCGGAACTCTTTTTCAATAGTGGCTTTATTTTTCACTTCTTCTAGATCATTCCAAAAGCCAACAGCCAAACCAGCAAGGAATGCAGCACCTAAAGCTGTACTTTCACGAACCGCAGGGCGTTCTACTCGGGTTCCTAAAATATCAGATTGGAACTGCATTAAGAAGTTATTGGCAACAGCACCACCATCAACACGTAAAGATTGTAAGCGTGTACCAGAGTCAGCCTGCATTGCATCAAGCACATCACGAGTTTGGTAAGCAATAGATTCTAGAGTGGCACGAATGATGTGGTTACGGTTAGCGCCTCGAGTTAAACCAAAAATAGCACCTCGAGCATACGGGTCCCAATAAGGTGCACCTAAACCTGTGAAAGCAGGAACAACATAAACACCGTTAGTATCGTTTACTTTTGTTGCAAAATATTCTGAGTCTGTTGCTTCATCAATTAATTTCAGTTCATCGCGCAGCCACTGAATAGATGCACCACCAACGAACACAGCGCCTTCTAGTGCGTAGTTAACTTCACCTCGGGGACCACAGCAAATAGTTGTTAATAAGCCATGATTAGAACGCACTGCTTCATGACCAGTATTCATCAGTAAGAAGCAACCTGTACCATAAGTATTTTTCGCCATACCACTTTGTACACAAAGCTGACCATAAAGTGCAGCTTGTTGGTCACCTGCCATACCAGCGATAGGAATACGTGTACCGCCCTTACCCCCGATATTGGTTTGACCATAGACCTCAGAAGATGGCACAACTTTAGGTAGCATATTGCGAGGTATATCCAGTAAATCGAGAATTTTTTGATCCCAATCCAGAGTGTGGATATTAAATAACATTGTACGAGATGCATTCGTGTAATCAGTAACATGAACGCGTCCTTGTGTCATTTTCCATACTAGCCAAGTATCAACGGTACCAAACAGTAATTCACCTTTTTCTGCACGCTCACGAGCTCCCTCTACGTTATCGAGGATCCATTTTAGTTTTGTACCAGAGAAATAAGGGTCAACCATTAAGCCTGTATTTTGGCGGATATATTCCTCAACACCGGCTTTATCTTTAAGCCGAGTACAGAAATCTGCAGTACGACGGCATTGCCAAACTATTGCATTATAGATAGGTTTACCGGTTTCTTTTTCCCATACAATCGTGGTTTCACGTTGATTAGTAATACCAATACCGGCGACATGATCTGATGGGATATCTTCTTTCGCTAAAACTTCAACTAAGGTTGCACTTTGCGTTGCCCAAATTTCCATGGGATCGTGTTCAACCCAGCCTGGCTTAGGATAAATTTGCGTAAATTCACGTTGTGAAATGCTGACTATATTTGCATCGTGGTCGATAACCACGGCGCGTGAACTTGTAGTACCCTGATCAAGTGCAACAATATATTTTTTTTCTGTATTTAATGTTTCTGTTGTCATATTAGTAACCTGTTGTTGTAATCAGCGATATCGCTCTAATTATTATTTGTCATCTTCAGTTTTGCAGGTGTCGCAAGGTAAGTGACGACCAATTAATTTACGATATGCAAGAGCACCTAAAATACCGCCAATAAATGGTGCAATTATAGGAACTAAGAAATAAGGAATATCGCGTCCACCAGTAAGCGCAATATCCCCCCAGCCTGCAAAGTATGCAACCATTTTAGGACCAAAGTCACGAGCTGGATTTAAGGCAAAACCTGTTAATGGACCAAATGCACCACCGATAACAGCAATAAGAATACCGATTAATAAAGGGGCTAAAGGGCCACGAGGAATACCGTTACCATCATCAGTTAAGGCTAGAATAAGTCCAACAAGGATAATGGCGATAATAACTTCTATAAAAAAGGCATGTACAACGGAAATTTGAGCTGCTGGATAAGTGGAGAAAACACCGGCGGTGAAGAGACTTTCTTGAGAGCCTCGAACAATGCCATTAACTTGTTCGTAGTCGATAAATAAATTGTAATACATAAAGTACACAATAGCGGCTGCAAAAAAACCACCTAACATTTGTGCAACAATATAAGGGATTACTTTTCTGCGTTCAAAACACGCAAATAGCCAAAATGCGACAGTAACAGCTGGGTTTAAGTGAGCACCTGAGGTACCCGCTGTAAGGTAAACCGCTAATGCAACACCTAGCCCCCAGATAATACTTATCTCCCAAAGACCAAGTTGAGCGCCAGCGATACGAGCTGCAGCCACACAACCAAGACCAAAGAAGACTAGCAATGCAGTTCCGATAAATTCAGAAATGCATTGACCCATAAGAGAGGTTTTCGTCTGGCTCATATATTCTATCCTGAAGTAGGGTAATTTATTGTTAGTATTCTTTTCATTTCGAAAAGATAACTGTAAATTTATCGTTAATGAGCGTAAACGAGAATAAGCGAAATTGAAATTTGTGTGTCTCATCAAGAAAATGAGTGAAAACGCTCTTGAATAGTGACTTGCACCGCACAAAGAGTGTGATCGGGCCAGTGTTTTTAATAAAATGAAAAAAGAATGTAATTACACTTAAGTTGCTAGACAGTTGCTGATAGGCTACTTACAATCGGAACTATCGATTATATGGGGGATTACAGTATGTCATTTGAAGTTTTTGAAAAATTAGAATCAAAAGTACAACAAGCGATTGATACCATCACTTTATTACAGATGGAAATCGAAGAGTTAAAAGAAAAAAATGAGAGCTTAAACCAAGAAGTTCAAGGCGCTAAAGAATCAAAAGAAGCGTTAATCCGTGAAAACGAAGAGCTTAAACAAGAGCAATCTGGCTGGCAGGAACGTTTACGTGCCCTGTTAGGTAAAATGGAAGATGTGCAGTAATTTTTCTGTGCTTAATCAAAAAACAAAAGCCACTAATTAAGTGGCTTTTGTTTGATTAATCTTGTTAAAAGTGTGGGTGTTCAGTGAATCACTCTTCAAGTAAGTCTTCATCTAAGCCCAAAGGCTCTTCTGATAGAATAATGCCTGTATTGTCAGCATAAAGAAAATCACCAGAAAAGAAAGTGACACCACCAAAGTTAACGCGGATATCACTTTCACCAACACCTTCACTTGGACAACCCGCAGGTATTGCCGCCATTGCTTGAATACCTAAATCAAGTTCAGATAATGTATCGACTTGGCGTACTGCTCCATATACAACAATACCTTCCCATTCATTAAGAACAGCAAGTTGAGCAAGCTCTGCATCGACCAAAGCTTTACGCACAGAACCACCGCCATCGATTAAAAGAATGCGGCCTTTACCATTTTCTTCAAGTAAGTCATAAAGCAGACCATTATCTTCAAAACATTTCACGGTGATGATTTGCCCAGCGAAAGAACTACAACCACCGAAATTAGAGAAAAGGGGTTCTACGACATTGATATCTTCTTGATAGATATCACAGAGTTCAGAAGTATCATATTTCATAGGATTTATGTCAGGTTGCCACAGGAAGGTTCAGTATATCCCTTAACAGGGGGTGTTGGCAAAAGACTCACTGAAAATTCAGTGAGTCATATCAACAATAACGTTAAATTATTCTAAAACTAAGCCAATAGAGAAGAGAATATTAGTTAATAAAGCGGCTTTAACCATATGTTCTAGAAGCGGTCGCATACCTTCACCGGTGTGATCGGCATTCACGCGCTTGATGTGCAGTAAAAGCATGGGAACCGCGAGAAGAAATAACCATGCTGTCCAACGATGCATATAAAGAAGGGTAAATAGCACTAAGCAGGCTATCGCAAGGAAAATAACACATGTATGGTATTTTCTTGAACCAGAAGGCCCTAATCTAACCGCTAGCGTATTTTTTCCTGCTTGAATATCACTTTCTAAATCGCGCATATTATTAATATTTAGAACGGCAACAGAAAGTAATCCACATGCAGTCGCGGGTAAAATTGTTACAATATTGAAAGTATTTGCTTGTAAGTAATAGGTACCAATAACACTTAACCAGCCAAAGAAGATTAAAACAGAAATATCACCCAATCCCATATAACCATAAGGACGTTTTCCTACGGTATAAGTAATTGCCGCGACAATCGCAAATAAGCCCATCACTAAAAAGCCGATAATATCTTCTGGCTTTTTACACGCAACGATAATAAGTGCAATTCCAGCAACACAAGAGATAATAACATTTAAAATAAGTGCTTTTTTCATTTGTGCCGGTGTTATCACACCTTTTTGCATTCCACGCAATGGGCCTAAACGTTCTTCTGTATCGGTACCTTTAACGGCATCACCATAATCATTCGCGAGATTTGACAAAATTTGCAGTGTGCCTGCTGTCAAAATAGCAAGAAGAGCAATGGGTAGCTCAAAATGACCTGTCCAATAGGCTAATGCTGATCCTGTTACAATGGCAATTAAACCTAAAGGTAGTGTTTTAGGCCGTAAACTTTCAAGCCAGGCCTGAGTCCGGCTGGTGGAATTGAGAGAGCTCATGCTGAAATTTATTACTCATGTTCGTTGTTATTATAAAAATAAGAGTGGGAGGCAAGCCTCCCACGTATATATTGCTGATTATGATCGCATAAGTCGATTATAAAATAAATCGGCTCAGATCTTCATCTGCTACAAGCTCATCCAGATGCTGTTTTACATATTCCGCATCAATTGATACAGATTTACCTTGTTGTTCACTCGCTTCATAGGAAAGATCTTCCATTAAACGTTCAAGGACAGTATGTAAACGACGAGCACCGATATTTTCAGTTGTTTCATTTACGCGCCATGCTGATTCAGCAATTTTGCGAATACCATCTTGGGTGAACTTAATAGATACGCCTTCTGTTGCCATTAATGCTTCATATTGTTTAGTCAAAGAAGCATTAGGCTCAGTCAGAATACGCTCAAAATCTTCTGCTGTCAGCGCTTGTAATTCAACGCGAATAGGTAGACGACCTTGTAATTCAGGAATTAAGTCTGAAGGACTAGAAACTTGGAACGCCCCTGAGGCAATAAACAGAATATGGTCTGTTTTCACCATACCGTGTTTTGTAGAAACCGTACAACCTTCAACTAAAGGTAATAGGTCACGTTGTACGCCTTCACGAGAAACATCAGGGCCTGAACTTTGTCCTCCGCGTTTGCAGATTTTATCTACTTCATCGATAAAGACAATACCATGTTGCTCTACGGCATCAACCGCTTGTTGTTTCAGCTCTTCAGGATTAACGAGTTTAGCGGCTTCTTCTTCAATTAACAGCTTAAACGCTTCTTTGATTTTCATCTTGCGGGCTTTTTGCTTTTGCCCCGCTAAATTTTGAAACATAGACTGTAATTGATTAGTCATCTCTTCCATGCCAGGAGGAGCCATGATTTCAACACCCATTTGTGCTGATGATAATTCAATTTCAATCTCTTTATCGTCTAATTGGCCTTCACGTAATTTTTTACGGAAAGATTGGCGAGCAGCTGAAGGTTCTGCTGCTGATTCTGATACACCCCAGTTATTTTTTGCAGGAGGAAGAAGAACATCTAGAATTCGTTCTTCCGCCATTTCTTCTGCACGATAGCGATTTTTTTCAATGGCTTGACTACGAACCATTTTAACAGCAGAGTCGGTTAGATCACGGATAATAGAATCGACTTCTTTACCCACATAACCCACTTCAGTGAATTTAGTTGCTTCAACCTTAATGAAAGGTGCATTTGCTAATTTTGCTAAACGGCGTGCAATTTCTGTTTTACCTACACCAGTAGGTCCAATCATCAGAATATTTTTAGGTGTAACTTCATGGCGTAACGCTTCATCAAGTTGCATACGACGCCAGCGATTACGTAGGGCTATGGCTACTGCACGTTTTGCTTTATCTTGGCCAATGATAAATCTGTCGAGTTCGTTGGCTATTTCACGAGGAGTCATTTCGGACATGCTATCAATCCTTATTCTTTCGAAGAAATTTCTTCAAAGTTGACATTATGGTTGGTGTATATGCAGATATCGCCAGCGATATTGAGCGCTTTTTCAGCAATTTCTCGAGCAGAAAGTTCAGTATTTTCTAACATTGCTCTTGCTGCTGCTTGTGCATAAGGACCGCCAGAACCTATTGCAATAAGATCATTTTCTGGCTGAACAACGTCACCATTACCTGTGATAATTAAAGATGTAGTTTCATCTGCAACAGCCAGTAGCGCTTCTAATTTACGTAACATTCTATCTGTACGCCAATCTTTAGCCAGTTCTACAGCAGCTTTTGTAAGATGCCCTTGGTGGAGTTCTAATTTACGTTCAAATAATTCAAACAGTGTGAAAGCATCAGCTGTGCCACCCGCAAATCCTGCAATGACTTTGTCGTTATAGAGACGGCGTACTTTGCGGACATTGCCTTTCATGACGGTATTACCCATCGTCGCCTGTCCATCACCACCGATTACGACTTGGCCCTTACGGCGAACACTTACGATTGTAGTCATGAGTCAGCCCCTGGTTTAATCAATAAAATAAGACGGGGAGTGCTCTTTATTAAGATAAAACACTGCCCGTTGAGTGAATTAGAAATATAGGTGGGGGAGAAAATTTATTTTTCAACCCCCAGAGGCGCGAAGAATACAACCTGTTACACCAGCACCTGATGCTTGTTTAGAAACAGAACTGGCTTGTTCTTTACTGAAAGGCCCTGATAATACACGTATCCAGCCATCATTACCTTTTGTGACACGGCTTTCAATACCTGAAAAAGCAAGTGTTGCTCTCACTGATTCTGCTTGTTCTGTATTTTTAAAAGAACCACATTGGACTAAAAAACGACCTTCAACAGCTGGTTTTGGCTGTGTCGTTGGTTGTGTAACGGGTGCTGATGGTTGTTGCACATTTTGTGTCGGTTGTTGTGTTGCGGGTGGTGGTGTCACAATAACTTGAGAGCGGGGAACTTCACCACTTGAAGATACTTCAGGAAGTTGCATCGCGGGTTGTCGTTTATCCGCTTCTATTTGCTGTAAAAAACGCAATTGCTCAGGCGATAGATTAGAATTCGGACTAATCTGACTGCCAGAAGCAGGTGAATTAGGCTGTAAAGGTGACATTACCTGACGATTTTCGAGCTCTTTAATGTATTGCCAGCGCTCTTGCGGTTTTGGCGGTAAGGTATTCGCTGGATGTTTCCCAGTGAGAGATGGCGATATTTCCACTGCCTCTTTTTTATTATGCGTAATAAAATAGAGGCCACCAATAAATAGCGCCACAATAGCAATAGCCACGATAAGCGTTGTTAAAGGTAAGCCTTTCGTCGTTTTTTTGCCTTTACTTTTTGTCGTTTTTTTGCGACGCGCAGATGTTTGCGCTCGTCCCACATAGTCTCGTTGTGCCACAGTTCGATTCGCTGATAAGTAGATGAATAGGTATCACAACCAATATGTTACTTAACATAGCGTCTTTTGCCTAGCTTTTAAGCTGACATACACTTTCTCTTACAATAAGTTCACAATCGAGCAAGCGTGATCCTGGTGAGACCGGTCTGCCTTGCAATTGGTCAAGGAGTAATAGCATAGATTGACGGCCAATTTGGTAACGAGGCTGTTCCATTGTAGTAAGTGCAGGCTCGCTATAACGTGTAATATCAAGGTTATCGAAGCCAATAATAGAGAGATCGCTAGGCAGTTGTAACCCTAATTTTTTAGCTTGCCAAATGACGCCAATTGCCATGAGATCACTATGACAGAAAACAGCGGTAGGTGGCTCTGGCAATGCTATCAGTTTTTTCAGGCTTTCAGCGCCACTTTCGTGTGTAAAATCACCTCTGATAATATAATCTTCACGCAGTGGCATCCCCGTTCTACGCATTGCTTGAATATAGCCTTGTAAACGATAGCGACATAATGGCATATCTTCAGGCCCTGTGATGCATGCAATACGTTTATGGCCCATTTGTTGTAAATAATGTGTTGCTCTAAAAGAGGCGGTGAGATTATCAATATGCACTGTAGGTAGTTCGAGTTCTGGTGCAAATTCATTCGCCATTATCATTGGAGGTAAGTTTTTTTGCTCTTCTTTAGAAACATCAAAGGGAATATGTGAGCCAAGAAGGAGCATGCCATCAATTTGTTTTGTAATAATCAAATTAATAAAGGCATTTTCATGTTTTTGCTGGTGTTTACAATCACCGATGAGTACAAGATAACCATGCTGAGCCGCAGTTTCTTCAATGCCACAAACAACATCAGTAAAAAAGGGATCACTAATATTAGGGACTATCACTAGGATAGTTTTTGATTCATTACGTTTCAGATTTTTCGATAAATTATGAGGATAATAGCCCACATCAAGTACAGCCTGTTCCACTTTTTGACGGGTTACTGAGGATACTTTTTCCGGATTCATTAATGTACGCGATACCGTTGCTGTTGACACGCCGGCTGCAAGGGCAACATCTTTCATTGTTGCTTGCGTATTATCTTTATTATTTTGTTGCAAACCCCATACCTCCCTTCTGATGGCTCAGTTAAACGATTGCTTTTTCCTTGCAAAAAAACCGTCGTAGTTTGCACAAAAAATTATCGACGGTTTTAATTCAAGAAATATTCTAAATTGTTATTCTACCCACTTTTTAAATAGATACTGTTACCTAGTTTGCATAAAAAATGTGATACCAATCGTTTTTATGAGGTAGTTCGCAAAATTGATAAATAGTCTAGTTTCATTATTCACTATTCGACTTATCAATAAGCTTACTTAAATACGCACAGTGTTAACAATCTGTAGGATCAACATCAATATTCCATTTCACTTTCTTACTTTCAGGTAATGAAACGATTTGTGGATAAGTAATAGACATTAATTTTTGCAGATAACCACGTGAAGGATGTTGGAGCAATAATTGCCAACGATAATTACCTCCTCGCTTAGCTTGAACCGCTGGAATAGGTCCCATTACCCATAAGTTTGCATCACGCATGGGATGTTGTTCAAAAAATTGCTTAAGTTGACGTAAAAATTGAGGTGCTTGTTGATTGTGCTTATCTTCAGAACGGATCATGATATGACTAGAATAAGGCGGTAAAAATGTTGCTTGGCGTTCAAGTAAGGCCTCTTTGGTAAACGCATCATAGCCTTTTTCTAGCAAGGTTAGTAAAAGAGGATGCTCGGGTTGATGCGTTTGTAAATAGACTTCGCCTTGTTTACCCGCACGACCAGCACGACCTGATACTTGGGTATAGAGCTGAGCAAAACGCTCGGCTGCACGAAAATCGCTAGAAAACAGCGCACCATCGACATCTAATAAAGCCACGAGAGTGACATCAGGAAAATGATGCCCTTTTGCTAACATCTGGGTACCAATAAGAATACGAGAGCCCCCTTGGTAAATATCATCAAGTTGTTGCTCTAAGGCACCTTTACGGCTTGTAGTATCTTTATCAATACGAGTAATCGGTGTATCAGGGAAAAGAGTGCCAATACCTTGCTCTAACTGCTCTGTGCCTAATCCAACAGGAATTAAGTTTGTTGAGCCACACTGTGGACACTGAGACGGAATACGACGTTGGCTATCACATTGATGACAACGGAGCATGCCATGTTTTTGATGCAGAGTATAATAGTGATCACAACGAGGGCATTCTGCAATCCAACCACATTCATGACAAAGTAATGCAGGTGAAAATCCTCGACGATTTAAAAAAAGCATGACTTGATTACCCGCATTAAGGTGCTCTTTAATGGCTTTAATTAAAATAGGTGATAATCCAGTGACTAAAGGTTGCCCTTTTAAATCGATAAGGTGTTCTGTTGCTGGTTTAGCATTTCCCGCACGTTGAGTCAGCGTTAATTGCTGGTATTTTTCTTGAGTTACATTAAAACTGGTTTCAATAGAAGGTGTTGCCGTTCCCATGACAATAGGTATATCTTCTTGTTTAGCGCGATATACAGCTAAATCACGCGCATGATAACGCCAGCCATCTTGTTGTTTATAAGAGCTGTCATGTTCTTCATCAATAATAATGATACCTAGATGCTGAAATGGCGTAAGTAATGCTGAGCGCGTACCAATAATAATCGCATTATCACCACGTTTAGCTCGTAGCCAAACAGCGAGGCGCTCAGTGTCATTTAAGCCTGAATGTAATACGTCAACAGGCGCATTAAAACGTGCTTTAAAACGGCGAATAGTTTGTGGTGTTAAACCTATTTCAGGGACTAAGACTAAAGCTTGTTTACCTTCTGCTAATATTTTTTCGAGTACGCTAAGATAGACCTCTGTTTTACCTGAGCCTGTTATTCCTAATAATAGCCAAGGTGAAAATTGAGAAGCTTGTGCAGTAATTGCACCGACAGCGATGGCTTGCTCTGTATTTAATTTAAATCGCTCACCTTGAACAGCAAAATTGGTTTTCCAATGTATTGGCGCCGGTTGAATAGGACGTAAATCAGCTAACGATTTCTTTTTTAAATTATTTAGAGTCGCTGTTGTTATGTCATATTCATCAAGTTGATGACGATATAAAGGAGTACGACGAAGTGCCGCTAATGCTTGTTGCTGTTTTTTAGCGCTGTTTAAGCTATTTAGGTCAATGCTTTCACCTTCCTCTGTGGCATACCATTGCCATAGTGGTGTAAATTCTGCGGGTTTTCCTTGGCGCAATAAAATAGGCATAGCGTGAAAAAGAACTTCACCTAAAGGATAGTGATAATAAGCAGCAGCCCAATTTAATAAATCCCAAAGTATTTTAGGAAAAAGGCTGTCTGTATCAATAATCTCAGTGAGCGGTTTAAGTTTTTCAATTGGGAACTCACTGTGTGTGCTTAATCCTTTTACAATGCCAATAGAGCGACGTTTATTACCAAATGGTACAATCACCCGGCTACCTATTACAGGTATATTGAACCCTTCTGGTAAAAGGTAATCAAAAGAAGAGAACAGTGGTACAGGCAATATTACCTGAACTATAGTCATATCAAGGGTTCCGCGTGTTTTAACGAAAAGATAGTATAAAGAATATCACAAAAAGTGTGCAGATTTCATTGCGCGTTTCTTGGATATTCTGTATGATCCGCCCCCTTTGGTACATAAAATACCAAACCCTTAATTTCAATCAACACGACGTGTGGTGTTCGGCTAAGGGCTGAATGGCGACACGGCCTTAGTAGAGGTTTTCCATGAAAAAAGATATTCATCCTAAATACGAAGAAATTACTGCATCTTGTTCTTGCGGTAACGTTATGAAAATCAACTCCACAGCAGGTCACAACCTGAACCTGGACGTTTGTGATAAATGCCACCCATTCTATACTGGTAAACAACGTGATGTTGCGACCGGTGGTCGTGTTGATCTGTTCAACAAACGTTTCAAAATTCCAAGCAGCAAATAATTTATTTGTTGTTACAAGGCTTCAGTATAGTCTGGAAATTTGTAGCGAGTTTGAGATTGAAAAAATGCCCAAAGCTAACACTTTGGGCATTTTTGTTTTTGCATTCCCCAAAAATCTTTAAAGAAATAAGGGGTTAATTAATATTCCCAAGTATCGGGATCAACACCCCGCTGACGCATTATTTCTTTCGCCTCTTCTGGGATTTCATCGTTACGCTCTTTGCGTAAGTCTTCATCATTAGGGAGAGGCTGTCCGGTAAAAGCATGTAAAAATGCTTCACACAATAATTCGCTATTGGTTGCATGTCTCAGGTTATTTACCTGACGACGAGTGCGCTCGTCAGTTAAAATTTTCAGTACTTTCAATGGAATTGATACTGTAATTTTTTTGACTTGTTCACTTTTTTTACCATGCTCAGCGTAAGGGCTGATATATTCACCGTTCCATTCAGCAGCCATGGATTACCTTAATTAATATCATTTAGTCGAAGCCAGAATAAAGTTTACGCCATATTCTGATGAGCTGTGCCAGTTTATCATGACTTTTCTAAAACCACTGTTTCTTCTGTCTAAAGGTGTGAGAAAAAACATCTTCACTGGCAATATTATTAATACCCGTATTATTCCATTAGTTATTCTATCCGTAAAGGAGTTTAGATGTCTAGATGTGTTGACGTCTTGGTGTCTATTTGGTTATGCTGTCATAGACTTTTCCACTCATGGTTGTTACAAGGTATTCTGTATGACGAAAAAAACAGCAACTATTGCCATTCATAATGGGCTAAACGAAGATTCGCAATTTGGTTGCGTTGTACCGCCTATCTATCTATCTAGCACTTATAATTTTGTCGGGTTTGATAAACCTCGTGAGCATGATTATTCACGACGCGGAAATCCAACACGCGATATTGTTCAAAAAACAATCGCTGAATTAGAAGGTGGTGTAGGGAGTGTTGTAACAAGTAGTGGAATGTCTGCTATTCACCTAATTTGTACTGCTTTTTTATCACCCGGTGACGTTATCGTTGCGCCTCATGACTGCTATGGTGGAAGTTATCGATTATTTAATAGTCAACACGAAAAAGGCGCCTATCGCGTTATTTTTGTTGATCAAAATAACGATGAAGCACTGAAAGAAGCATTAGCACAACAGCCTAAAATTGTCTTTATTGAAACACCAAGTAATCCACTATTGAGGATTACAGATATCGAAAAGGTGAGTAAGTTGGCTCATCAACAAGGTGCAATAGTTGTCGCTGATAATACATTTATGAGCCCTGTTTTACAAAAACCATTAGCGCTAGGGGCTGATATTGTTGTGCACTCATGTACAAAATATCTTAATGGTCATTCAGATATTGTGGCTGGTGTTGTTATCTGTCAGTGTAGAAAACAGCTTGAGGATTTAAGCTGGTGGGCAAATAATATCGGTGTGACATCGGGTGCGTTTGATAGTTATTTATTATTAAGAGGTATTCGTACATTAATTCCTCGAATTCGGCTTGCGCAAGATAATGCACAAGCATTAATCCAATATTTACAAACACAGCCGTTAGTCGAAAAAATTTATTATCCTGCACTTGAGTATCATATTGGCCATCATATTGCGAAAAAACAGCAACAAGGCTTTGGTGCAATGTTAAGCTTTGAGTTAAAAGGGGATATCACATTGATTAAAACCTTTTTATCTCAATTAACCTTCTTTACGTTGGCAGAATCTTTAGGGGGTGTTGAAACATTAATTTGTCACCCTGCCACAATGACACATGCGGGTATGTCTGAGGAAGCGAGAAAAACTGCTGGCATTAGCTCCTCATTATTGCGTATCTCTGTGGGGATTGAAGATAGCCAGGATTTAATCAACGATTTACGAAACGCGTTCGATGTAGCAACTAAAAGGTAATCATGGATCATGAGTGTAGTGGCGATTAAACAACAAGCGGAGCCGATTTGCCGTCAGTTACATAAATTCGGTGGTAGCAGTCTTGCAGATACAAAATGTTATCAGCGAGTTGTGAATATAATGACCAATTACAGCCAGCCAAATGATTTAATGGTCGTTTCAGCGGCAGGTTCAACCACAAATCGACTTATTGATTGGTTGAAATTGAGTCAAAGTGATCGTCTTTCAGCCTATCAAGTTCAGCAAAATTTGCGACGTTACCAGCTTTCACTCATTGAAAGTTTATTATCAATCGAGAATGCAGAAAAGTTGTCACGTGAATTCATTGCGGATCTTGAAAGACTAAGTTATTTGCTCGATAAACCGATAACAGATGCAACTTATGCAGAAGTTGTCGGTCATGGTGAAATTTGGTCTGCAAAATTAATGGCGCACTTACTCACAGAGCAAGGTTTACCTAGTATCTGGTTAGATGCAAGAGACTTTTTATGTGCAGAAAGAGCAGCACAACCCCAAGTTAACGAAATACTTTCTCGACCTCGCTTACAATCACTCTTAGCCCAATATCCTGAATATCGTTTTGTTGTGACTGGCTTTATTAGCCGTAATCAACAAGGTGAAACCGTACTATTAGGTCGTAATGGTAGTGACTACTCGGCAACACAAGTTGGCGCTTTAGCTGATGTGGGTAAAGTCACTATTTGGAGTGATGTTGCTGGGGTATATAGTGCCGATCCACGTAAAGTTAAAGATGCGTGTTTATTGCCACTTTTACGTTTAGATGAAGCTAGTGAATTAGCGAGACTTGCGGCGCCTGTACTTCATACTCGTACACTACAGCCTGTATCAGGAAGTAATATTGATTTACAACTGCGCTGTAGCTATCAACCTGAACAAGGCTCAACGCGTATAGAGCGGGTACTTGCTTCAGGATCAGGCGCGAAGATAGTCACAAGCCATGATGATGTTTGCCTTATTGAAATCCGACTTCCTTCTCATAAAAACTTCAAACAAATTGTAAAAGAAGTGGATGAATTACTTAAGCGGGTACAAATTCGCCCGTTAGCAACAGGCGTTGATAGTGATAGCCAGCTATTGCAACTATGCTATACCAGTGAGGTTGCTAATAGTGCGCTTGATGTTTTACAAGATGCTGCATTACCTGCGAAATTACAATTACGAGAAGGCTTTTCTTTAGTCGCTTTAGTCGGTGCTGGCGTTTGTAAAAATCCATTACATTGTCATCGTTTTTATCAGCAATTAAAAGACCAACCTGTTGAATTTATTTGGCATGCAGAAGATAACATTAGCTTAGTTGCCGTATTGCGTAATTACACTGAGCATTTACTGCAAGGATTACACCAAACCTTATTTAGAGCAGAGAAACAAATAGGGTTAGTTTTGTTTGGTAAAGGAAATATAGGATCACGC
The DNA here is from genome assembly GCF_001654855.1 of Proteus myxofaciens ATCC 19692. Classification (GTDB taxonomy): domain Bacteria; phylum Pseudomonadota; class Gammaproteobacteria; order Enterobacterales; family Enterobacteriaceae; genus Proteus; species Proteus myxofaciens. The sequence continues at coordinate 16,311 of NZ_LXEN01000087.1, forward strand.
TGGTTAGAGCTATTTGCAAGAGAGCAAGAGCCATTATCCGCTCGTAGTGATTTTGAATTTATTCTTGCAGGTGTTGTTGATAGCCGTCGTAGCTTATTAGATCACAACGGTATTAATCCAAGTCGTGCGTTAGCATTTTTTGATGAAGAAGCTGTAGAACATACTGAAGAGTCGCTTTATCAATGGATGAGAGCACATCCATTTGATGATTTAGTTGTTTTAGATATCACTGCAAATGAATCACTCGCGTCATCTTATGAAGATTTTGCAAGCTATGGTTTTCATGTGATAAGCGCTAATAAAATAGCGGGCTCAGCACCTACCTTACGTTATCGAGCAACGCGTGATGCATTCTCAAAAACAGGCCGTCATTGGCTCTATAATGCCACAGTAGGGGCGGGTGTTCCGGTGAATCACTCTGTACGTGATTTACGAGAAAGTGGTGATACCATTTTATCAATCAGTGGCATTTTTTCAGGTACGCTGTCATGGTTATTTCTTCAATTTGACGGTTCTGTGCCTTTTAGTGAATTGGTGGAACAAGCTTGGCAACAAGGATTAACAGAACCCGATCCACGCATTGATTTATCAGGTCAAGATGTCATGCGCAAGTTGATCATTTTGGCTCGTGAAGCAGGATATGATATTGAACCTGAAGATGTTCGTGTTGAATCGCTGGTTCCTACTGAAGCTGAAACGGGCTCTTTAGATAGCTTTTTTGATAATAGCGTGCTTATCAATGAACAAATGGCACAACGACTCGCGGCAGCGAATGAAATGGATATGGTCTTACGTTATATCGCGCGTTTTGATGCAAATGGTAAAGCTAAAGTTGGTGTAGAAGCGGTGAGAAAAGATGATTCGTTAGCATCACTTTTACCCGGTGATAATTTATTTGCGATAGAAAGTCGCTGGTATCGTGATAATCCTTTAGTGATAAGAGGCCCTGGCGCAGGACGTGATGTAACAGCGGGCGCAATTCAATCAGATTTAAATCGTCTTTCTCAATTATTGTAAAATCGCAATACGTCCCCTTTCATGCAAGCTATCCGTCGTTTTTTATGGCGGATAGTTTTCTGTGGTTTTTTTCTCTTCTATACTGAAAAGGTGTCTATTTATTGTATCGGCGATAGAGAAAAAATATGAACAGAGTTATAGAGAAATGGATGTATCGCTCTCGTTGGTTATTTGCCCCCGTTTATATAGGCTTATCTCTGGGGTTATTAGCGTTAACGATTAAATTTTTTCAGTCAATGTTTGAAATTTTACCGAATATTTTCTCATTATCTGAGGCTGACTTAGTTTTACGCTTACTCTCTCTGATTGATGTGGCATTAGTGGGCGGGCTATTAATTATGGTGATTTTCTCAGGGTATGAGAATTTTATTACCAATATGGAAATAGAGGGAGCGAAAAATAAACTCTCTTGGCTCGGTAAAATGGATGCAGAATCGCTGAAAAATAAAGTCGCGGCATCGATTGTGGCGATTTCCTCTATCCATTTATTGGGGGTTTTTATGGATTTAAAGAATATCCCTGATAATAAATTATTATGGTATGTGGTTTTGCACCTTACTTTTGTCTTATCCGCTTTTGTTATGGGGTATTTAGAGAAGCTGTCTAAACGAAGTAAGCATGCCAATAAAGCCACTTGAAAGCGATAAAAGTGAGAGCCACCGCACACTCTTATCTTAAATGTGGTCTATACTCAATGTATCTCTAGTCACAAAGGAGCGATTAATGTCCAAAATTGAAAAGCAAATTGATCAGCTAAAAGATAAAACGACGGAGGTGAAGCATCGGACAGAAGAAAAATTATCTGAAATGGCTCATGATGCAAAACATGGCGCATCTGATCTTAAAGAAAATGTAGAAAAGAAAATCGATTCATTGAAAAAATGAATGTTTACTAAATAAAGATAAGGCGCTGGTTTTCAGCGTCTTATCTGTTTTAGGCTAACATAATTGGCTCATCGAACACATCACCATTTATTACCCAAATAAATTATTATCTATCTGATGCTTTCTAGCAAAAAAAACTTCCTTTCTTCGTGTAAACAAAAAAAAGTCCTCATTCTCAATAAAATTGAGCAAAAACAACACGTGCATTAGCTATTCTTATAAAAATAAATATGTCATTAAATTTCATAAAAATCCCCCATAATGCTTATTTTCTGATATGAATAGTAAGCGATAAGAAAAAAGTCGCGTGGCTATCACAAAAAATAAAATAAAGTCACATGAAATAGGAAACTTAATTACACGACTGGAAGGGCATGATTTTTCTGTTAAGAAAGAGCATGTTGTACCGCCACAAAAGCCAAGGTCAGGAGTCTTATGAATCAACAATATTCTGCTATGCGTAGTAATGTTAGTATGCTTGGTAAATTACTTGGGGATACTATTAAAGAAGCATTAGGTGATGAAATTTTGGATAAAGTAGAATCTATCCGAAAATTATCTAAATCTTCACGAGCAGGCGATGAAGTTCAACGACAAAAATTGCTATCAACATTACAAAACCTCTCTAATGATGAGTTATTACCTGTTGCTCGTGCATTTAATCAGTTTTTAAACCTGACGAATGTAGCGGAACAATATCATAGTATTTCGCCTCATGGTGAAGCCGCAAGCAATCCTGTGGAATTGGCTAAACTTATCTCCCGTTTAAAAGAGAAAAACTTTACTGATGAGCAATTAAAAAAAGCGGTTGAAGAGCTTTCTATTGAACTAGTATTAACCGCTCATCCTACAGAAATTGCACGCCGCACACTTATTCATAAATTAGTAGAAGTAAATACTTGTTTATCTCAGCTTGATCATGACGACTTAGCAGATTATGAGCGTACGAGTATTAACCGCCGTTTACGCCAACTTGTTGCGCAATCTTGGCATACTGATGAAATAAGAAAAATTCGGCCTACACCTATTGATGAAGCTAAATGGGGCTTTGCTGTTGTTGAAAACAGTTTATGGGAAGGTGTTCCTGCATTTTTACGTGAATTTAATGAGCAGTTAAAAGAATCTATTGATTATAACTTGCCAGTAGAAGCCACCCCTGTGCGTTTTACTTCATGGATGGGGGGCGATCGCGATGGTAACCCTAATGTTACTGCTGAAATCACTCGCCATGCACTGTTATTAAGTCGTTGGAAAGCAGCCGATCTGTTTTTAAACGATATTCAAGTGCTCGTTTCTGAATTGTCGATGACAGAATGTACACCAGAGTTACGTCAATTAGCGGGTGGTGATGAGGTAACAGAGCCTTATCGTGAAATAGCTAAACAGTTGCGCACTAAACTACAAATTACGCGTGATTATCTTGAACAACGTATTAAAGGTAAACAGTCTTTACCACCCACGGGCTTACTAATGGATAATGCCGATTTGTGGGACCCGCTTTATGCATGTTATCAATCACTGCTTAAGTGTGGCATGAGCATTATTGCGAATGGTCAATTACTGGATACATTACGTCGTATTCGTTGTTTTGGTCTACAACTAGTGAAACTCGATATTCGCCAAGAAAGTACCAATCACACAGAAGCGCTATCTGAATTAACACAATATTTAGAGCTAGGTGATTATGCCAGCTGGTCAGAAGATGAAAAACAGGCATTCTTATTAAAAGAATTAAATTCAAAACGTCCATTGATCCCAAATGATTGGCAACCAAGTGAAGCAACACAAGAAGTTTTTGAAACTTGCCGAGTTATTGCGCAATCACCAAAAGAGTCAATTGCATCTTATGTCATTTCTATGGCGAAAGTTCCTTCTGATGTACTTGCGGTAAAATTATTACTTAAAGAATCAGGTGCGAGTATTCGTTTACCTGTGGCGCCACTCTTTGAGACATTAGATGATTTAAATAATGCTGAAAGTGTGATGACTCGTTTATTCGATATTCCTTGGTATCGTGATTTAATTGACGATAAACAAATGGTTATGATTGGTTATTCTGATTCAGCGAAAGATGCCGGTGTTATGGCTGCGTCATGGGCACAATATCGAGCACAAGATGCCTTAATTAAGCTTTGTGAAAAATCAGGTATCACATTAACGTTATTCCATGGTCGTGGTGGCACAATTGGTCGTGGTGGTGCGCCTGCTCATGCTGCATTGCTTTCTCAACCACCAGGTAGCTTAAAAGGTGGATTACGCGTTACAGAACAAGGCGAAATGATCCGCTTTAAATTTGGCTTACCTCAAGTCACTATTAGCAACCTTGCACATTATGCTAGCGCTATTTTAGAAGCTAATCTATTACCACCACCAGAGCCAAAGGCGCCTTGGATTGAAGTGATGGATTCTTTATCGACGGTTTCTTGTGCAATGTATCGTGGCTATGTAAGAGGTGAAGCTGACTTTGTCCCTTATTTCCGTGCCGCAACGCCAGAAGGTGAATTAGGTAAATTACCATTAGGTTCTCGCCCTGCTAAACGTCGTCCTACTGGAGGTGTTGAAACACTACGCGCTATTCCGTGGATTTTTGCATGGACTCAAAATCGCTTAATGCTACCAGCATGGTTAGGTGCAGGTGCTGCATTACAGCATGAAATTGATGAAGGGAAACAAGCCGTTCTTGATGATATGTGTGAGAATTGGCCGTTTTTTAATACACGCATTGGTATGTTAGAAATGGTGTATGCGAAAGCCGATTTATGGCTAGCAGAATATTATGATCAATGTTTAGTTGAAGAGCGTTTATGGCCTTTAGGTGAGAAATTACGCCAACAACTTTCTGCTGATATCAAAAGTATATTAGCAATTTCTAAAGATGAACATTTAATGGAAGACTTACCATGGATAGCTGAATCTATCGCATTGCGTAATGTTTACACCGATCCACTTAATGTACTTCAAGCTGAGTTATTACAACGCTCTCGTACTCATAGTGAGTCAGACCCGCGTATTGAACAAGCATTAATGGTGACGATTGCTGGTATTGCTGCCGGTATGCGTAATACTGGTTAATTGATATTTAATTAATCATAAAATGAAAATAGCCACATTATCGTGGCTATTTTCATTTATTTTTAACAGACATTATCAAATTATTATTGATTTTTTGCTTTTTCATACGCTTCAATAGCGTTTACTCGGGCTTTAGCATGATCAACAATAGGTAATGGATAATCAATATAACTATTGGTTTTCATTGTCCATTCGTGAGGTGTATGAATATAGCGAGCTGGCACATTAATCAATTCAGGAAGCCATTGGCGAATAAACTCACCTTCGGGATCAAACTTTTTCCCTTGAGTAGTCGGATTGAAAATCCGAAAATAAGGTACAGCATCTGTACCTGTTGACGCAGCCCATTGCCAACCACCATTGTTGGCTGAAAATTCGCCATCAAGTAATTTTGTCATAAAATAGCGCTCACCCCAACGCCAATCAATTAGCAAATCTTTCACTAAAAAGCTTGCAGTAAGCATGCGTAATCGATTATGCATCCAACCTGTTTGATTCAGTTGGCGCATTGCGGCATCTATAATAGGATAGCCGGTTAGTCCTTGAGTCCACGCAGTAAAATTATCCTCGTTATTATCCCACTTAATATTTTCAGTCCATGATTGAAACGCACGATATTGACAAAGATAAGGGTTAGCGACAATTAAGTGCTGATAAAATTCTCGCCATATTAATTCATTAAACCAAACAAATTCACCAGAAGTACTATTTTCTACAAAGTGTGGTTCTGTGTGATAAAGGCGGTTAAAACATTGGCGGACTGAAATTAAACCGACAGCTAGATAGGGAGATAATTGACTTGTTCCTTCAATAGAAGGTATATCTCGCCATTTTGCATAGTGAGAAACGGTTTCATAGCAAAACTGTTTTAAGCGTAATAATGCGTCTTTTTCCGTTGTAAGATAATCTAATTTATTTTCTTTTTTAATTGGAAATAAAGGCGCACTTAGTGATTCGACAGGATGTTGATGTGTCCTGATGTCAGGGCGAGATAATGAGGTATTATCTTGGGAAAAAAAGAGACGTAAAAATGCATTTTTGAAAGGAGTAAAAACTTTATACATCTCACCTTGTTGTGTGACAACATTGCCTGGTGCAATAAAAACATTGTCATGATAAGCGTAAATTGTGACTTTATTTTCAAGAAGCTCAATAACGCGATTATCGCGATGTCGTTCATTAAGTTCGTATTCGTAATTGAAAAATAATGCAGTAGCATGATGTTGCTGACAATATTCAGCTACACTTGATGCCGCATTAGAATACGTATCACTGAGTAAGATCGTAAGAGGGATATTTAATTTAGCCAGTGACTGTGAGAGCTCAAGTAATGCATCGTGGATCAACGCCTGACGCGACAAAGCCATATCATGTGCTTGCCACTGCTCAGGCGTGACAGTAAAAATAGCATGCACTTGTGCCTGTTTATCTTGGCAAGCATAAAAAAGCGCTTTGTTATCCGTCACTCTTAAATCATGACGAAACCAAATTATATGAACAGGTTCAAGATGCATGCGTATTATCTTTTAGTCTAATTTAGGATGTTGATCGATAAGTGCTTGACGTTTTTTCTGTAATGTCTCGATTTCTGCATCTAAATCTTCAACACGATGTTCGATAGTATCATAGTGCTCAGAAAGAATTTCTCTTGCTTCTGATCTATCGGATGCTGCTGGTGTTGCGCCTCGTAATGGCTTATTAGCAGTTTCTGTCATTTTTATACCTGTTATCAATCCAACGACGGCAACAACCATCAGATAATAAGCTGGCATATAAAGATTACCACTCGATTCAACTAACCATGCAACTGCTGTTGGTGTTGCACCTGCGATTAATACCGAAATATTAAAGGCGATAGCTAATGCACTATAACGGATATGTGTTGGGAAAATAGCGGGTAGAATAGAAGCCATAACCCCAGTGAAACAGTTCAGTAATACCGCAAGAATTAATAGACCAACGAAAATCAGGCCGATTTTATCGCTATTGATCATAATAAAGGCAGGGTACGCCAATAAAAACAGACCAATACTACCGCCGATAACGAAAGGTTTACGCCCAATTTTATCACTTAATAAACCAATAACTGGCTGAACAAATAACATACCAATCATAATGGCAATGATAATTAACACGCCGTGGTCTGCTGAGTAATTCAAGTTATGAGATAAATAACTTGGCATATAGGTCAGCAACATATAGTAAGTTACGTTAGTGGCGATAACTAAACCAACACAAACGGTTAAGCTCTTCCAATATTTTGAGGCGATTTCACGTAATGAAACACGAGGTGGATTCTCGATCGATTTACGATCGTCGTTATTCATTTGTTCAACATGTTGTTGGAATGCAGGTGTTTCTTCTAAAGCATGACGTAGATATAAACCGATAAGGCCTAAAGGCAATGCTAAGAAGAACGGAATACGCCATCCCCACTCATGGAACGCGGTTTCACCCATAATGGTTGAAATAAGTACAACAACACCTGCACCCATAACGAAACCGGCGATGGAACCGAAATCAAGCCAGCTACCCATAAATCCACGTTTACGGTCTGGTGAGTATTCTGCCACAAAGATAGCAGCACCTGAGTATTCACCACCAATAGAGAAACCTTGTGCTAATTTAGCTAATAGCAATAAGATTGGCGCCCAAATACCAATGCTGTCATAACCCGGGATCAAACCGATAGCAAACGTACTTAATGCCATGATAATGATGGTGACAGACAAGACCTTTTGTCGCCCAAATTTATCACCAAGCATACCAAAAACAACACCACCCAACGGTCTGACAAGGAAGGGTACTGAGAATGTTGCAAGTGCTGCAATCATTTGAACGCCAGGCGTTGCGCCAGGGAAGAATACCTGACCTAGAACATAAGCAAGGAATCCATAAACACCAAAGTCAAACCACTCCATTGCATTACCAAGTGCGGCTGCTGTAATGGCTTTTTTTAACTTACTATCATCGATGATAGTTATGTCATTAATTTTTAAGGGTTTGATTCTTTTTTTCTTCAGTTTCATATTAAGTGACCTTTATAAAGGTATTAGTAAATTTTTGTTATTCAATTAATCAAAAGAAACGAAGCTACTATTTGATAGTGAGGAGAGTAAGTAGTCGCAATTCACTAAAAAACAGTCTACTTCTATGTAAGTATTTTTAATAGCGATATTGAGTTAACTAATAGATAAGAGAATATTTATAAAGTATAGATGAGATTAAATAAAAGATTCGAGAGTTTTTATTGTCTTTTTTAGATAACAAAACATAGCCTCAAGTATTAAAAATGTGATCGTCATCATAACGTAGTTCTTCTTTTGTGTAAAATTTAAGGTATTAGTGATTAATTAATTTTATTAAATTAAAAAAAATTTATTAATAATAAAAATAGGTAAAAACTAAGAAATTAAACTTA
>NZ_LXEN01000088.1 GCF_001654855.1 Proteus myxofaciens ATCC 19692
CGCAATGCTCGTAGTAGATAAACTACATATAAAAGATAAGATATGATTGGTATGCCAATAATTGCTTATACTTAGAAAGCCTATTTTATAAAACCAATAATTATTAACATTTTTGTACAAATTACCTCAGGTACCCGATGAATATTAATCAATTAAAGAGTTTTGTTGAAGTTGTCAAAAGTGACTTCAACATTACGAATGCCGCTGAGAAGTTATATACGTCACAACCGACAATTAGTAAGCAACTTAAAATTTTAGAAGATGAATTAAATGTCTCTTTATTTGTGCGTAAAAATAATAATTTATTAGCACTCAGCCCTATGGGAAAAGAAGTACATAAGGTTGCATGTGATATTTTAGGACAAATAGATAAAATCAAAAGTATTGTGGTAGAAGAAGACAGAGATAAACAAGTTGATATGCATATTGCCACCACACATACCCAAATCCGTTATTCATTACCGAATGTAATAGCGTATTTTCGACAGTATTACCCTAATATTTCATTACATTTTCATCAAGGAGCTCCTGCACAACTTGCCGAAATGGTAAAAAATGGCGATGTTGATTTTGCAATTGCAACAGAATCCATGCATCTTTATGAAGATTTAATTTCATTACCTTGTTATCGTTGGACTCGCAGTGTATTAGTACCCTATGAACATCCTCTTGCACAATTACCTGAGGGCGAAAAAGTCACGATAGAACAGTTAGCGCAATACCCATTGATTACTTATGTTTTTGGTTTTACGCGTGGTTCAAAGTTAGATAAAGTATTTTATAAAAAGAACCTAAAGCCCAAAGTGGCTTTAACTGCGACGGATACAGAAATTATTAAGTTTTATGTTAAGCAAGGATTGGGCATCGGTGTTATTGCTACCGTTGCTTACGATGAAAAAGATCATGATAAATTAAAATGTATTAATATCGATCACCTTGTGCAAGCAAGTTACACTCATATTTGCTTAAGCAAACACACCCATATTAAAGATTATATGTATGAGTTTATCTCGCTTTATGCCCCACATATCGATAGAAATATTATTCAAATGCCAGATAAGTGGGAAATGCAGTGGCATAGCAAAGAAGTATATGAAAATTTACCTGATCTCTGTTCTGTTAAGTGGCACAACAAAACCGATGGGCTAACGTAAACAGTGCTATTTAAATCGCATTATAAAGAAACCCCATTTTGCGCAGCAAAATGGGGTTAAGCTAAATTAGAGAAGATAGCTAATTAGCGAGTCAGAATATTAATAAAAATTTGAGCACCAACTAATAAACAATCATCATCAATAAAATACGGATTAGCATGTAGGTAATTATTAATACCTTTTGCTTGATTACCACTTCCTAAGAAGAACATTGCACCGACTTTATCTTTGGTCGCATTGATCATGTAGCTAAAATCTTCACTTCCTGTCATTGGTTTACCTTCAGAATGAATATTTTCCTCAGGTAAAAATTGACGAGCCGCTTCTACGATACGCTTATGAGCTGTTGGATGATTAACAATGGCAGGATAGCCTGCATAAGTTAATGTTGTTTTAAATCCGCCAGCTGTACTGCGAGCAACAATTTCATCAAAACTTTTCTTAAGAATTTGATCGGTGTTCTCATCCATTGAACGAATAGTACCACGTGCTTGTACGTGATCGGCCAATGCATTAGGAATAGTACCACCATTAATCATGCCACATCCAAAAACAGCAGGACTGAAAGGATCTGTTTTTTTAGCGACAACATAATCCATATAATCAATTAATCGCGTTGTTTCACGAATGGCATCTAACCCTTTATGAGGCGTTGAACCATGAGCTGAAATACCGTAAACATCCAATGTCCACGCTGAGCCATAAGAAGACATCACTCCATCATTGAAATGAATACATCCTGTTTCAAGTGCGCCATCATTATGAAGTGCATAAGCTTCATCAACGTTATCCATACAACCTAGTTCAACCATTTTATTGGCGCCAGGTACACGCATATCTTCTTCTGCCATTTGGAAAATGAAACGAACATTAGCGCTCATTTCATCTTGATGTGCAGCGAGATATTTTGCTGTCGTTAAGGCAATAGTCATATGTGTATCGTGGCCACAGTTATGAGCACAACCTTGATGAATTGAAGTATGTTCGTTATTCGTTAAATCTGGCATTTCTAATCCGTCCATATCTGCACGGATAGCAACTAATGGAAAGTTTGTGTTAACAATTAAATCAGCAGTAAATCCAGTATAGCCTTCAAAGGTTTTAATTTTATAGCCAAAGCTTTCCATTAATTCACGACAATATTTAGATGTTTTATATTCTTCACCTGATAGTTCAGGAATTTTATGTAAATCTTGTCGTGTTTTTTTACTAAAGTCATTTAACTGAAAGAGTTTTTCACTGACATTATAAGTATTATTCATTAGATAACTCCCTGGATACTAAAACCAATTTGAGCAACGATAGATGCACCGAAGAAACAACAAGTTGAAACAATCATAAAAATAAGAATAACTTTCCATGACATTTTCTTCAGTTCTTCTAATTGTCCACCAACAGATAAACCTGCAAATGCTAATAGAGGAACACAACAGGATAAAAAAGAAACTTTACCAATTGAGCTAATAAAAAAATCTCTTACTGGAGTTTCGGGTAAACAAATTATAATTCCGATAATCGTTGCATAAGCGAAAGTAGGTAATGAAGACGGTAGATATTTTTTTGCAATAAGAGAAATAAGGACAACTAACGACATAGCAATAAAGCTGTCCCACATTGCATAAATAGCAATCCCTGATGTTAACGTTTGAGTAAACATTGCCAGTAAAATAGCAACGAATACTAATTTCATATCTATAATTATATTTTTCATTCTGTTTTACCTCTATTACAAATTTTATAAATTTTTTCAGAAAGAGGTAAACCTAAATAAGTCAGTGATAACGCACCTAGTGCGGAAGATAATAAATTAGAGGCGGCAGCAACACTTAATACTTGTTGTGCAAGAGTTTCATCAAGGCCATTAATTAAAGCACCAGAAGCAGCACTTAACATTGAGCCTGAACCTACACCAGAGCCTGCGGCTAAAGCGAGAGGGTGTAAACCGGTTAATGGCGCAATACTTCCTAATACGCTAAACCATAATGTACCAATAACAGAACCACATAAATAAATGGCTAAAACACCAATATATTCTTGTGAACCTGTACCAAATTTACCTTGAATAACCGCAATAGAAGGTTCACGGCTAATTGATGAACAAGCCCCAATTGCACGACGACCAAAGCCAAATTTAATGGCTAATGGAACAGCAATCAGGACAGGAAGTAGGTTGCCAAGCTCTTGAACAAATAAAGGAACACCAACGCTTAAAATCATTTTTATATTTGGGACTATCATTCCCGCATATTGTGTACCTAAAATAAGTAGGCTAAAACCTACCATTTTTCCGCAGAAGCCCTCTTCTTTTTCTGTGAATAATTTACCCCAAACCTTAATCTTTTTACGGGTAAATCCAGCAGATAAACACATCCCAATAATGACAGCAAACAACATAGGTAAAATAGGTATTACTGCAATGCCAATCTTAATTTCTTTTTTACCAATCACATATTGTGAAATAAAAATTAAGAAAAGGACTGCGAGAATACTGATAAAGAATATCTTTATCGGACTTCTACTATTGTCCATCCATTAATCTCCGCTAAAATGCCATTCAATAATAAACAGATTCTATTCTAGAAGAGAAAAAGAGAAATGTAGCGTGACCAACGTCATGTTTATTTCATACCTATATTTCATGGGGTATGAAATAATATAATGCTCATAAAATGATTAACAATTTGTACTAAGTTAAATTATCGATAAAAGACAATGAGTAATAATCAATAATAAATATGAGTTTGTTAATTTATTGAGAAAAATAAAAATTAGAATTAAAAATTATTTTAACTATTAAAATAAAACTATAAAAGATTATTGTCTAGTTTTTATTATATTCTAATAAAATAGAAACGAGAGATATTCTTATTTGATGCGATTATTAATATGGTCGTTTATTTGCTCACTTATTCATTATGCTAATGTTTTCCATTTTAATTATTTTTCGTATTAGATTGCTTGCTTAGCAGTGACATTATGACGAATGGTGTTATTCTCTATATTTGTGTTAGTGAAATAATTTTCTCTGTAAGTGGTCATAAGAAAAGGATTATTCTACCTATATAGCGAGTAAGGCGGCTACTTACAGAGCGCAAGTTTACCTAGAATAAAGGATGAAATTTACGATGAGTAAGCAAACCGTTGCAACTTATATTGCTAAAGTTCTTAATAATGCTGGTGTGAAACGAATTTGGGGCGTTACAGGCGATTCTTTAAATGGATTAAGTGACAGCTTACGTAAAATGGGCACAATTGAATGGATGGGAACTCGCCATGAAGAAGTGGCTGCTTTCGCCGCTGGTGCTGAAGCTGCGATAAGTGGTGAATTAGCTGTTTGTGCTGGTTCTTGTGGACCGGGTAACTTGCACCTGATTAATGGTCTTTTTGATTGCCACCGTAATCATGTCCCTGTTTTAGCGATCGCCGCTCATATTCCTTCTGCTGAAATTGGTAGTAATTATTTCCAAGAAACTCATCCTCAAGAATTATTTCGTGAATGTAGCCATTATTGTGAGTTAATTTCTAACCCAGAACAAATTCCTCAAGTTCTTGCTATTGCGATGCGTACCGCTATTTTAAAGAAAGGTGTCGCTGTTGTTGTACTTCCTGGTGATGTAGCGTTACAACCGGCGCCAGAAGACGCTAGTGAAAATTGGTATCCTATCCAGCAACCACTGATTATGCCTAATCGCTTTGAGATAGAAAAATTATCAGAAGCTTTAAATAGTGCAAAAAATATCACTCTTATGTGTGGTGCTGGTTGTGCTCAAGCACACGATGAAGTGATAAAACTTGCTCAAACACTAAAAGCACCTGTTGTACATGCATTACGCGGTAAAGAACATATCGAATGGAATAATCCGTATAGTGTTGGAATGACAGGATTAATTGGCTTTTCTTCTGGATATCATGCAATGGAGAATGCAGATACCTTAGTCTTGCTTGGTACTCAATTTCCTTACCGTGCTTTCTATCCTGCAAAAGCCAATATTATTCAAATTGATCTTAATCCAGGTAGCATCGGCTCACATTGCCATGTGGATATGGCAATGGTTGGCGATATTAAAGCAACGCTAAATGCATTACAGCCACGTTTAAAAGAAAAAAGCGATACCTCTCATTTAGACTCATCGTTAAAACACTATGCTAAGGCACGAAAAGACTTGGATGCATTAGCACAATTAAGTGAGCGTGAGCTCATTCATCCACAATATCTTGCTCGTCGTTTAAGTGAGCTTGCAAATGATGATGCTATTTTTACTTGTGATGTCGGCACTCCAACAGTATGGGCTGCTCGTTATGTCGGTATGAATGGAAAACGTCGTTTAGTGGGATCATTTAACCATGGCTCAATGGCGAATGCGATGGCTCAAGCTATTGGTGTGCAGTCGTTAGATAGAAAGCGCCAAGTCATTGCGATGTGTGGTGATGGTGGTTTTACTATGCTGATGGGTGATTTTATTTCACTCGCTCAAATGAAATTACCCGTTAAAGTGATTATTTTTAACAACAGTGTATTGGGCTTTGTGGCGATGGAAATGAAAGCAGGGGGCTATTTAACCGATGGTACTGACTTACATAATCCAGATTTTGCTGCTATTGCGAATGCATCAGGTATTAAAGGTATCAGAGTTGAAAAAGGCGAAGATTTAGATAATGCCCTAAAAGAAGCTTTTGAACATGATGGCCCTGTTATTGTTGATGTTGTTACCGCTAAACAAGAGCTTTCAATGCCTCCTGAAGTTAAATTTGAGCAAGCCAAAGGTTTTAGCCTCTATATGATGAAAGCTATTATTAATGGTAGAGGTGATGAAATAGTACAATTAGCAAAAACAAATTGGCTAAGATAGAACGTTATTAATGCAATAAAATCGATAAAAAACCTATCAAATTGAAATGATAGGTTTTTTTATGTCTTAATTTTATGCATTTTTAGGGATTAAACAAAAATTCTCAATCAATTGCCCCATTAATTCACGAGTTGGCTCAATAAAGGCCATATCAATAAATTCATCAGGTTGATGCGCTTGTTCGATGGAACCAGGGCCTAATACCAAAGTTGGACAGAGATCTTGTATAAATGGGGCTTCAGTACAGTAATTGACGGTTTGTACTTTTTCACCGAGTAATTTTTCAATCACAGCGACCAATTTATGATCAGTAGGACATTCATACCCTGGGATAGGATCATGTAAAGCCTCAACACTCAGTCTGCCTGGCCAACGTGCCTTTACAGGTTCTAGCGTTTCATGTAATAGATTGTCAAGATCTTGCAAGGTCAATCCTGGTAATGGACGAATATCCATATGCAATTCACAGCAACCGCAAATGCGGTTTGCAGCATCACCACCATGAATATAACCAAAATTCATTGTTGGATATGGAATGACAAAAGCAGGATTGTTATAGCGTGTTTTTAAGGTATCACGCAATGTACTCAGGTGTGTGATAGATTCATGCATTAATTCAATAGCATTAACGCCTTTTTCAGGATCACTAGAGTGCCCTGATTGTCCTGTAATACGTATCGCATTAGATAAATGCCCTTTATGAGCATGTATCGGTTGAAGTGAAGTGGGCTCTCCAATAATGGCAAAATCAGGACGAATAGTTGCATGAGCTGCAAAATAACGTGCACCAGCCATAGAAGTTTCTTCGTCAGCAGTTGCCAAAATATAAAGGGGCTGTGATAGATTTTTTGTATCAACATCGCGCAATGCATCAATGATAAAGGCAAAAAAGCCTTTCATATCAGCAGTACCTAATCCATATAACCTGTTTTCTTTCTCTGTGAGAGTAAAGGGATCTTGTGTCCAACGACCTTCATCAAAAGGAACGGTATCTGTATGACCACAGAGTAATAACCCTCCTTTTCCTTCACCTAGCGTTGCAAGAAGATTAAATTTATTTCGTGTATCAGGAACAGGCTGAATTTCAATAGAAAAACCTAATATTTCCAGCCAGTTAGCAAGTAAATGAATAAGAGTTTCGTTGCTTTGATCCATTTTTGCATCGGTGGCGCTAATTGATGGTGTTGCAATTAATTGGCGATAAAGCTCAATAAATGTAGGTAATTTAATATTCACTGTTGACAGCCTTTCTTCATAATAGTATCAATATCTATGCACTTTTTTTGAATAAAAATACATTAATCGGTTTACGTTCATAGTACAAGGTAAGAATGACATGTTAAATACTCTGATTGTAGGAGCAAGTGGTTACACCGGTGCTGAGTTAGCAGCTTATCTTCAGCGGCATCCTCATGTAAATCTGAGCAAGTTAACAGTATCTGCACAAAGTGCTGATGCAGGTAAATGCTTTTCTCAACTTTACCCTCAATATCGTGGTGTAGTTGATTTACCTTTAGAGCCGATGATTGATGTGGCAAAGGCCGCCGAAAATATTGATATTGTTTTCTTAGCAACAGCCCATGAAATCAGCCATGACATCGCCCCTATTTTTCTTGAACAAGGCTGTGTGGTTTTTGATTTATCAGGTGCTTATCGAGTACAAAACGAGCATTTTTATCAACAATACTATGGATTCGAACATAAGAATAGTGATTGGCTATCACAAGCTGTTTACGGGCTTGCTGAATGGAATGCTGACCTTATTAGTCAAGCTCAATTAATTGCGGTACCGGGTTGTTATCCCACAGTCTCACAACTTTCATTAAAACCTTTGGTTGAGGCGGGATTATTAGATACAGCCCAATGGCCTGTAATTAATGCGACCAGTGGTGTGAGTGGTGCAGGTAGAAAAGCCTCTTTAACGAGTAGCTTTTGTGAAGTGAGCTTGCAGCCTTATGGGGTATTTACTCATCGTCATCAGCCTGAAATTGCAACGCATTTAGGTATTGATGTTATTTTTACACCACATCTTGGTAATTTTGCGAGAGGCATCTTAGCCACCATTACTTGTAAAGTTAACTATGCTGTAACAGAAGATGATATCAGACAGGCTTTTGATGATGCTTATCATGATAAGCCTTTAGTGCGTGTTTATAACGAAGGTTTTCCTGCACTAAAAGCCGTCGTTGGAACACCTTTTTGTGATATCGGTTATGCAAAACAAGGTGAGCATCTTATCGTTGTGGGTGTAGAAGATAACTTACTAAAGGGTGCCGCAGCACAAGCGGTGCAATGTATGAATATTCGATTTGGTTTTGCTGAAACCGAGTCACTTATTTGAATAATGAGTAGGAAAGATTCATGAATCCTTTAATTGTCAAACTTGGCGGTGTGCTACTAGATAATGAAGAAGCTTTAACGCGTCTTTTCTCCGCGTTACAACAATATCGTTCAACTCACACTCGTCCTTTAATTATTGTGCATGGTGGTGGCTGTCTCATTGATGAGCTGATGCATAGATTAAAGCTTCCTATTGTTAAAAAACACGGTTTACGCGTCACGCCTGCTGATCAAATTGACATTATCACTGGGGCTTTAGCAGGTAGCGCCAATAAAACGCTCTTATCATGGGCAACTCGCTTTGGTCTTAATGCGGTGGGTATTTCATTAGCTGATGGAAAGCTCGCTAAAGTCACCCAAATTAGCGAAGAACTAGGCTATGCCGGTCATGCTGAGCCTGGCTCACCTAATTTACTCAATCTATTACTTAATGCAGGTTATTTACCTATTGTCAGCTCTATCGGTATGACTGAACAAGGTGAATTGATGAATGTGAATGCAGATCAAGCGGCTACTGCGATTGCACAATCACTAAATGCAGATTTAGCGTTGTTATCTGATGTGAGTGGCATTTTAGATGGTAAAGGCGAAAAAATCGCTGATATGACTGCGCAAAAAGCACAATCACTGATTGAACAAGGCATTATTACTGACGGCATGATAGTAAAAGTGAACGCAGCGCTTGATGCTGCTAGCGCTTTAGGAAGACCTGTTGATATCGCTAGTTGGCGTGATGTTGAAAAATTAACCGCTCTTTTTAATGGTATTGCGATAGGAACACGTGTTTCAGCGTAACAATATTTTAGATCTTACGTTTTACTCTTGGGTAATTAACAGAATTTAAATAAATCAGAATAAAAGGTTATCACTATGACTAAAGGTATAAAGAAAATTGTATTAGCGTATTCGGGTGGTCTTGATACATCGGCCATTATTCCTTGGTTAAAAGAACATTATGATAACTGTGAGGTTATCGCTTTTGTGGCGGATGTAGGTCAAAGCCGTGATGATTTAGACGGTGTTGAGCAAAAAGCGTTAGCTTCTGGTGCATCTGAATGTTATATCGTTGATTTACGTGAAGAGTTTATCAAAGACTATGTTTATCCTGTATTGAAAACAGGTGCTTTATATGAAGGAAGTTACCTATTAGGAACTTCAATGGCTCGTCCTGTCATTGCAAAAGCACAAGTTGAATTAGCCTTAAAAGTAGGTGCTGATGCACTATCACATGGTGCAACAGGAAAAGGTAACGATCAGGTTCGTTTTGAAAGTACTTACACCGCGCTGGCTCCTCAATTAAAAGTGATTGCACCTTGGAGAGAGTGGGATTTACGTTCTCGTGAAGCATTATTAGATTATTTAAAAGAGCGTAATATTCCAACAACAGCAACACTGGAAAAAATTTATAGCCGAGATGAAAATGCATGGCATATTTCAACAGAAGGTGGAGTATTAGAAAGTCCATGGAATGCGTCAAATAAAGATTGTTGGGTATGGACTGTAAGCCCACAAGAAGCACCAGAAAAATCAGAGTTGGTCACTATTACTGTAAAATCAGGTGAAGTTGTTGCTGTAAATGGACAAGCAAAATCGCCTTTCCAATGCTTAGAAGAGTTGAATGTATTAGGTGCAAAACATGGTATTGGTCGTATCGATATTGTTGAAAACCGCTTAGTGGGTATGAAATCTCGTGGTTGTTATGAAACACCAGGTGGTACTTTAATGATGGCTGCATTACGTGGTGTCGAACAGCTGGTTCTTGATAGAGATGCGTTTAAATGGCGTCAACAACTTGGGCTAGAAATGTCTTATGTGACCTATGATGGTCGCTGGTTTACGCCAATCCGTGCATCACTTCAAGCGGCTGCTGAATCTTTAGCTAAAGATGTTAATGGTGAAGTGGTATTAGAATTGTATAAAGGTCACGTTAACGCAATTCAAAAACAATCTGAAAACAGTTTATATTCTGAAGAATTTGCGACGTTTGGCGAAGATGAAGTTTACGATCATAGTCATGCTGAAGGGTTTATCCGTTTATATTCCCTGCCATCACGTATCAGAGCGCTGAGTAAGAAATAAAATAATGGTAATGGAGTGATACAACGTGTCTCTCTCAGTGTCACTCTACTTTTTTGATTTTAGAATACAATGTTGGAATAAATAAGGATGCGATTATGGCACTCTGGGGTGGACGTTTTAGTCAGGAAGCAGATCAACGATTTAAACAATTTAATGACTCATTACGATTTGATTTCCGATTAGCGCAACAAGATATCTTTGGTTCAGTTGCTTGGTCTAAAGCGTTAGTCACCGTGGGTGTATTATCGCAAGATGAACAAGCTCAGCTTGAGCAAGCGTTAAAAGAATTATCAGAAGAAGTCACTGCAAATCCACAATCAATTTTACAAAGTGATGCTGAAGATATTCATAGCTGGGTTGAAAGTAAACTGATTGCGAAAGTCGGTGATTTAGGTAAAAAATTACATACAGGACGTAGCCGTAACGATCAGGTTGCTACGGATTTAAAGTTATGGTGTAAAGAGGAAGTCGCACATCTTAGACAGGCGATTATTGAATTACAAAAAGTATTAGTCGCAACAGCTGAGAAAAACCAAGATGCTGTGATGCCTGGATATACTCACTTACAACGAGCTCAACCTGTTACATTCGCACATTGGTGTTTAGCATATAATGAAATGCTGGCAAGAGACGAAAGTCGTCTTGCGGATGCACTTAAACGTTTGAATATTAGCCCACTTGGCTGTGGTGCTTTAGCAGGTACTGCTTATGATATCGATCGTGATCAACTTGCAACATGGTTAGGGTTTGCTAGTGCAACAAACAATAGTTTAGATAGCGTATCAGATAGAGATCATGTTGTTGAATTACTCTCTACAGCTGCACTTGGAATGGTGCATTTATCTCGTTTTGCTGAAGATTTAATTTTTTTTAATAGTGGTGAAGCAGGCTTTATTGAATTATCAGATAACGTGACTTCGGGTTCTTCATTAATGCCACAAAAGAAAAATCCTGATGCACTAGAACTGATCCGAGGTAAATGTGGTCGCGTTCAAGGTTCATTAATGGGTATGATGATGACTTTAAAAGGCTTACCTCTTGCTTATAATAAAGATATGCAAGAAGACAAAGAAGGCCTTTTTGATGCTATTGATACATGGTTTGATTGCTTACAATTAGCCACGCTAGTTCTTGATGGTATCCAAATTAAACGTCCTCGCTGTGAAGAAGCGGCTAAACAAGGCTATGCTAATGCAACAGAATTAGCAGACTACTTAGTTGCAAAAGGTATTCCTTTTCGTCAAGCGCACCATATTGTAGGTGAAGTGGTTGTATATGCAATCGCACAAGGCAAAGCGCTTGAAGAATTAACACTTTCTGAACTACAAAAATTTAGCGATAAAATAACGGTTGATGTTTATCATATCTTATCGTTGCAGTCTTGCTTAGATAAGCGATTGGCAAAAGGCGGTGTTTCTCAAAAACAAGTTGCTTATGCATTATCTAAGGCAAAAGAAAATTTAATGAAATAACTCTATTTTATTGTTCCAATTAACTTTTTTTCTAGAAAACAGGGTTGAAGAACCCTGTTTTTTTATTGAATAAATACGGTTTACTATTAAATACTATCTGGAATAGTTAGAGAATAAGATGAGATAGATAGAAAAAATTATCATTTGCTATATTATCTATAGACATTAACTATCAGCAATGAAATGGGATCTGCAATGAATATCCGTGATTTGGAATATCTGGTAGCTCTAGCTGAGCATAAACATTTTCGTCGTGCAGCAGATGCTTGTCATGTAAGCCAACCGACGTTGAGCGGTCAAATCCGCAAACTGGAAGACGAACTTGGCGTCATGTTACTTGAACGAACTAGTCGTAAGGTTTTATTTACTCAACAAGGTTTATTGTTGGTGGATCAGGCTAAAACGGTTTTAAGAGAAGTTAAAGTATTACAAGAAATGGCGTCATTGCAGGGTGAGAGTATGGCAGGACCTTTACATATAGGACTTATTCCTACTGTTGGTCCTTATTTATTACCTCATATTATTCCTGAATTACATAAATGCTATCCAAAATTAGAGATGTATCTTCATGAAGCGCAAACTCAAAATTTATTAGCGCAACTTGATACAGGGAAGCTAGATTGTGCCATTTTAGCGATGGTGAAAGAAAGTGCTCCATTTATTGAAGTACCTTTATTTGAAGAGCCAATGAAATTGGCTGTTTATGAAGAGCATCCATGGCACGATAGAACTTCTGTACCTATGGGGGACTTAGCGGGGCAACGTTTATTAATGCTAGAAGATGGCCACTGTTTACGTGATCAAGCGTTGGGTTTTTGTTTTCAGGCTGGTGCAAAAGAAGATACCCACTTTAGAGCAACAAGCTTAGAAACGTTACGCAATATGGTTGCTGCGGGAAGTGGTATTACATTACTGCCTGATTTGGCTGTACCTCAAGAGAATAAACGTGATGGTGTCTGTTATTTAGATTGTACAGATCCATTCCCATCACGTTCAATTATCTTGGTGTATCGTCCTGGTTCACCACTACGTAATCGTTATGAGCAACTTGCAGAGACTATTCGTGAATACATGAGTGCATTTTATATCTCTAAACAAGAGATCTTAAAATAAACGGTTTAAGCCATTTAATGCCGCAACACGATAGGCTTCCGCCATTGTTGGATAGTTGAAGGTGGTATTAACGAAATATTCGATAGTATTACCTTCTCCTTTTTGCTCCATAATGGCTTGGCCGATATGAATAATTTCGGCCGCACGCTCACCAAAGCAGTGAATACCCAAGATTTCTTTTGTCTCACGGTGAAACAGAATTTTTAAACTACCCACATTCATTCCCGCTATTTGTGCTCTTGCTAAATGCTTAAATTGAGAGCGACCAACTTCATAAGGGATTTTCATTGCGGTGAGTTGTTGTTCTGTTTTACCGACTGAACTGATTTCAGGAATGGTATAAATACCTGTTGGAATATCTTCAATTAAATGAGACTCAGATTTACCTGTTGTCATCGCGAGTGCGGCAATTCGGCCTTGATCATAAGCGGCAGAGGCTAAACTTGGATAACCAATAACGTCACCAACAGCGTAAATATGTTCACAACTTGTTTGATAATGCGCATTTACTGATATTTGACCACGGCTATCTATTTTAATACCGACATTTTCTAAGCCAAGGGTATCTGTATTACCGGTTCTACCATTGGCATACAGTAAGCAGTCTGATTTAACCTTTTTTCCTGATTTAAGGTGAACAATAACGCCATCATCAACACCTTCAATTTTCTCGTATTCTTCATTATGGCGAATAACAATTCCGTTATTCCAAAAATGATAAGAAAGGGCATCAGACATCTCTTGATCAAGAAATGAAAGAAGATGGTCACGAGTATTAATTAAATCGACTTTAACGCGTAAACCTCTAAAGATTGAAGCATATTCACATCCAATAACACCAGCACCATAAATAATCACATGACGAGGTTCATGCTCAAGATCAAGTATAGTGTCACTGTTATAAATACGAGAATGTGAGAAATCGACATCGGGTGGGCAATAAGGGCGAGAGCCTGTTGCGATAATAAAATTATCGGCGGAAAGAATGTCACATGTTCCATCAGGATAACGAACACTAATTCTGTGTTCATCGATAAATGCAGCTTCACCAGAATACATCGTACAACAATTGCGCTCATAAAAACCTTGACGCATTTTTGTTTGTTGACGAATAACGGTACTAGCTTGACTAAGAATTTGTGAAAATGAGGTATAAATAAGGCGTGATTGGTCACTATATAGCGGATTTTGATTAAACTCTATAATTCGACTAACCGCATGACGTAACGCTTTTGAAGGAATAGTACCCCAGTGAGTACAACCACCACCGACTTTATTATAACGTTCAATAACGGCGACGCGTTTTCCTTGTTTAACAAGTCCCATGGCCGCGCCTTCACCGCCAGGACCTGAACCGATAACAATTGCATCAAAATGAGAATGTTGCATAGAATAGACCTGTTTTATACAAATCGACAACGCTATATTAACATTGTAATGATTAATATCCCAATTAACATTAAGGATATTAGTCACACTTTATTTAAGTTTCTCTGAGAATGTTTCTTTATAGATGATTGGAAGACTTATTTTCTCGTAAAGTTTGATATATTGATAATAAACCAATTAAGGATTATCAGGATTTCTGTGAGCAATAATATTGGCATCAGAGCGAAACAAAAAGAAAAGACGCGCCGTTCTTTAATCGAAGCTGCATTTAGTCAACTGAGTGCTGAGCGTAGTTTTACAAGTTTAAGTCTACGAGAGGTTGCCAGAGAAGCAGGAATTGCACCAACTTCATTCTATCGTCATTTTAAAGATGTTGATGAATTGGGGCTGACTATGGTTGATGAAAGTGGATTAATGCTACGCCAACTAATGAGGCAAGCTCGTCAACGTATCGCTAAAGGTGGAAGTGTTATCAAAACCTCTGTATCTACCTTTATGGAATTTATTGGTAATAATCCGAATGCTTTCCGCTTATTATTACGTGAGCGCTCTGGCACTTCTGCTGAATTTCGTGCCGCTGTCGCACGAGAGATCCAACATTTTATTGCGGAGCTGGCAGACTATCTTGAGCTAGAAAGTCATATGCCTCGCTACTTCACAGAAATGCAAGCTGAAGCAATGGTGACTATTGTATTTAGTGCAGGTGCTGAGGCGCTCGATATTGATATTGAAAAGCGCCAACAATTAGAAGAACGATTAGTCATACAATTGCGCATGATTGCTAAAGGTGCTTATTCTTGGTATCGGCGTGATGAAGAAAAACCAATACAAAATTCTCTAGAAATAAAGAAAAAAATGAATCAAAAAGGAGACAAATGATGGAACAAAACCGCTGTGAAAAAGGCCCGCTATTAATTGCTACAATTATCGGTGTCGCTTTACATGGTACTTATTCTGCACTTTTTAACCCACTTGTTAAAGATTCATCAATATTTCCAATACTGAGCTTAGTATTAGCTGTGTATTGTTTACATCAACGTTATTTGCATCAAGCTATGACAAATGGGATGCCAAAGCTTATTTTTTCATTTTTTTTATTCGGAATATTTGGCTATAACGCGTATATGAGAACTCATAATCCTGATATAGGATCGAACTTTTTCTCTTCTGTTATGTTAGTGATTTTAGCCTTATGGATTTACCGACAAATTAAGCAACGCCAACGCTTACGCTTTGAAGAACAAGAAGCACAAAGAGCATCACGGGCAGAGTAATTTTATTTTGCACTAATGCAGAGTGAGACACAGCGATATTTTCACACCAGCAAGTTATTTTGCTGGTGTTTTTGTATTTATCGGTACTAGTGATGATTTTTTTCTACTAAAGTGTGAAATGACAGGTTATCTTTTCTCTAGTAATACGCCACATTCAATATGGTGAGTATAAGGGAATTGATCAAATATCGCCAATTTACTGATTTTATGTGTTTTAATTAGTGTTTCTAAATTTTCACAAAGCGTTTGTGGATTACAAGAAATATATAAAATACTAGAGTAGTTTTTAACCATTTCTACAGTTTTCTCGTCAAGACCACTACGAGGTGGATCGACAAAAATAGTCTCACATTGATAGTCGTTTAAATTAATGCCCTCTAAACGTCTAAATTCTCTAACGCCATTCATAGCTTGAGTAAAATCTTCAGCAGACATACGAATAATTTTCACATTATCGATATTATTCATTGCTATATTATATTGCGCTGCATTTACTGAAGGTTTTGCGATTTCTGTTGCAAGTACATTTTCAAAATTACGCGCAAGCGCTAATGAAAAATTACCATTACCACAATATAATTCTAATAAATCGCCTTTAGCGCCTTCAGTCGCTTCTAACGCCCACTCTAACATCTTAATATTGACCTGTGCATTAGGTTGCGTAAAGCTATTCTCTACTTGGCGATAGATCATCTTTTTACCAGCCACTGGCAGTATTTCATCAATAAAATCATTATCGAGCATAATTTTTGTTTTATAAGCGCGCCCAATTAATTGGACATCAAAGCCTTGATTAATGAGTGTATTGCGTAATTCTGTCGCTTCTTGTTGCCAAGTTTCATCAATTTTTTTGTGATAAAGCAAAGAAACAATAATTTTATTACTTAACGTCGAAAGGTAATCAACTTGGAACAATTTTTGTCGTAGGATTGGCTTATCTTTTATTTCTGCTAATAAAGCGACCATCATTTGATTAATTAACTGGCTAGCAATAGGAAAATTATCAACACGAATTCGCTGTTTAGTCTTTTGATCGAACATAATATGATAAAGCGAATCTTGTTCATGCCAGATGCGAAATTCAGCGCGCATACGATAATGTTGTTCTGGTGATGAAAAAACATTAGGTTCTGGTGCGTTAAAAGGCGCCATCATCATCTTTATTCGTTGTGTTTTTTCATCCAGTTGAGATTGATATGTTTGCGTTGGTGATAAATTCTGCATAGTAATCTGGCCTTGCCTTTGGCAGTAATAAAGTTAAGCGAGCGAAATTGTAGAGATCCTTATGAAGATGTCCAGTCTTCTTCATAGACAATTTCTAGGCTTAATCAATAAAAATAGATATCAGTAAGTAGATACAATGGGCTTTTGTTGAATATGGAATGTATGAATAATAAAAAAAATATTTTTCTGTCAAGTATTACCATTGGCGTAATGGCAAGTAGTACAGCTGTATGGGCTGAGAATAATGATAAATTAAGTGTAACAGCAAATCGTTTTCAAGAACCGCTTTCTTCGATATTAGCGCCTATAACCGTAATTGAACGCGATCAGATAGATCGCTGGCAAAGTAATAGTGTACTTGATGTATTACGTAGAATGCCAGGCATTGATATTGCTCAAAATGGCGGAATAGGGCAGATGAGCAATGTTTTTATACGGGGTAGTGAATCTCGTCATGTCTTAATTTTAATTGATGGTGTCAGAACAAATCAGGCTGGAATATCTGGCTCTTATGATTTAAGCCAACTTCCTCTTTCTCTTATTCAACGTATTGAATATATAAGAGGACCTCGCTCTGCTGTTTATGGCTCAGATGCGATTGGTGGTGTTATTAATTTTATGACTAAACGTCAACAGGATGGCTCGACATTAAATGCCAGCATGGGAAGCCATGGTTATCAAAACTATAATGGCTCAACACAACAAAAAATGGGGGATAACACAACATTATCTATGGCTGGTGGATATACTTACACAAAAGGAATTAATGTAGTAGATGATACCGTACCCGTGGCAGCACCTTATCACGATGCGCATGGCTTTCTTAATAAATCGTATTGGCTTGGTCTAGACCATACTTTTAATGACCACATTCAAGGTTACGTAAAAGGCTTTGGTTATGATAATCGTACAACTTATGCAGCCACTTATGCTGGTGGAACCGATCAAAGTAAAGCGTATAACCGTAGTTATGAAGCAGGCATTAAATTTCATCAAAATAACTATTTTAGCCAGATAATTACCGCGTATAACCAAACTAAGGATTACAATTACATCTCAACCAATGGACGAGATGGCTTGGGTTCTTCTGTTGATAATGCTAAGCAATATAATGTGCAATGGGGTAATACCTTACTTATTGAAAACGGTATGTTAAGCAGTGGTGTGGATTGGCAACGTCAAATCATAGAAGCGCATTCTGCATCAGTCCCTAATAAACAGACGGTTGATAATACGGGGATATACCTTACAGGACAAAAACAGTTCAATACACTAATAGTAGAAGGTGCTGTACGTTCAGATAATCACGATGAATTTGGTTGGCATTCTACGTGGCAAACGAGTATTGGTTGGGAATTTATTGATAACTATAGATTAATCGCCTCTTATGGTACAGCATTTAAAGCCCCAACCTTAGGACAATTATATGCTGATAACCCATCATGGGGAATAAAAGGTAATCCCCATTTAAACCCAGAAAAAAGTAAACAATGGGAAGCCGGAGTTGAAGGGATAACGCAAGGTGTTGATTGGCGTTTATCTCTCTATAAGAATGATATCGATAACCTTATTGCATTTAATAACAACACTTATATCAATTACAGCAATGCCAAAATTAAAGGGGCAGAATGGGTTGGTGAAGTGGATACGGGATTATTCCATCATCAACTAACACTTCAATATATTGATGCAAGAGATGCTAATAATCATTTATTAAGCAGAAGAGCAAAACAACAGCTTAAATATCAAGTAGATTGGATAACAGGAGATATTGATTGGGGTATTCAATATCAATATATAGGTAAGCGTTATGATAATGATTATAACCAATTCCCAACTCAAAGAGTCAAATTAGCCGGTGTTAGCCTTTGGGATATCACAGCGTCATATCCTATTACATCTCAATTCTCAATTCGTGGTAGAATAGCTAATCTGTTTGATAAAGATTATGAGACAGCTTATGGCTATCGCACACCTGGGCGTGAATACTTCCTCACTGGAAGCTACAACTTCTAATATACCAAAAGTAACTGACCCTACAGTTCTCGTTTTTGACTCTGGGGTTGGTGGCTTATCTGTTTATCGTGAGATCCGTGAAAAACTGCCGAATGCTCACTATATCTACGTTTTCGATAATGAAGCTTTCCCTTATGGTGAAAAATCACCAGAGTTTATAATCGAACGAGTAATGAATATTATAACCGCAGTTGCACAAAAGCATTCTCTTGCCGCTATTGTGATTGCATGTAATACCGCAAGTACTGTGACGTTACCTTCTTTGCGTACCAAATTTACTGATATTCCAATTATTGGTGTTGTACCTGCAATCAAACCAGCAGCTAAATTAACGTGCAATGGTGTTGTCGGATTACTTGCAACAAGGGCAACCGTCAAAAGGCCTTATACTCAAGAGCTAATAGAACGTTTTGCAACAGATTGTAAAGTGCATTGTTTAGGTTCCGCTGAGCTGGTGGAGTTAGCAGAGAAGAAATTACATGGAGAAGATGTGCCGTTAGATGCGCTACGCACTATTCTGACACCTTGGCTAAAAATGAAAGAACCGCCTGATACCGTTGTATTAGGTTGTACTCACTTTCCTTTACTGACTGATGAATTATTGTCTATTTTGCCGGATGGCACACGAATTATTGATTCCGGTGCTGCAATTGCGCGAAGAACAGCGTGGTTAGTCGTAAATCAGGAAGAAATTAAAGGTTCAAATGAAATTAGCTTCGCTTATTGCTTAAAAGAAGATGAGAATAGCGAACGATTAAAACCAGTTTTAGGTGGTTTTGGCTTTGAATTGCTTAAAAAACTTTCGCTTTAAGTGCAATTTGGGTGAAAAATCAACGGTCAGTAAAAAATATTAAAATAAGTGTTGCCACACTCAGAAAACT
>NZ_LXEN01000089.1 GCF_001654855.1 Proteus myxofaciens ATCC 19692
GCGAAGAGAGATTGACGTAACGGGTAATAAACGGAATTTGCTTGGCGGCCATAGCGCAGCGGTCCCACCTGATCCCATGCCGAACTCAGAAGTGAAACGTTGTAGCGCCGATGGTAGTGTGGGGTCTCCCCATGTGAGAGTAGGGAACTGCCAGGCATTAAATTTAGGCTGTTTCAGCCGGTGACTATAAGCCACTAATGCTGATATGGCTCAGTTGGTAGAGCACACCCTTGGTAAGGGTGAGATCCCCAGTTCGAATCTGGGTATCAGCACCAACTCGATATTTATTATAGCTACATAAACAGATAGTTATAAAACCGAATTTGCTTAGCGACCATAGCGCAGTGGCCCCACCTGATCCCATGCCGAACTCAGAAGTGAAACATTGTAGCGCCGATGGTAGTGTGGGGTCTCCCCATGTGAGAGTAGGGAATTGCTAAGCATTAAATAAGTCGAAAAAGCCAACCCTCTGGGTTGGCTTTTTTGCATTTATCTGAACCCATATTTACTCTCCCAACTCAACATTCAGCCTCTCTGTACTACCCTAGAAGATAGTTGACTGATAAACTGAATCATCAACTAACTGAGGTAAACTAACATGAATGAATTGGTTTCATTACAATCATTTAATACTTTTGGTTTAAATGTAAATGCATTCAAAATAGAAACAGCCCATAGCAAAGGCGAGCTTTGTACATACTGGAAAGATGCCATTCAACAAAAACTACCTGTTCTAATATTAGGTGGTGGGAGTAATGTATTGTTTACTGATGAGGCCTTTAAAGGCATCGTTATTCGCAATATGATTTCAGGTATTAAAATTACAGAAAATGAACAATATTGGGATCTTCATATTGGTGCAGGCGAAAACTGGCATAAGCTTATTGAAACACTATTAGAAAAAAAAATATATGGCTTAGAAAACCTTGCTTTGATCCCTGGAAATGTAGGATCTGCACCTATCCAAAACATTGGTGCATATGGAAAAGAATTTAAAGATGTATGTACTTACGTTGATGTTATTGAATTAGATAATGGACATGTGCATCGGTTATCTAATGAAGAGTGTATGTTTGGTTATCGTGACAGTATTTTTAAGCATCAATATCAGCAAGGTTTTGCAATAATTGCAGTAGGGATACAACTTAGTAAAGAGTGGAAACCCATCCTAACTTATGGTGAATTAGCGAAATTATCTTCAGATTCGATAACACCAAAAGATATTTTTGATAAAGTCTGTCATATGAGATCGAACAAATTGCCTAACCCAGAAATAGTCGGTAATGCAGGAAGCTTTTTTAAAAATCCTATCATTGATAAACAATTAGCACAGAGTATTAAAGATGAATTTCCACTGTGTCCACAATATGTACAATCAGAGGGAGTGAAATTGGCAGCTGGCTGGCTTATTGATCAATGTGGGCTTAAAGGGCACCAAATAGGTGGAGCTGCTGTACATACAAAACAAGCGCTTGTACTCATTAATAAAGAAAACCAAGCAACAGGCGAAGATATTGTCAAATTAGCAACTTATATACGAAAAAAAGTATTAGAACGATTTGGTGTTAATTTAGAGCCTGAGGTTCGCTTTATAAGCCAATACGGTGAAATAGACTCAGTGGATGCAATTTCATGAAAGATATACCAACACCCTTAAGGTTAGCTCAATGTCTTGCTGATGGAAATATTCATTCCGGAGAGCAACTAGGTGATATCCTAGGTATGACTAGAGCAGGAATAAATAAACATATTCAAACATTACGTAGTTGGGGAATAGAAGTCAACACGATTGCTGGTAAAGGATATCAACTCGACTCACCAATGAATTTGTTAGATGAAGACCAAGTTAATCAAAATATTATAGGAAGCCCTGCACGAGTTATTCCTGTCATTGACTCAACTAATCAATACTTAATGCAACGGATTAGTGAGTTAAATTCTGGTGATGTCTGTATCGCTGAATATCAATCTGCTGGACGAGGTAGAAGAGGGCGTCAATGGATATCGCCATTTGGCAGAAACTTATACTTAAGTATGTATTGGAAACTAGCTCAAGGCCCTGCTGCGACAATTGGTTTAAGTTTAGCGGTTGGCGTTATTCTTGCGGAAGTTCTGAAAAATTTTGGTGCAGATAATGTAAAAGTAAAATGGCCAAATGATCTGTATCTTGATGATAAAAAGCTTGCAGGAATTCTTGTTGAATTAACAGGTAAAACAGGAGATGTTGCTCATATTGTAACAGGTATAGGTATTAATATTGCTATGAGCAAAAGCCAGGAAGAATCAATTAATCAACAATGGATTAATTTAGAGCAAGCTGGCATAAAAATAGATAGAAATAAATTAGCATGTGAAATGACAAATGCATTACGAGATGCATTTATTCAATTTGAAAAACAAGGTTTATCAGCATTTATAGAAAGATGGAAAAGTTTAGATAATTTTATAGATAGACGTGTTAAATTAATTATTGGTGAGAAAGAGATATTTGGAATTGCTAGAGGTATTAATGCGCAAGGTGCATTATTATTAGAGCAAAATAATGAAATTATTCCCTATATAGGTGGCGAAATTTCATTGAGAAGTGCATGTTGATTATTTAAAGTAGTTTAATTTAAGAAAAATGCTCTCTTCAAAAAGAGCATTTAACTTTACACTAAAAAGAAAATACATAAATTTTATTTACGCAATCTAACATTCGTAACAGAATGATTATCACCTTTAGTCATAATTAGACTTGCTCTTCCTCTTGTTGGTAAAATATTTTCTTTCAAGTTCAATCCATTAATTTCTTGCCAGATAGATGTAGCAATATTAATAGATTCTTCTTTACTTAATTTAGAGTAATTATTGAAATAAGATTCAGGATCTGTAAAAGCACCTTCTCTGAATTTTAAAAAACGACTTATGTACCATTGCTTGAGTAAGGATTCCTCAGCATCGACATAAATAGAAAAATCTACATAATCTGATACAAAAATATTATGAGGGTCATGTGGATAATCTTGATTACTTTGTAGAACATTAAGTCCTTCAAGGATCAAAATATCAGGTTGTTCTATAGTTTGTTTTTTGTCAGGAATAATATCGTAGACTAAATGAGAGTATACCGGTGCTGTGACTTGTTTTTTACCTGATTTAATATCTGAAACAAAAGAAACAAGGCCATGCATATCATAAGATTCAGGAAACCCTTTCTTCTTCATAATGCCGCGTTTCTTTAATTCTGCATTGGGTAATAAAAAACCATCAGTTGTAATTAAATCAACTTTACGATGTTCAGGCCACCGGGTTAATAGCGCCTGTAACAAGCGAGCTGTTGTACTTTTTCCAACAGCAACACTCCCTGCTATACCGATTATATAAGGGATTTTAGTCGTGTTTGTGCCTAAAAATTGCTCTAAAACAGCTTGGCGCCGAAGATTTGAGCTAATATAAAAGTTAAGTAATCTAGATAGCGGAAGATAAATCTCAATAACATCATCAATGGAGATTTCTTCATTAATCCCTTTTAAGTCAGCAATCTCTTTTTCTGTTAACGTGAGAGGAACTGAATCTCTTAACGTTGCCCACTGCTTACGATCAAATTCTAAATAAGGGGTTGTAAAGCGTTCTTTGTTATTCATAAGCCAACATCTGCCTAGTATTCGCAGGTTGGACAGGCTGTTTAAAACACCCGTATCCGATAAAAGTAAACAGCATCATAACGAGTGATTTCTTATAGGCGTAGAGATTTTTTAAATTTTTCTGTATTTTTTGATGCCAATTGAATAAATGTAGAAAAAAAGTATAAAAAATAGGCACTAAATTTATTTTTTAGCATACAATGGATATTCGTGATAAAAAATTGAGTCTGATTATTGGATATTTAATATTTAGATTTAATATCCAATAATAACTTGCTGTTATTTTGGTCGTTTTTTTCCTAAAAAATCAACAATTCAATCAGAAATGAACAAAAACCAAGCAAAAGAACAAATATCGCGATTTTTTTGTTGCATCGTAACGAAAGTCCTCATAGAATGCGCACCACTTAGCCGGCATAGCTCAGTTGGTAGAGCAACTGACTTGTAATCAGTAGGTCCCGAGTTCGACTCTTGGTGCCGGCACCATAAAAATTTAGATTTGGTGGGATACCCAAGCGGCCAAAGGGAGCAGACTGTAAATCTGCCGTCACAGACTTCGAAGGTTCGAATCCTTCTCCCACCACCATTAATTCCTAACTTAAGTGTTTCCAAGTTAGACACACTTAGGTAGAATAAAAAGCTGATTTTAATTCAGGTAGCCGAGTTCTGCGGGCATCGTATAATGGCTATTACCTCAGCCTTCCAAGCTGATGATGCGGGTTCGATTCCCGCTGCCCGCTCCAGATGTGCTGATATAGCTCAGTTGGTAGAGCACACCCTTGGTAAGGGTGAGGTCGGCAGTTCGAATCTGCCTATCAGCACCACTCCTCAATGTTCTTGCCTCCCTGATTAAAAATCTTAACAAGCAATAGCGAGTTTATATACTGCTTGGTTGATGTGGTGAAACCACCGATTCCGTGTCTTAGAGGGACAATCTAAA
>NZ_LXEN01000090.1 GCF_001654855.1 Proteus myxofaciens ATCC 19692
GTATCTGTAGTTTATGTTATTCAAATAAAGATATTTAAGTTAAGCGAATAGAAATTGAAATAATAATAGTTATCATTTAATATCTCATTGTGAGTTATCAATGAGGTTTTATTATGTACGTCTGTTTATGCCATGGTATCAGTGATAAAAAAATTGTATCCGCTATTCACAAACATGATATTCGAACTATTAACCAATTGCGTCAAGTGTTACCAGTGGGTAGCTGTTGTGGCAAATGTATACGTCAGTCTCGGCAAATCATTGATAATGAACAATCCCTTCTTTATTCCTCTATTTCAGAAGTTGCATAACAAATTTTAATATCACGCTCTCTTCTTTGTATAAAAGGTCTACACTAAAAAGACTGGAAGCAAAGGAGAATAAAAATGAAAGGTGATAAAAAAATGATAGCCCACCTTAATACATTATTAGGTGGTGAGCTTGTCGCAATAAATCAGTATTTTCTTCATGCCCGTATGTTTAAAAATTGGGGATTAACACGCCTCAATGATATGGAATACCATGAGTCTATTGATGAAATGAAACATGCTGATAAATATATTGAGAGAATTTTATTTCTTGAAGGAATTCCTAATTTGCAAGATTTAGGAAAACTCAATATAGGTGAAGATGTTGAAGAAATGCTACGTTCTGATCTTGAGCTAGAATTAGGTGGTGCGAAAGATTTACGAGAAGCCATTGCATATGCAGATTCTATTCATGATTATGTAAGCCGTGATTTAATGTTGGAAATTCTAACAGATGAAGAAGGGCACATAGACTGGATCGAAACGCAGTTAGAGCTTATCGAGCGCATCGGTCTTCAAAATTATCTTCAAGTCCAAATTGGCGAAGAATAATTTCTATATCTCTATACTGATATTTAAATAGCATAAAATAGAAATTGACATTGTTGGGTTTTATGAAATATTAGTGAATGATATTATCAATAAAGGCAGCATTTGCTGTCTTTATTTTTTTAGTATAAAAAATAAAAGTTATTTTTATCGCTGATTTTTTATTCTTGGCTTGATTTCATCTCTCAGGCAAGTATAATGCGCAGGCTCACTGATTTAGTGAGGCTGATTTATCAGCTAATGCAGATTTTTTATTGCATTAAATATAATACTCCCAATTGGGGAGTTATATGCAGAACGATTACACTCTCTCATCAATCGAAATGGGTACGAGTAGTAATCATTTACGTTTATAAAAAATAGTTGGAGCTCTGGTCTCATGCAGAACCAAAGAATCCGTATCCGCCTGAAAGCTTTTGATCATCGTCTGATTGATCAATCAACTGCGGAAATCGTAGAGACTGCTAAGCGCACTGGTGCGCAAGTTCGTGGTCCAATACCACTGCCGACTCGCAAAGAGCGTTTCACAGTGTTGATTTCTCCGCACGTTAATAAAGATGCGCGTGATCAGTATGAAATTCGCACTCACAAACGTCTGGTTGACATCGTTGAGCCAACCGAGAAAACCGTTGATGCTCTGATGCGTCTGGATCTGGCTGCCGGCGTAGACGTGCAGATCAGCCTAGGTTAATCAGGTCATCAAGCGATTGAGAGGTTGAAACAATGATTGGTTTAGTCGGTAAAAAAGTAGGAATGACTCGTATCTTCACTGAAGATGGCGTTTCAATCCCTGTAACTGTTATCGAAATTGAAAACAACCGTGTGACTCAGGTCAGAGATCTAGAGAAAGACGGTTACCGTGCCATTCAGGTCACTACTGGTAGCAAAAAAGCTAACCGTGTATTGAAACCTGAAGCTGGCCATTTTGCGAAAGCTGGCGTTGAAGCTGGTCGCTTACTACGTGAATTCCGTCTGAACGAAGGCGAAGAATACACTGTAGGCCAAAGCATTAGTGTAGAAATTTTCGCTGACGTTAAAAAAGTCGACGTTACTGGAACATCTAAAGGTAAAGGTTTTGCTGGTACTGTAAAGCGCTGGAATTTCCGTACTCAAGATGCTACCCACGGTAACTCCTTGTCTCACCGTGTACCGGGTTCTATTGGTCAAAACCAAACCCCAGGTAAGGTGTTCAAAGGCAAGAAAATGGCAGGTCAACTGGGTAACGAACAAGTTACCGTTCAGAGCCTGGAAGTAGTACGTGTTGACGCTGAGCGCAACCTGCTGCTGGTCAAAGGTGCTGTTCCAGGTGCAACTGGCAGTGACCTGATCGTTAAACCAGCTGTCAAGGCGTAACGTCGAGGAGATAGGAATGGAATTGGTAATGAAAGACGCGCAAGGCGCGCTGACTGTTTCCGAAACTACCTTCGGGCGTGACTTTAACGAAGCGCTTGTGCATCAAGTAGTCGTTGCATACGCTGCTGGTGCTCGTCAAGGTACTCGTGCTCAGAAAACCCGTGCTGAAGTTTCTGGTTCAGGCAAAAAGCCATGGCGCCAGAAAGGTACAGGTCGTGCACGTGCAGGTTCAATCAAGAGCCCAATTTGGCGCTCTGGTGGTGTTAGCTTCGCTGCTAAACCACAGGACCACAGTCAAAAAGTAAACAAAAAGATGTACCGTGGTGCTCTTAAGAGCATTCTTTCAGAATTGGTACGTCAAGATCGTCTGATAGTCGTTGAACAGTTCTCTGTTGAAGCTCCTAAAACTAAGCTTCTTGCACAGAAACTGAAAGATATGGCTCTGGAAGATGTACTGATTATCACAGCTGATGTTGATGAGAATCTGTATTTAGCAGCGCGTAACTTGTATAAAGTTGATGTACGTGATGCAGCAACAATCGATCCAGTTAGCTTAATCGCCTTCGACAAAGTCGTCATGACTGCTGACGCTGTGAAGCAAGTTGAGGAGATGCTGGCATGATCCGTGAAGAACGTCTGCTGAAAGTACTGCGCGCGCCGCATGTATCTGAAAAAGCTTCTATCGCGATGGAAAAATCAAACACCATCGTTCTCAAAGTTGCTAAAGACGCGACCAAAGCAGAGATTAAAGCAGCTGTACAAAAACTGTTTGAAGTCGAAGTTGAAAGTGTTAACACTCTGCTGATGAAAGGCAAAGTGAAACGTCACGGTCAGCGTGTTGGTCGTCGTAGCGACTGGAAAAAAGCTTACGTCACCCTGAAGGAAGGCCAGAACCTGGACTTCGTCGGCGGCGCTGAGTAAGTCGGAGGAGTAAGAACAATGGCAATTGTTAAATGTAAACCTACGTCTCCGGGCCGTCGCCACGTAGTTAAAGTGGTAAACCCTGAGCTGCATAGAGGGAAACCTTATGCGCCATTGCTGGAAAAAAACAGCAAATCCGGTGGTCGTAACAACAATGGTCGTATCACTACCCGTCATATTGGTGGTGGTCACAAACAGGCTTACCGTATTGTTGACTTCAAACGCAACAAAGATGGTATCCCTGCAACTGTAGAACGTTTGGAATATGATCCAAACCGTTCAGCTAACATCGCCTTAGTATTATATGCTGATGGTGAACGTCGCTACATTCTGGCTCCAAAAGGCCTGAAAGCTGGTGATAAAGTTCAGTCTGGCGTTGATGCAGCAATCAAAGCTGGTAACACATTACCAATGCGCAATATCCCGGTTGGTTCTACTGTTCATAACGTAGAAATGAAACCAGGTAAAGGTGGTCAATTAGCGCGTTCAGCTGGTACTTACGTTCAAATCGTTGCTCGTGATGGTGCTTATGTAACTATCCGTCTGCGTTCTGGTGAAATGCGTAAGATCCCTTCTGACTGTCGTGCGACTATCGGTGAAGTTGGTAACTCTGAACATATGTTACGCGTTCTGGGTAAAGCTGGTGCAAGTCGCTGGCGTGGTATTCGTCCTACCGTCCGCGGTACTGCGATGAACCCAGTTGATCACCCACATGGTGGTGGTGAAGGTCGTAACTTTGGTAAACACCCTGTAACACCTTGGGGCGTTCAAACCAAAGGTAAGAAGACTCGTAAAAACAAACGCACTGAACATTTCATCGTTCATCGTCGTACTAAGAAATAATTAGAGGATAAGCCATGCCACGTTCTCTCAAGAAAGGTCCTTTTATTGACCTGCACTTGCTGAAGAAGGTAGAGAAAGCGGTGGAAAGCGGTGACAAAAAGCCTGTTAAGACTTGGTCCCGTCGTTCAACGATCTTTCCTAACATGATCGGTTTGACCATCGCTGTCCATAATGGTCGTCAGCATGTTCCAGTTTACGTTTCCGACGAAATGGTTGGTCATAAACTGGGTGAATTCGCGCCGACCCGTACTTATCGCGGTCATGCAGCCGATAAAAAGGCTAAGAAAAAATAAGGTAGGAGGAAGAGATGGAAACTATAGCTATGCATCGCCACGCTCGTTCTTCTGCTCAGAAGGTTCGCCTAGTGGCAGACCTGATTCGCGGTAAGAAAGTGTCGCAAGCTCTGGAAACTCTGACCTACACCAACAAAAAAGCTGCTGGTTTAGTGAAGAAAGTACTGGAATCTGCTATTGCTAATGCAGAACACAACGATGGCGCTGATATTGATGATCTGAAAGTAGCAAAGATCTTTGTTGACGAAGGTCCTTCTATGAAACGCATTATGCCTCGTGCAAAAGGCCGTGCAGATCGTATTCTGAAGCGCACCAGCCACATCACTGTGGTTGTGTCTGATCGCTGAGACTCTGGAGACTAGCAATGGGTCAAAAAGTACATCCTAATGGTATCCGCCTTGGCATTGTCAAGCCTTGGAATTCCACATGGTATGCGGGTACCAATGAATTCGCTGACAACCTAGACAGCGATTTTAAAGTGCGCCAGTACTTAAATAAAGAACTGGCAAAAGCATCTGTATCTCGTATCGTTATCGAACGTCCTGCGAAAAGCATCCGTGTGACTATTCACACTGCTCGTCCAGGCATCGTTATCGGTAAAAAAGGTGAAGATGTTGAAAAACTGCGTAAAAACGTAGCGGAAATCGCTGGCGTTCCTGCGCAAATTAATATCGCCGAAGTACGTAAACCTGAACTGGACGCAAAATTAGTTGCTGACAGCATCGCTTCACAGCTGGAACGTCGTGTTATGTTCCGTCGTGCTATGAAACGTGCAGTACAGAACGCTATGCGTTTAGGCGCTAAAGGTATAAAAGTGGAAGTAAGTGGTCGCTTAGGTGGCGCTGAAATCGCTCGTACTGAATGGTATCGTGAAGGTCGTGTACCTCTGCACACTCTGCGTGCAGATATCGACTACAATACCTCAGAAGCACAAACCACTTATGGTGTGCTCGGCGTTAAGGTATGGATCTTCAAAGGTGAGATCCTGGGTGGTATGGCTGCAGTTGAACTGGCGGAAAAACAACCGGCAGCTCAACCTAAAAAGCAGCAGCGTAAAGGCCGCAAGTAAGGAGAGTCGCTGATGTTACAACCAAAGCGTACAAAATTCCGTAAAGTGCACAAAGGCCGTAACCGTGGCCTAGCTGCTGGTGCGGATGTAAGCTTCGGGACTTACGGTCTTAAAGCTGTGGGCCGTGGTCGTCTGACTGCACGTCAGATCGAAGCGGCACGTCGTGCAATGACCCGTGCAGTTAAGCGTCAGGGTAAAATCTGGATCCGTGTGTTCCCAGACAAGCCAATCACTGAAAAGCCGCTCGAAGTCCGTATGGGTAAAGGTAAAGGTAACGTTGAGTATTGGGTTGCCTTAATCCAGCCAGGTAAAGTCCTGTATGAAATGGATGGTGTGCCTGAAGAACTGGCCCGTGAAGCATTCAAGCTGGCGGCAGCAAAACTGCCTATCAAAACCACCTTTGTAACTAAGACGGTGATGTAATGAAAGCAAAAGAGCTGCGCGAAAAGAGCGTTGAAGAGCTGAACACTGAATTGCTGAACTTATTGCGCGAGCAGTTTAATCTGCGCATGCAAACAGCAAGTGGTCAGTTACAACAGTCTCATCTGTTGAAACAAGTGCGTCGTAATATCGCACGCGTTAAGACTTTACTGACTGAGAAGGCGGGTGCGTAATGACCGATAAAATCCGTACTCTGCAAGGTCGTGTGGTAAGTGACAAAATGGAAAAATCTATTGTTGTTGCTATCGATCGTATGGTTAAACATCCATTATATGGTAAGTTTATCCGTCGTACGACTAAACTGCATGTACATGACGAAAACAACGAATGTGGAATTGGTGACGTAGTAGAAATTCGTCAAACACGTCCACTATCTAAGACTAAGTCTTGGGCGTTAGTTCGCGTTGTAGAAAAAGCTGTTCTGTAATAAAATAGCCTTTTCGTACGAAATAAACGGCTCAAAAACGAAAGAGCCGTTTATTTTTTCTGTCCATAGCGAGAATGTGGTGTTATAATGCCGCTCCCTCGTATTATGGGATATTGAATGGCCTCTTCTAATGTGGAAGTGGCTCAGTAGTAGTTGACATTTAGCGGAGCACTAAAATGATCCAAGAACAGACTATGCTGAACGTGGCCGACAACTCCGGTGCACGTCGCGTAATGTGTATCAAGGTTCTAGGTGGCTCGCACCGTCGCTACGCAGATGTAGGTGACATCATCAAAATTACCATCAAGGAAGCAATTCCACGTGGTAAAGTTAAGAAAGGTGATGTACTGAAAGCGGTAGTGGTGCGCACCAAGAAGGGTGTTCGTCGCCCTGACGGTTCTGTCATTCGCTTCGATAGCAACGCTTGTGTATTGTTAAACAACAACAACGAGCAAGTTATTGGTACGCGTATTTTTGGGCCGGTGACTCGTGAACTTCGTAATGAGAAGTTTATGAAAATTATCTCTCTGGCACCTGAAGTACTCTAAGGAGCAGGACATGGCAGCGAAAATCCGTCGTGAAGACGAAGTTATCGTGCTAACTGGTAAAGATAAAGGTAAGCGCGGTAAAGTAAAACAGGTTCTTTCTTCTGGTAAAGTTATCGTTGAAGGTATTAATCTGGTTAAAAAACATCAGAAGCCAGTTCCGGCTCTGAATCAACCAGGTGGCATCGTTGAAAAAGAAGCTGCAATTCAAGTTTCTAACGTTGCACTCTTCAATGCGGCAACCGGTAAGGCTGACCGTGTAGGTTTTAGATTCGAAGACGGCAAAAAAGTTCGTTTCTTCAAGTCTAATAAAGAAACTATCAAGTAATTTGGAGTATACGATGGCGAAACTGCATGATTACTACAAAGACGAGGTAGTCCAAAATCTGATGACTCAGTTTGGTTACCATTCTGTCATGCAAGTCCCACGGGTCGAGAAGATCACCCTGAATATGGGTGTTGGTGAAGCGATTGTTGATAAAAAACTGCTGGATAATGCAGCAGCTGATTTAGCAGCAATCTCAGGTCAAAAACCTTTGATCACCAAAGCACGCAAATCTGTTGCAGGCTTCAAAATCCGCCAGGGCTATCCGATCGGCTGTAAAGTGACCCTGCGTGGCGAACGCATGTGGGAATTCTTTGAACGTCTGATCTCAATTGCTGTACCACGTATCCGTGACTTCCGTGGTTTGTCCGCTAAATCATTTGATGGACGTGGTAACTACAGCATGGGCGTACGTGAACAAATCATCTTCCCTGA
Organism: Proteus myxofaciens ATCC 19692; assembly: GCF_001654855.1. Taxonomy (GTDB): domain Bacteria; phylum Pseudomonadota; class Gammaproteobacteria; order Enterobacterales; family Enterobacteriaceae; genus Proteus; species Proteus myxofaciens. The sequence continues at coordinate 7,510 of NZ_LXEN01000090.1, forward strand.
AATCGATTACGATAAAGTGGATCGTGTTCGTGGTTTGGATATTACCATTACTACGACTGCGAAATCAGATGATGAAGGTCGCGCACTGTTATCAGCGTTTAACTTCCCGTTTCGCAAGTAAGGCAGGGCATTCATGGCTAAGAAATCTATGAAAGCACGTGATGTAAAACGTGCACATTTAGCTGAGAAATTCTTCGCAAAACGCGCAGAACTGAAAGCTATCGTTTCAGATGTTAACGTATCTGATGAAGATCGTTGGGATGCTGTTCTGAAACTGCAAACACTGCCACGTGATTCAAGTCCTTCTCGTCAGCGTAACCGCTGCCGTCAAACTGGACGTCCGCATGGTTTCCTGCGGAAATTTGGCCTAAGCCGTATTAAAGTCCGTGAAGCCGCTATGCGCGGTGAAATTCCGGGCCTTAGAAAGGCTAGCTGGTAATCACCATAATTGAATCACGGGAGTAAAGACAGATGAGCATGCAAGATCCCATCGCGGATATGCTGACCCGTATCCGTAACGGTCAGGCCGCGAATAAAGTTGCGGTCACAATGCCTTCCTCCAAGCTGAAAGTGGCGATTGCCAACGTGCTTAAGGAAGAAGGTTATATCGAAGATTTTAAAATTGAAGGCGACACTAAGCTTGAATTGGAACTGACTTTAAAATATTTCCAAGGTAAAGCTGTAGTAGAAAGCATTCAGCGCGTAAGTCGTCCAAGTCTGCGCATCTATAAAAGAAAAGATGAGCTGCCACAAGTTATGGCAGGACTGGGCATTGCTGTTGTTTCTACCTCAAAAGGTGTTATGACTGATCGTGCAGCTCGCCAAGCAGGTCTTGGTGGCGAGATTATCTGCTACGTAGCTTAATTCGGGAGGAAAGAATGTCTCGTGTGGCAAAAGCACCCGTCGTCATTCCTGCCGGCGTAGAGGTTAAACTCAACGGTCAGGTAATTACGATTAAGGGTAAAAACGGCGAGCTAACTCGTACTATCCATAATGCAGTTGAAATTAAACATGCTGATAACCAATTAACTTTCGCTCCACGCGATGGTTTTGCAGATGCATGGGCACAAGCGGGTACTACTCGCTCACTGCTTAATGCAATGGTTGTGGGTGTTACTGAAGGCTTCACTAAGAAACTGCAACTGGTAGGTGTAGGTTATCGTGCGTCTATAAAAGGCAATGCAGTTAACTTATCAGTAGGTTATTCACATCCTGTGGAACACCAACTGCCAGCAGGCATCACTGCTGAGTGTCCAACACAAACTGAAATCGTACTGAAAGGTGCGGATAAGCAAGTGATTGGCCAAGTAGCAGCTGAACTGCGTGCTTACCGTCGCCCTGAGCCTTATAAAGGTAAAGGTATTCGTTACGCCGACGAAGTTGTGCGTATCAAAGAGGCTAAGAAGAAGTAAGGTAACACTATGGATAAGAAAGCAGCTCGTATCCGTCGTGCGACCCGCGCACGCCGCAAGCTCCAGGAACTGGGTGCGACTCGCCTGGTGGTACATCGTACCCCACGCCATATTTATGCGCAGGTTATTGCACCAAACGGTTCTGAAACTTTGGTGGCCGCTTCTACTACAGAAAAAGCTATCATTGAGCAACTGAAAAACACTGGAAACAAAGACGCCGCAGCAGTAGTTGGTAAAATTGTTGCTGAACGTGCTCTGGAAAAAGGTATCAAAGTAGTATCATTTGACCGTTCCGGTTTCCAATATCATGGTCGAGTCCAGGCACTGGCAGATGCTGCCCGTGAAGCTGGCCTTCAGTTCTAAGGTAGGAGTGTAAGATGGCTCACATCGAGAAACAAGCTGGCGAACTGCAGGAAAAGCTGATCGCGGTAAACCGCGTATCTAAAACCGTTAAAGGTGGTCGTATCTTTAGCTTCACCGCTCTTACAGTAGTTGGTGATGGTAATGGCCGCGTTGGTTTTGGATATGGCAAAGCTCGCGAAGTTCCGGCAGCAATCCAGAAAGCGATGGAAAAAGCCCGTCGCAATATGAAAACCGTCGCTTTAAACAACGGTACTCTGTTCCACCCTGTTAAAGGTACTCACACAGGCTCACGCGTATTTATGCAGCCTGCTCACGAAGGTACTGGTATCATCGCAGGTGGTGCAATGCGTGCAGTTCTAGAAGTGGCTGGCGTTCGTAACGTACTGGCTAAAACCTATGGTTCCACTAACCCGATTAACGTGGTTCGTGCAACACTGGACGCTTTAGATAGCATGAAGTCTCCAGAAATGGTCGCAGCTAAGCGTGGTAAATCCGTTGAAGAAATTCTGGGGTAATGACCATGGCTAAGACTATTAAGATTACTCAAACTCGCAGCTTAATCGGCCGTTTGCCTAAACATAAGGCAACAATGACTGGTTTAGGTCTGCGTCGCATCGGTCACACTGTAGAACGCGAAGATACACCAGCAGTTCGCGGTATGATCAACTTGGTTTCCTATATGGTTAAAGTTGAGGAGTAAGAGATGCGTTTAAATACTCTGTCTCCGGCTGAAGGTGCCAAGCATGCGCCTAAACGTGTAGGTCGTGGTATTGGTTCTGGCCTAGGTAAAACTGGCGGCCGTGGTCACAAAGGTCAGAAGTCTCGTTCTGGCGGTGGCGTACGTCGTGGTTTTGAAGGTGGTCAGATGCCTTTATACCGTCGTTTACCAAAATTTGGTTTTACTTCACGTAAATCATTCGTGACTGCGGAAATCCGTCTGTCTGATTTAGCTTACGTTGAAGGCGATGTTATCGATCTGAATGCACTGAAAGCCGCAAACGTTGTTGGCCCACAGATTGAATTTGCAAAAGTAATTCTTTCAGGTGAGGTTAACCGTGCAGTGACTATTCGTGGTCTGCGTGTTACCAAAGGTGCCCGTGCAGCAATCGAATCAGCTGGCGGTAAAATTGAGGAATAAGTGACAGATGGCTAAACAACCAGGTTTAGATTTTCAGAGTGCTAAAGGTGGTGTAGGTGAACTTAAACGCAGACTTCTGTTTGTTCTAGGTGCACTGATTGTCTTTAGGATTGGCTCTTTTATTCCTATTCCTGGTATTGATGCCACTGTGCTTGCCAAATTGCTCGATCAGCAAAAAGGCACCATCATTGAGATGTTTAACATGTTCTCTGGTGGTGCACTTAGCCGTGCTTCTATCTTTGCGCTGGGTATCATGCCTTATATTTCGGCATCGATTATTATCCAACTCTTATCAGTGGTTAACCCTCGATTAGCAGAGATTAAGAAGGAAGGGGAGGCAGGTCGTCGTAAGATCAGCCAATATACCCGATATGGTACTTTGGTGCTGGCGATATTCCAATCTATTGGGATAGCAACCGGTCTACCAAATATGCCTGGAATGCAAGGTTTGGTGATTAATCCAGGTCTTCCATTCTATATTACGGCTGTTGTGAGCTTAGTAACAGGAACTATGTTCCTTATGTGGCTAGGTGAACAAATTACTGAACGTGGTATTGGTAATGGTATCTCAATAATTATCTTTGCAGGTATCGTTGCAGGCCTTCCGCCTGCCATTGGTCAAACCATCGAGCAGGCCCGGCAAGGCAATTTGCACTTCCTCCTGTTATTGCTGGTTGCAGTATTAGTGTTTGCGGTTACTTTCTTTGTTGTATTTGTAGAAAGAGGACAACGTCGTATCGTTGTTAACTATGCAAAACGTCAACAAGGGCGTAGAATATACGCGGCACAAAGTACACATCTACCACTTAAAGTAAATATGGCGGGTGTTATACCAGCAATTTTTGCTTCAAGTATTATCCTGTTTCCTGGTACAATAACCTCTTGGTTTGGCGATGGTACAGGATGGGGTTGGTTGTCTGTGATTTCTTCAAATCTACAACCCGGCCAGCCTATTTATGTGTTACTATATGCTGCTGCAATCATCTTCTTCTGTTTCTTCTATACAGCGTTGGTTTTCAACCCTAGAGAAACGGCAGATAACCTGAAGAAGTCCGGTGCATTTGTACCAGGAATTCGCCCGGGAGAGCAGACGGCTAAATATATAGATAAAGTAATGACTCGCTTAACCTTAATAGGTGCGTTGTATATTACCTTTATCTGTCTCATCCCGGAGTTCATGCGTGACGCAATGAATGTACCTTTCTATTTTGGTGGTACATCCCTCTTAATCGTGGTTGTGGTCATCATGGATTTTATGGCTCAAGTGCAAACTCTTCTGATGTCAAGTCAGTACGAGTCTGCATTGAAAAAAGCAAACCTTAAAGGTTAATTACTGATAATTGGTTTGTTTTAGAAGTTACGGAGAGTAAAAATGAAAGTTCGTGCTTCCGTCAAGAAAATGTGCCGTAACTGCAAAATTGTTAGACGTAACGGTCACGTTCGTGTAATTTGCAGCGTCGAGCCTAAGCATAAACAGCGTCAAGGCTAATTTATTGCATTTTTTTCTTGCAAAGTTCGGTTGAGCTGGCTAAATTAGCCAGCCCAATCTTTTATAATATATACAGTATTGTTTGAGTATCCTGAAAACGGGCTTTTCAGAATGGTATTGTATAAATAGTTAATTAGGAGTGCATAGTGGCCCGTATAGCAGGCATTAACATTCCTGATCATAAACATACCGTAATCGCTTTAACATCGATTTACGGCATTGGTAAAACTCGCTCACAGGCTATCTGTGAAGCTGCGGGTATTGCTGAAAATGTTAAGATCAGTGAGCTGTCTGAAGAGCAAATCGACAAGCTGCGTGACGAAGTTGCCAAATACGTTGTAGAAGGTGATCTACGTCGTGAAGTTACCCTGAGCATCAAACGTCTGATGGATCTTGGTACTTATCGTGGTTTACGTCATCGTCGTGGTCTACCAGTTCGCGGTCAGCGTACTAAGACTAACGCACGTACCCGTAAGGGTCCGCGTAAGCCGATCAAGAAATAATCGGGGTATTTGAACAATGGCAAAAGCACCTATTCGTGCACGCAAGCGTGTAAGAAAACAAGTCTCTGACGGTGTGGCTCATATCCATGCTTCTTTCAACAACACAATCGTTACTATTACAGATCGTCAAGGTAATGCATTGGGTTGGGCTACTGCCGGTGGTTCCGGTTTCCGTGGTTCTCGTAAGTCAACTCCGTTTGCAGCTCAAGTTGCAGCAGAACGTTGTGCTGAAGCTGTAAAAGAGTACGGAATTAAGAACCTGGAAGTTATGGTAAAAGGACCTGGTCCTGGTCGTGAGTCAACTATCCGTGCATTAAACGCGGCTGGTTTCCGCATCACTAATATTACTGATGTGACTCCGATTCCTCATAACGGTTGTCGTCCACCGAAAAAACGTCGCGTTTAATTACGTTTTCGTTTTTAGGAAAGTTGGAGAAAGAAAATGGCTAGATATTTGGGTCCTAAGCTCAAGCTGAGCCGCCGCGAAGGTACAGATTTATTCTTAAAATCTGGCGTTCGAGCGATTGACACCAAGTGTAAACTGGAACAAGCACCAGGTCAGCACGGCGCACGTAAACCACGTCTGTCTGATTACGGTGTTCAGTTACGTGAAAAACAAAAAGTACGTCGTATTTACGGTGTTCTAGAACGTCAATTCCGTAACTACTACAAAGAAGCAACTCGTCTGAAAGGCAACACAGGTGAAAATCTGTTAAACTTGCTAGAAGGTCGTCTGGATAACGTTGTTTATCGTATGGGCTTTGGCGCAACTCGCGCAGAAGCACGTCAGATGGTTAGCCATAAAGCAATCATGGTAAATGGTCGCGTGGTTAACATTGCTTCTTATCAGGTTTCCCCGAATGACGTAGTCAGCGTTCGCGAAAAATCGAAAAAACAGTCTCGTATTAAGGCTGCTTTAGAGCTGGCTGAACAGCGTGAAAAGCCAACATGGCTGGAAGTTGATGCTGCTAAGATGGAAGGTGTGTTCAAACGTATTCCTGAACGTACTGATTTATCTGCTGACATTAACGAGCACCTGATCGTCGAGCTTTACTCCAAGTAAGGCTTAGCACCAAAGAGAGGACACAATGCAGGGTTCTGTGACAGAGTTTCTAAAACCGCGCCTGGTTGATATCGAGCAAGTCAGTTCGACGCACGCCAAGGTGACCCTTGAGCCATTAGAGAGAGGCTTTGGCCATACTCTAGGCAACGCACTGCGCCGTATTCTGCTTTCGTCTATGCCGGGTTGTGCGGTAACAGAGGTTGAGATTGATGGTGTACTGCATGAGTACAGCACCAAAGAAGGTGTTCAGGAAGATATCCTAGAAATACTGCTCAACCTTAAGGGGTTGGCGGTAAAAGTTCATGGTAAAGATGAAGTTATTCTTACTTTGAATAAATCTGGCATTGGCCCTGTTATTGCAGCCGATATCACCCATGATGGTGATGTCGAAATCGTCAAGCCTCAGCACGTTATCTGCCACCTTACAGACGAAAACGCATCAATAAATATGCGTATCAAAGTTCAGCGTGGTCGTGGTTATGTGCCGGCTTCTGCCCGAATTCATTCGGAAGAAGATGAGCGCCCTATCGGTCGCCTATTAGTAGATGCGTGCTACAGCCCAGTTGAGCGTATAGCTTATAATGTGGAAGCAGCTCGTGTTGAACAGCGTACCGACTTGGATAAGCTGGTAATCGAGATGGAAACTAACGGTACTATCGATCCAGAAGAATCGATTCGCCGTGCAGCGACTATCCTGGCTGAACAGCTTGAAGCTTTTGTTGACTTACGTGATGTTCGTCAGCCTGAAGTTAAAGAAGAGAAGCCAGAGTTCGATCCGATTCTGCTGCGCCCAGTTGACGATCTTGAATTGACTGTCCGCTCTGCTAACTGTCTGAAGGCAGAAGCAATCCACTACATCGGTGATCTGGTACAGCGTACTGAAGTTGAATTACTTAAGACGCCTAACCTTGGTAAGAAATCTCTTACTGAGATTAAAGACGTACTGGCGTCGCGTGGTTTATCTCTTGGCATGCGCCTTGAGAATTGGCCACCTGCAAGTATCGCTGATGAATAAGATCACAGGTTAAGGTTTTACTGAGAAGGATAAGGTCATGCGCCATCGTAAGAGTGGTCGTCAATTGAACCGCAACAGCAGCCATCGTCAGGCAATGTTTCGTAACATGGCAGGTTCTTTAGTTCGTCATGAAATCATCAAGACAACTTTGCCTAAAGCGAAAGAATTGCGTCGCGTCGTTGAGCCGCTGATTACTCTTGCCAAGACCGACAGCGTAGCTAATCGTCGTCTGGCATTCGCCCGTACTCGTGATAACGAAGTCGTGGCAAAACTGTTTACAGTATTAGGTCCGCGTTTTGCGAGCCGTGCAGGTGGTTACACTCGTATTCTGAAGTGTGGCTTCCGTGCAGGTGACAACGCTCCAATGGCTTACATTGAGCTTGTTGACCGTGCTGATTCTGAAACAGAAGCAGCAGCTGAATAATTTAAATATTATTTAGTGAAGCGAATAAAAAGACCGGATTTTTAATCCGGTTTTTTTATATCTATTGAAAAATGTTATTCACAGGATGTAAAGGTTT
>NZ_LXEN01000091.1 GCF_001654855.1 Proteus myxofaciens ATCC 19692
CTCTTTTTATATTTTTTTGCATTCCTCATTATCTTCTCTTGTGTTGTATCATATTTACTTTCTGGCATTTCACCATACTGCTTATTCTGTAATATAAGCTTCACGCTATATTTCAATTCTATTCTTTTGGTTATTTGCTATGCTTATTCATAATTAACAATGGAGGGAGATCCATGTATCGTATTGGGCAAGTTGCAAAATTAGCGAATGTAACAACAGATACAATCCGATTTTATGAAAAACAAGGATTGATGGAACATGATAGGCGTACTGAAGGTGGCTATCGCTTATATACCGATAATGATCTTCAACGTTTACGTTTTATTCGTTATGCAAAAGAGCTGGGTTTTACATTAGATGCTATAACTGAACTCCTTTCTATTCGTGTTGATCCTACCCATCATACTTGTGTTGAATCAAAGCATATTGTTGATGCAAGATTAGCTGAAGTTGAAATTCGCTTGAAAGAAATGGAGAGAATGAGGGATTCATTAAAGATGTTGAGTAACGCTTGTTGTGGTAGTGCTCATGAAAGTACTTATTGCTCAATATTAGAAATACTTGAATCGGGCGCAACAAAGAAATAATATGAAGTTAGAAAGTTTTTTATGTTCTTTAATAAATTAAGAGGTTTTTATGTCTAGCAAATATCAGCACCAAAAAGGTGTTATTAAAGATAATGCTTTAGCTGCACTTGTTCATGATCCCATATTTAAACAAAGAGTTGAAAAGAATAAGAAAGGTAAAGGGAGTTATATGAGAAAAGACAAAAATAATAAGAAAGGTAACTGGGAGGCCAGTGATAACAAAAATTTTATTAACTTGTTATCACTGGCCTTTTAGTTTTATTTTTGCTGATTTTTTAGTAAATCACGAATTTCTGTTAATAATGTTTCTTCAGCAGAAGGTGCCGGTGGTGCTTTAGGCTTTTCTTCAGCTTGTCTACGCATTTTGTTAATCAGCTTGATAGCACAAAAGATAGCAAATGCTACAATTGCAAAATCAAATACACTTTGAATAAAAGTACCGTAATTTAATATCACAGCAGGTGCATTACCACTAGCTTCTCTTAGCACTATGCTAAATTGTTTAAAATCGATACCGCCAATTAATAGCCCTAATGGCGGCATGATAATATCAGCAACTAACGATGACACAATTTTTCCGAAAGCAGCACCTATAATGACACCGACTGCCATATCAACAACATTACCTTTCATCGCAAATTCGCGAAACTCTTTTAAAAAAGCCATAGCCATCCCTTATTTATTTAAATATAAAATATTATGTAACATTAAGTCTTCGATATAATAATAATAGACTATGATGTGTAACAATTACTTTTATTCTTATTTATACACCATTTCTATAAGAAGAATGGACTAGGTTGGAAGAGTTTTTCCACTTCAGGCACATACTTCTTATCCGTAATAAACATAATGACATGATCACCTTGCTCAATAGAGTGAGTTGCATTAGCGATGATGACATCTTCATTTCTTACTATTGCACCAATAATAGTTCCTGGTGGTAATTTAATATCCTGTATACGCCTACCCACAACTTTTGAAGTATTTTCATCACCATGAGCAATGGCTTCTATTGCTTCAGCAACGCCTCTTCGTAATGATGAAACACTGACAATATCCGCTTTTCGTACATGGCCTAGAAGGGCGGAAATAGTGGCTTGTTGTGGTGAAATGGCAATATCAATGACGCCACCTTGAACAAGATCAACGTAAGCACCACGTTGAATGAGAACCATCGCTTTTTTGGCCCCCATGCGTTTAGCTAACATTGCAGACATAATGTTAGCTTCATCATCATTTGTGAGTGCAATAAATACATCTATTTGTTCAATATGTTCTTCAGCGAGTAGCTCTTGATCTGATGCATCGCCATAAAATACGATGGTATCGTGAAGTAGCTCAGCCAGTTCTGTTGCTCTTTGCTGATTATGCTCAATAAGCTTAACGCTATAATCTTTTTCTAATCTAGCGGCTAATCCTGCACCAACATTACCGCCACCAACAATCATAATTCGCTTATAAGGTTTTTCTAATCTTTGTAATTCACTCATAACAGCACGAATATGCTGGGAAGCTACTACAAAAAAGACTTCATCACCTGCTTCTATGATTGTAGATCCTTGAGGTCTAATTGGCCTATCTTGACGAAATATTGCGGCAACTCGTGTATCAATATGTGGCATATGATCACGTAGTGTTGATAATGCATTACCAACTAACGAACCACCATAATAGGCTTTTACGGCAACGATACTGACTTGACCTTCTGCAAAATTAACAACCTGCAAAGCTCCAGGATACTGAATGAGCTTATAGATATAATCTATAACAAGGTGTTCAGGGGAAATAAGATAATCAATAGGAATCGCTTCTGGTAAGAACAATTTATCTGCTTCACGAACAAATTCTGATGCTCTTATTCTTGCAACTTTATTAGGTGTATTAAATAAAGTATAGGCAACTTGACAGGCTATCATATTAGTTTCATCAGAATTGGTAACAGCAACTAACATATCAGCATCTTCAGCACCTGCTTCTCTTAAAACTCTTGGGTGAGAACCATGCCCGTTGACGACTCGTAAATCGAATTTATCTTGAAGTTGACGTAAGCGAGTCGCATCAGTATCTACGACAGTAATATCATTATTTTCACCGACAAGATTTTCAGCAAGAGTACCACCTACTTGCCCCGCGCCTAATATAATAATTTTCATCGTCATTTCTCAGATTATTCGATTAAAAAACCAACGCAAGATCATGACAGTCTTGCGTTGGAATAGTAACTTTTTTTAGGATCAATATCACCTTTATATCATGAGATCATATTTTCTTGATCAATGCATAAAAAAAGCCGTCTCCACCAATGGGTTCAGGTAAACATTGATGCTGATAATCACATTGAGCATCTTTAGTTGTTACTAAAAAAGACTCAATTTGTTGTTGATTCTCTTCTGGTAAAATAGAACAAGTTGCATAAACTAGTGACCCACCTGGTTTTAGATAAGGCCAAATAGCATGCAAAATTTCTTTTTGAATTTGAGCAAGCTGAGCAATATCCTCATTTCGTCTAAGCCATTTAATATCAGGGTGGCGGCGAATAACACCAGTTGCTGAACATGGGGCATCAAGTAAAATACGATCAAATTGCATACCCGCACACCATTGTTCAGGATAGCGTCCATCACCACTTTTGACGACAGCATTAAGTTTTAAACGAGTAAGATTTTCTTGTACTCGTTTCAAACGTTGTTCATCAATATCTACGGCTAAAACTTGCGCCTGAGGCGCAATTTCTAAAATGTGTGTTGTTTTACCACCTGGCGCTGCGCATAAATCGAGGATTTGCTCTTTATTTTCTGGTGATAATAATTCGGCACAGCGCTGAGCTGAGCGATCTTGTACTGTTATCCAACCATCATTAAATCCAGGTAAAAGAGTCACATTACAAGGAACTTCTAAACGTATGGCATTAGGATGTGTTTCATCTGCCATTCCTGCAATACCAACTTCTTCTAGTAACTGTAAATATTTTTCTCGTGAATGATGTTGTTGATTAACACGTAACCACATAGGTGGTTTTTGGTTATTACCTTCAATTATACTCATCCATTGTTCAGGATAAGCCTGCTTGATACGAGCAAGTAACCAAGATGGGTGTAGAAAGCGACTTTCACTATTTTGAAAACGTTCATTTAAAATATCTTGTTGGCGCTGAAATTGGCGTAATACACCATTAATTAAACCTTTTAATTGTGGTTTTTTTAGTGCAACAGCGCCATTTACAGTTTCAGCTAATGCAGCATGAGCGGGAATACGTGTATAAAGAAGTTGATATAATCCTACCATGATGAGGTAGTGTAAAATACGTTGCTTTCCTTTCAGCGGTTTATCCATTAGCTGCTGAATTATCCATTCCAGCTGGGGTAATACACGTAAAACACCAAAGCAAAGTTCTTGTAATAAAGCTCTGTCTTTTTCTGAGATGTTTTTTTGTAATTCAGGGATCACTGTGCTTAATGATAAGCCTTGATCTAATACCTGACTAATTGCTTTAGCGGCAATGCTACGTAAGTTGTATGACGTTTTCATAGTGAGTTAACGTTTTAATATTGATAGCCAAAGAAAATCACTTTAGCTTAAAAAAGAAAACCCTCTAGTATTTTTTAGCTAGAGGGTTAGATATTTATTGAAGAATCTTGCCTGGAGTGAGCAATTCTCGTTTCGAGTTTAGGAAATCAGAAGATGCCATTGGTTTTTTACCTGATGGTTGGAGCACGGTGATATTTAAAACACCATCACCAGTAGCAATATAAATACCAGTTTTATCAGCTTTTAGTATAATTCCGGGATTTACTTCTTTATTGCTCATAATATTTTTTTCTGTAATAACCTGTGCTTTCCAAACTTTTATTGGTTGGTCCTCAAGGATGAAATAGCTTATTGGCCATGGATTAAACGCTCTAATACAACGCTCAATTTGTTCTGCGGATAATGACCAATCAATCCTCGCTTCTTCTTTGGATAATTTTTCTGCATAATTCGCTAGATTATTATCTTGTTTTTC
>NZ_LXEN01000092.1 GCF_001654855.1 Proteus myxofaciens ATCC 19692
TGGTGATAATTGATCTTTGATTATTAGATCTAGCGTGTGGATTAATGCTTTAGGACCAAGCTCTGCCAATTTTTCATAAAGTGAAGCACTAGTGTCTTCATTAGTGATTGGACACGAGGCTTTATACAGCATATCTCCAGTATCTAAACCTATATCCATTTGCATAATCGTTACGCCGGTTTCTTTATCACCTGCCCATAACGAACGCTGAATAGGTGCTGCTCCTCGCCATCTAGGAAGTAGAGAACCATGAACATTTAGACAACCCAATCTAGGTATATCAAGAACGGCTTTAGGTAAAATCATGCCATAAGCAACCACTATCATGATATCGGCTTGCCTATCTTTTATCCATGCATGGTTCTCTTCTGATTTTAAAGATGTAGGCTGATAAACAGGAATATCGTTTGCTAGCGCCAATTCTTTCACTGGGCTAGTTGTCAGTTTCTTACCTCGTCCCGCGGGTTTATCTGGTGGTGTCAAAACACCGACTACACAATGTTGTGTTGTTAACAATGCAGCTAAATGGCGTGCTGCAAAATCGGGCGTTCCCGCAAAAATAATGCGTAATGAATCAGACACGTTTCCTTCCTGTTTGAATTTAATAATTACTGTCCAGCTTTAGCTCTTCTTTTATCGAGTTTCTCAACTTTTTGACGAATGCGTTGGCGTTTTAGTGGAGATAAATAATCCACAAATAGCTTACCAACTAAGTGGTCCATTTCATGTTGAATACAGATAGCTAATAAATCGTCAGCTTCTAGTTCAAAAGGTTGACCATTATAATCAAGAGCTCTTACTTTCACTCGCTCAGCGCGAGGGACAAAAGCACGCTGTTCTGGAATTGATAAGCATCCTTCTTCGATACCAGTATCACCTTCAGCATCAAGAAGTTCTGGGTTTATCAAAACCAACCTTTGGTCTCTGGTTTCAGAGACATCAATGACGATAATGCGCTGATGGACATCAACTTGCGTTGCCGCTAAGCCAATACCTTCTTCCAAATACATTGTTTCAAACATATCATCGATAATTTTTTGGATTTCGGCATCAACTTTTTCGACAGGCTTAGCAATAGTGCGAAGGCGCTCGTCTGGATAATGTAATACGTGTAACACTGCCATAGTTTATTTGGACTGTTTCTAAAATGTGAATGAGATTTAACGTCTATTCTAGACATTTATTGTCTGGATTGACAGTATTTGCTGTGTTTAGCACTTGCCTTGTTTGTTAAAAAATAACATTAGGATAATGCATGGATGCCAGAGAAATATGGATAAGACTTAATACTGTTTCAAGACTCCCCATAAATAATGCAATTAAAATTATAGAATATTTACAATTATCAACAAAATTAAATCATAACCAACTAAAAGCATGTGGTTTATCAGAACAACAAAGTTACCAATTTATGAGGCTACATGCAGATTCTGTCAAAAGTACATTAAAGTGGCTAGATAAAAATGAGTCAGCATTACTAACAATAACTGATTCAGACTATCCATTTTTATTAAAGCAGATTTCTTCACCACCTCTTTTGCTTTTTGTTGCAGGTAATAGAGAATATTTAACAAATACACAAATTGCACTAATCGGTAGCAGAAATGCAACTCATTATGGTACTAAATGGGCCACTTATTTTGCTCAAGAGCTTGTTAAAAAAGGCCTAACAGTTACGAGTGGTTTAGCACAAGGTATTGATGGTATTGGGCATCGAAGCGCTTTAAAAAATGGCGGAGTGACTATTGCCGTTTTAGGTAGTGGTTTAGAGAATATTTATCCATCATTTCATCGCTCTTTAGCTACACAGATAAAAGAATCTGGTGTCCTTATTTCTGAACATTTACCCATGGCGCCACCTTTAGCAAAACACTTTCCTAGGCGCAATAGAATTATCAGTGGATTAAGTACCGCATTACTTATTATAGAAGCAGGTATTAAAAGTGGCTCACTGATTACAGCTAATTATGCATTACAGCAAGGAAAAGAGCTATTTGTCTTACCTGGCTTATTAGCTGATCCTCATTATGAAGGTAATCATCAACTGATAAAACAAGGTGCAAATTTAGCTTCTTCACCTGATGATTTAATTGAATATATATCAAGTTCTCTCAAATGGATTTCAATTGATAAAGAAATTAATTACGAATCACCGAAGATAGAAAATATTCAAGTGGAAAATAAGGTGTTTAATCAAGAGCAAGAATTGGCAATAGATAAAATACTCCCTTTTCTTCGTTTTAATGAAGTTATACCGATTGATATAATTGCTAATAATAGTGGATTATCAACTTCTCAGTTAGCTCCCCTTTTATTAGAGCTTGAGCTTGCTGAGAAAATCGCTATTGTTGCTGGTGGCTATACTCGATTAGAATAAGTTTAATGAGGTAAGAAAATGGCAAACAAAGTACCGTTTACAAAAAAGAATGAGCAAGATATCTGTCCTGAGTGCGGTAGTGCCTTGATCATGAGAAATGGTGGGCATGGGCCTTTTCTTGGATGCTCTTCTTACCCATCATGCCATTACATTAAATCATTAAAGCCCCATGGTGATAGCCAAATAATAAAAGTCCTAGAAGGGCAGCCTTGTCAGTCCTGTGGTGCTGATTTAGTTTTACGGCAAGGAAAATTTGGTATGTTTATTGGCTGTAGTCGTTATCCAGAGTGTGAACATATTGAACAAATTGATAAGCCTGATGAAACCATAGTTCATTGTCCTCAGTGTAAAAAAGGGAAGTTATTGCAGCGTAAATCGCGGTTTGGTAAAACTTTTTATGCTTGTAACCAATATCCAGAATGTCAATTTGTATTAAACAATAAACCTATAAATGGCGAATGTGAGTGTTGTCATTATCCATTATTAATGGAAAAAAGGTCTTCTCAAGGAGTAAGATTAGTGTGCGCCAGCAAATTATGTGGAAAGCAACAATTAAAAAGAGAAGAACATGAATAATGAAGTATCACCTGTAAATTCTACTATTGTAGAAGCGTTACAAAATAATAAAGTTATCGCATACCCAACAGAAGCCGTATTTGGCGTGGGGTGTGATCCTGATAGCGAAGAAGCGATAATGGCATTGCTAGCATTAAAACAACGATCTATTGATAAAGGATTGATCCTAATTGCTGATAATTATGAGCAATTAAAGCCTTATATTGATGATAGTGCACTTACATTTGAACAACGTGAAAGAATGTTTTCATCATGGCCTGGTCCTGTTACTTGGGTCATTCCAGCGAAAGCAACAACACCTAAATGGTTAACAGGGCAATTTTCATCGCTAGCAGTTCGTGTAACAGACCATGAAATAGTAAAAACATTATGCCGTATATATGGGAAGCCATTAGTCTCGACTAGTGCAAATCTCAGTGGCTTACCACCTTGCCGTACAGTAGAAGAAGTGCAAGAACAATTTCAGAATAGTATTCCTATTGTTCAAGGTCTTGTTGGTGGAAGAAAAAATCCTTCTGAAATTCGAGATGTATTGACTGGTGAGCTATATCGACAAGGGTAACCATATGATGGAAAAGTATTTAGTCTTAGGAAATCCTATTGAACATAGTCAATCACCTTTTATTCATCAATTTTTTTCAAACCAAACGGGTATACATTATGAATATGGTCGTTTACTCGTTCCTTTTGGTGAATTCGATAAAACAGTCAGTGATTTTTTTGCACAAGGTGGCCTAGGTGCAAACGTAACAGTACCTTTTAAAGAAGAGGCTTTTCGTTTTGTCGATAGCTTAACAGACAGAGCGAAAGGATGTGGTGCTGTTAATTCTATTAAGAAACTTGAAGACGGAACTTTACTTGGTGATAACACCGATGGCCAAGGATTGATCCTTGATTTAGCAAGACTTGATTTTATCGTTCCTGGAAAAGTTAAATCAGTTTTAGTTATTGGTGCTGGTGGTGCTACAAGAGGAATACTGCTTCCATTATTAGACTATGACTGTGATATTACACTAACCAACCGTACTTTTAGTAAGGCGCAGCAATTAGCTGAAGAATTTAGTCAGTTTGGTTTAATCCGAGCAAAGCCTATAGAAAGTGTTGATGATAGGCACTATGACTTAGTAATTAATGCTTCATCATCTAGTATGACAGAGGATCTACCACCAGTACCTAACTCAGTCTATGGATTTGAAACTGCGTGCTATGATCTTTATTACCAAGCAGGCATTACTTCCTTCTTATATAATGCATTAAAGCATGGTAGCACCCAATTATCTGATGGGTTAGGAATGCTAGTAGGTCAAGCCGCTTATGCTTTTGAATTATGGTATGACTTTGTTCCTGATATAAATCCAGTTTTAACACTGCTTAGAGAAAAATTGAACCAATGAATCAGTCAATTCAATTTCCAGATAGAGAATCATGGCTAGTAGAAAATAAAGTAGTCTTATTTCCTGTAATGATTGATGGGATGCTTTTTGATTGTCAAATTAGTGAAAACGAACTCATTGAACGTTTTGGTAATGGTGAGGGAATACTATTATTTAAAAAAAATCGTTGGGATATAGAAGATGAGTTTGAAGAGTTGGTAGCTGAATATGAATTATCAACTCTTCATCCTTATTATTCTTTATCAATGGCTGTTTGAGTTGTAAATAAATAATCGTTTTTCCATTTTACGTAATTATTAGCAGAATAGATTAAGCCATCTATTTCTGCTGATGAAAGAGGGCGAATTTTTTTTACAGGGCTTCCTAAATAAAGAAACCCACTTTCAAGTCTTTTTCCTGGCGGCACAAGACTACCAGCTCCAATCATCACATCATCTTCAACAATTACACCATCAAGTAATATTGAACCCATCCCGATTAAAATTCGATTACCAACATTACATCCATGTAACATAGCCTTATGTCCAACAGTAACATCATCACCAATGATAAGTGGGAAACCTTCTGGACTTTGCTCTGATATATGAGTGACGTGTAAAACCGAACCATCTTGAATATTTGTTCTTTTACCTATGCTGACATAATTAACGTCTCCACGAATTACTACCATAGGCCAGATACTAACATCCATGCTAAGTCGAACATCTCCAATTACAGTTGCTGTTTCGTCAATAAAAACATCTTTATCAATAGAGGGTGATAGCTCTAAATATTTTCTAATTGCCGTTTTCTTCATGTTCATACCTTAGATTTAATTGTATTTCTAATAAATTAGATAAAATAGAGTATTAAAACGTAGCATATTTTTCAGGAATCAGTTTCACTACGCATGAGAGAAAATGTCTTATAAAAGATGAATAGTATGTAATTTATCCAATTAAAGCATTTTTTGTACTAAAAGTAGACGTGGGGCTC
>NZ_LXEN01000093.1 GCF_001654855.1 Proteus myxofaciens ATCC 19692
TATTTAGGGGCGTAGTTCAATTGGTAGAGCACCGGTCTCCAAAACCGGGTGTTGG
Source organism: Proteus myxofaciens ATCC 19692 (assembly GCF_001654855.1). Classification (GTDB taxonomy): domain Bacteria; phylum Pseudomonadota; class Gammaproteobacteria; order Enterobacterales; family Enterobacteriaceae; genus Proteus; species Proteus myxofaciens. The sequence continues at coordinate 56 of NZ_LXEN01000093.1, forward strand.
GAGTTCGAGTCTCTCCGCCCCTGCCAGTTACCACTAAGTAATAACAAAATTTATACTTCTTTGTAGCCCAGTTATTTGACTGGGCTTTTTGTTATCCTAATTTCCTCTGTCGATATTTTCTCTATTTCCACTATCTAGTTAATCATTATTAATACGTTGAATGAGATAAAATATATATCAAAAAGCACCGATATTTTATTTCTCATAATATTTTTACTATTTTATGAGAGTTTTAATATCGGTGCTTTTTATTATGTAGATGGTTATTACTGATTTTGTTCTATTGGTTTATTTAATAATTGTTCGATTAGCGCTTGTTGATCGCTGTTTTTTAGCCAAACAGCAAATAATGGTTTTTGAATAGATAGCGTTGAAGCTAATGACAAATCATCATAAAGGGTGAGCCAATGGGTGGGTAAAAACGCCAAAGCATGAGTTGTTTTCATCAACTGATAAGCAATCATTGCAGAATTTGTTGTTAAAATGGGATCAACTTTTTGTTCATCCTCATTGAGGATAAAATGTGAGGTATCTGCACTCCATTCTATCTTGATAAATTGTGCTGTTTTTTCTCTTTTTGATGATGAAATTTTCATCAATTGAAGCGAAATCTGTCCTAAGATTTTACTTTCTAACTCATCCATTTTTGGCGCTTCTGTCGTAAACAGAAGATCGAGCTCTCTCGCATGGAGTTGTTTAACGAGAGACTGCCTTGTGGAGACTCTAGATTCGATTCTAAGCCCTTTTTTATCTAGATAAGAACTTTGTAGCCATGGTGTCAAATAAGCTTCCCACAATGAGGCTGTGGCGCCAATTGAAAGTTCAGAATGCTGTGATGCATGGCTTATCTCTTTTTTTGCCATCAGCCATGTATTCATTAATGATTCAGCGTATGGAATAAGACGTTCACCAGCAACTGTTAGACGAATATTATTACGATGTCGAGTAAAAAGATTCGTTCCTAGCTGAGTTTCTAACTGTCTTATTCTAAAACTGACCGCAGACTGTGTTAGATAAAGAGATTCAGCGGCTCTGCCAAAGTGTCTTGTCTTACTGACTTCCAAAAAGGTTTTCAGTAATTCGGTATCCACATCTATCTCCAAAAAAATTTGTCGTTACGATTTAAATATTTTGTTTTACAGAACTGCATGACTCCCTAATACTCCGCGCCATAAGTATGACGTTAGAGAATTAGGAGTGTGTCAGATGGCAGAAAGTTTTATCACGACTAACCGTTTTTTTGACAATAAACATTATCCGCGTGGTTTTTCTCGTCATGGCGATTTCACTATCAAGGAAGCCCAGATATTGGAACGTCATGGTCAAGCTTTTAACGAACTTGATTTAGGTAAACGAGATCCTTCGACTGAAGTGGAAAAATTATTTGTTGCCATGTGTCGTGGCGAGCGAGAAGCAGCAACGGTTGAAGAAAAAATTTGGAAAAAATATACAAGTCGTATAAGTCGTCCAAAACGTTTTCATACATTATCGGGTGGAAAGCCACAGCTCGATCCATCTGATGACTATACCGATTCTGATGATTAATATCATTAGTTTTAGTTAAAAAGGGGCGGTTTTCGCTCCTTTTTAACTTATTCATATAATTGTTTCTGTAAGTAGATCATTAATCTATCCATAGCACGAAAGCTCAATGCTTCAATCAAGTGCTCTCTCTTTATTCTTTCTGTATGTTCAAGATCAGCAATTGTACGAGATACTTTAAGTATTTTGTGCCAAGCTCGAATAGATAATCCCAATTTATTTAGAGTATCTTCAAGAAAAGTGGCATCTTCGGTTTTCAGTGAACAGTATTGTTCAATCTCTTTTCCTGTTAATCTTGAATTAATTTTTCCACAGCGTGCGAGTTGATATTCTCGCGCTTTAAGCACACGAGCTCTAACTTTTTCACTGTCTTCATTTGAAAGTGTGGGTTGAAGAAGGGCGCCTTGTGGTAATAATGGCATTTCGACAGATAAATCGAATCTATCTAAAAAAGGACCCGAAATTTTATTTAGATAGCGCATAATCTGTCTTACTGGTGTTCTATTATGTATTCCCTGATAATGCCCTGTAGGACTAGGATTGAATGCACCAATTAAAAGTACATCGGCAGGATAACTAATTTTGGCTTTTGCTCGAGAGATTGTAATTTTTCTAGCATCAAGAGGTTCTCTTAATGCATCAAGAACTCGCCTGTCAAACTCTGTTAACTCGTCTAAAAATAAAATACCATGGTGGGCTAAGGTTATTTCTCCAGGCTTAGGGATTGAACCACCGCCAGTTAACGCTATCGCAGAAGATGTATGATGAGGGGCTCGAAAAGGTCTTGATGGCCATTGTTCATCTTTATAAGCGACACCTCGCAGACTATTAATAATTAATACGTCTAGTGCCTCTTTCGTTGTCAATGGTGGTAAAAGAGTACTTACCCTTTGTGCTAGCATCGTTTTTCCTGTACCCGGCGGTCCAAGAAATAAAATATTGTGATTTCCCGCAGCAGTGATTTCAGCTGCCCTTTTTGCATTATTTTGACCAATAATATCACTAATATCTCTATTATCTTGAATTTTAATTGCGCTATTAAAACTTCCTTTTTTATTTTCAATTAATGGCGTGTTGCTTTCTAAGTAATGACAAATATCTAATAAATGAGAAGCTAATAACACAGAATTATTAGGCAAAAAGGAAACTTCATTCTTATGTTTGATAGAAACAATACTTATTCTATTATCTTTTGATGCACTGATAATTGAAGGAATAACAGCGTTAACTCTCTGTAATTGACCTGATAAAGCCAGTTCACCAAAAAACTCATAACTTGATAATTTTTCTGAAATTAATTGCTCTGATGCTATGAGGATTGCCAAAGCAATAGGTAAATCGTAACGTGCACCTTCTTTGGGCAAATCTGCGGGTGAAAGATTAATTGTTATTCTTTTTGCTGGGTAAATATAACCACTATTAATTAATGCACTTCTTACTCTATCTTTTGCTTCTTTCACTACTGTTTCAGGTAAGCCGACTAAGGTCAAACCCGGTAATCCTGGACTAATATGTGCTTCAATTGTAACAAGTGGTGCTGCGATCCCTAATGAGGCTCGAGTATATATTACGGCTAATGCCATTTTTATCCTCCATTATTTTTAATCCTTTTTTAAATTATTTTTACTCTTTTGTTAAATTAAAAGAAAATAAAATGAGAGGAGCTTCGTAAATATCATAAATATATAATAAAAAAGAAAATAATATTAAATTTAAATAGTATTTAAAATTATTTAACAGCTATTGTTTTACTTTGATTTCTTTAAAATTAATTATTTTCTGATGATTATTTTTATGACTAAATAAAAAACTTTTAACAGCATTAATGACTGTAAAAAATATTTGATTAAGAATTATGTTCTGTTTTGTTTTCAATAATAAAATAACGTTAAAATTCATAATGTTATAAATATTTCAAAAATACTTATTGTCAATCTAGAAATATCATGGTACCACTAAAAGAACAAAGTGAATGAAAACACAACAAACACACATATTAATTAAATAACAAAAGAATTTATAAAACTATGAATACTCTCGTCCTAGTGATTAGCCTAATTATTCTAAGCGTGGTGGTGATTATTATCCCACCGTGCGGGGCTGCACTAGGACGAAGAAAGGCTAAATAAACTAGCCAGATCGCTTAAAACCCCCGCACCGAAAGGCGCGGGGGTTTTTTTTAGCTCGAATTTTATGGAAAAGATTAAAACCGAAATAAACCTTTATTAAACAAAATATTAAGCTGGCAGGGTGAAAGAATGAATGGAGCACAGTGGTTAGTACAGGCATTACGACAACATCACGTTGATACCGTCTTTGGTTATCCTGGTGGTGCTATTATGCCCGTTTATGATGCACTTTATGATGGTGGTGTAGAACATATTTTATGTCGCCATGAGCAGGGAGCTGCTATTGCCGCGATTGGTTTTGCGCGTTCTACTGGTAAAACAGGTGTCTGTATCGCGACATCAGGCCCAGGCGCTACTAATGTTATCACAGGACTTGCTGATGCATTGTTAGACTCTGTGCCTGTTGTTGCTATCACAGGACAAGTTGCTTCTAACCTTATCGGCACAGATGCTTTCCAAGAAATCGATGTATTAGGTCTTTCATTGGCCTGTACAAAACACAGTTTTTTGGTATCACATATTGATGACTTGCCAAAGGTGCTTTCAGAAGCATTTACGATAGCATCTCAAGGACGCCCAGGGCCTGTTTTAGTTGATATCACTAAAGATGTTCAACTTGCAGATGCCTCCCATTTATTAACTTATCCATTCTCAGATGAGCAAGTATTCTCTTTTCCCAAAGAAGATATTGCCAATGCTAAGCAGATGTTAGCTCAATCCAAAAAACCTATTTTGTATATTGGTGGTGGGGTTGCAATGGGTAATGCGGTTGATGCATTAAGAAAGTTTGTTACGCAGACAAAGATCCCCGTTGTTTCAACCTTAAAAGGTCTAGGTTGTGCTGATGCTTTAGATGCTAACTATTTAGGTATGTTAGGAATGCATGGGACAAAAGCAGCTAATTATGCTGTTCAGCGTAGTGATTTGTTAATTGCTGTCGGTGCTCGCTTTGATGATCGTGTTACAGGACGATTAAATACATTTGCGCCTAATGCCAAAGTCATTCATATCGATATAGATAATGCCGAATTAAATAAATTAAAACAGGCATATATCGGCTTATTAGGTGATGCCAAGGAATTATTGCCTACACTTACTCAGCCTTTAGATATTTCATCATGGCAAAACGAAGTTCAGGACTTAAAAGCAGATTATGCTTGGCGTTACGATCATCCAGGCTCAGCGATATATGCTCCATTATTGTTGAAACAATTATCAGACGCCAAACCTAAAAATACCGTTGTAACAACAGATGTTGGCCAGCATCAAATGTGGTCGGCGCAACATATGACATTTGATGCACCTGAAAATTTTATCACCTCAAGTGGTTTAGGCACCATGGGATTTGGTATCCCGGCGGCTGTTGGTGCTCAAATTGCTAGACCTGATGCTTGTGTTATCTGCGTCTCAGGTGACGGCTCTTTTATGATGAATGTGCAGGAATTGGGCACAATCAAACGTAAACAATTACCAATCAAACTGGTGTTATTAGATAACCAACGTCTTGGTATGGTTCGCCAATGGCAAGAGCTATTTTTTGAACAACGCTATAGCGAAACAATTTTAACTGACAACCCTGATTTTGTTGCCTTAGCGAATGCTTTTGAAATTCCAGGACAACGTATTACCGAAAAATCACAGGTTGCAGATGCAATCAAAAATTTATTAGAGAGCAAAGGCCCTTATTTATTACAGGTGTCTATTGATGATGCAGAGAATGTCTGGCCATTAGTTCCGCCGGGCGCAAGTAATGATGAGATGATGGAGAAATCACAATGAACCAACACAATATCACAATTGAAGCCCGTTCTTGCCCAGAAATTTTAGAACGTATCTTGAGAGTTATTCGCCACCGTGGTTTTAATATATGCTCCATGAATATGGAACTCACGGAAAGTAATAATATAAATCTTGCTCTGACTGTGAGTAGTCAACGACCTTTAGACCTATTATGTAGCCAGTTAACAAAGTTAGCTGATGTTGCCGGTATTGAGGTCTTACATCAACAAAAAGAAAAATTACATTTCATTGGTTCCCTTGGAGCCATGTAAGGATAAAAGAATGACAAAGCAAGCTGATTATATTTGGTTTAACGGTGAAATGGTTCCATGGGCTGATGCTAAGGTTCACGTTATGTCCCATGCATTACATTATGGAACATCTGTTTTTGAAGGGGTGCGTTGTTACGATTCGCATAAAGGACCTGTTGTCTTTCGTCATCGTGAGCATATGCAACGTTTACATGATTCAGCCAAAATTTATCGTATGCCTGTAGAACAAAGTGTCGATGAATTGATGGAAGCATGCCGTGCAACTTTACGTAAAAATAAATTAGTCAGCGCTTATATTCGTCCATTAGTGTTTATTGGTGATGTTGGTATGGGCGTTAATCCGCCAGAAGGTTATAAAACAGATGTTATTATTGCAGCATTCCCATGGGGTGCTTATTTAGGCGAAGAGGCATTAGATAAAGGTATTGATGCAATGGTTTCTTCTTGGCACCGTGCTGCGCCTAATACAATTCCAACTGCCGCAAAAGCGGGCGGTAACTATCTTTCTTCTTTACTTGTTGGTAGTGAAGCTCGTCGTCACGGATATCAAGAAGGTATTGCATTAGATGTTCATGGCTATTTATCTGAAGGTGCGGGTGAAAATCTTTTTGAAGTTAAAGATGGCGTTATTTTTACCCCTCCTTTTACCTCATCTGCGCTACCAGGTATTACGCGAGATGCGATTATCAAATTAGCAAAAGATTTAGGTTATGAAATTCGTGAACAAGTGCTTTCGCGTGAGTCTCTTTATCTTGCTGATGAAGTTTTCATGTCAGGAACGGCAGCAGAAATTACACCAGTTCGTAGTGTTGATGGTATCCAAGTGGGTATTGGTCGTTGTGGGCCTGTTACAAAATCAATTCAAAAAGCGTTCTTTGGCCTATTTTCTGGTGAGACAGAAGATAAATACGGCTGGTTAGATCCCGTAAATCCATAATCATAAACATATAAATATATTTGCGAGTAGATGTTCCCTACTCGCCTTATTATTGCAGGAGTGTGAAAAATGCCTAAATACCGTTCAGCGACAACAACTCATGGTCGCAATATGGCTGGTGCACGCGCCTTATGGCGTGCAACGGGAATGACAGATGCTGATTTTGGTAAACCCATTATCGCTGTAGTGAACTCATTTACTCAATTCGTACCAGGTCATGTGCATCTGCGGGATTTAGGAAAACTTGTTGCTGAGCAAATTGAAGTAGCAGGTGGTGTGGCTAAAGAATTTAATACAATTGCAGTCGATGATGGTATAGCAATGGGGCATGGTGGCATGCTTTATTCTTTACCTTCTCGTGAACTGATAGCTGACTCTGTTGAATATATGGTTAACGCACACTGTGCTGATGCCATGGTGTGTATCTCTAACTGTGACAAAATCACACCGGGAATGTTGATGGCCTCTTTGCGCTTAAATATTCCTGTTATTTTTGTCTCAGGTGGTCCTATGGAAGCGGGTAAAACTAAATTATCCGATCAATTGATCAAATTAGATCTTGTTGATGCTATGGTTCAAGGTGCTAATCCAAATGTAAGTGATGCAGATAGTGAGCAAATAGAGCGTTCAGCTTGCCCTACATGTGGGTCTTGTTCTGGCATGTTTACCGCGAACTCCATGAACTGTTTAACAGAAGCATTAGGATTATCTCAACCAGGTAATGGCTCATTACTTGCGACCCATGCTGATCGCGAAAAATTATTTATCAATGCGGGTAAGCGTATTGTGGAATTGACTAAGCGTTATTATGAGCAAGATGATGAATCTGCATTACCTCGTAATATTGCTAAAAAAGAAGCTTTTGAGAATGCAATGATCTTAGATATTGCAATGGGGGGTTCTACTAATACGGTATTACACTTATTAGCGGCAGCTCAAGAAGGTGAAATTGATTTTACAATGGATGATATCGACAGATTATCTCGCCAAGTTCCTCATTTATGTAAAGTCGCGCCAAGTACACCAAAATACCATATGGAAGATGTCCATCGTGCTGGTGGTGTTATGGGTATTTTAGGGGAGCTAGATAGAGCAGATTTACTCAATCGAAATGTAAAAAATATCTTAGGTTTGGATTTACCAGCGACTTTGGCGCAGTTTGATATTATGCAAACTGCTGATGAAGAAGTGAAATCAATGTATCAAGCAGGACCTGCTGGTATTCGTACAACAAAAGCATTTTCTCAAGATTGTCGTTGGCCAACATTAGATACAGACCGTGATAATGGCTGTATTCGTCGTAAAGAGTCTGCGTATAGCCAAGATGGTGGACTTGCCGTGTTATCAGGTAATTTAGCCGAAGATGGCTGTATTGTAAAAACTGCCGGTGTTGATGAAGGAAGCTTAATATTCAAAGGCCCCGCAAAAGTATACGAAAGCCAAGATGATGCAGTAGAAGCGATTTTAAGCGGTAAAGTTATCGCGGGTGATGTGGTCATTATTCGCTATGAAGGCCCTAAAGGGGGGCCAGGAATGCAAGAGATGCTCTATCCCACTTCTTATTTAAAATCAATGGGATTAGGCAAGGAATGTGCGTTGATTACGGATGGTCGCTTTTCTGGTGGTACATCAGGATTATCAATAGGACACGTCTCACCAGAAGCAGCAAATGGGGGTGTTATTGGTTTAGTCGAAGAAGGCGATATTGTTTCTATCAATATTCCAACGCGAGAAATCTCGTTAAATGTTGATGATAAAACATTAGTAGCACGGCGTAATGCACAAAATGCACGTTGTAAACAAGCGTGGACACCTAAACAAAGAGAACGCCAAGTATCGTTTGCATTACGAGCTTATGCCTCTTTAGCGATGAGTGCTGATAAAGGCGCTGTTCGTGATAAATCAAAATTAGGAGGCTAAGAATGAGTGCCTTTAGACCTCTAAGTTCAGCACCAAGTGGTGCTGAATACCTAAAAGCCGCATTAAGTGCGCCAGTTTATGAAGCGGCTATAGTGACACCACTGCAAGAGATGACAAAAATTTCTCAGCGTTTAGACAATACTATTTTGGTTAAACGAGAAGATAGACAGCCCGTTCATAGTTTCAAATTACGTGGTGCTTACGCCATGATTGCGGGATTAACGCCAGAGCAAAAAGCGAAAGGTGTTGTTACAGCATCAGCAGGCAATCATGCTCAAGGTGTTGCATTATCAGCTAATCGTATGGGTATTAAAGCACTTATTGTTATGCCTGTTGCTACCGCTGATATCAAAGTTGATGCAGTGAAGCAATTTGGTGGTGAAGCTTTACTCTATGGCGATAATTTTGATGAAGCCAAAGCTAAGGCTATCTCACTTTCTCAAGAAATGGGGTATACCTTTGTTCCTCCTTTTGATCATCCAGCTGTGATTGCAGGGCAAGCGACACTTGCAATGGAGTTGCTACAACAAGATGTTCATCTTGATCGTATTTTTGTTCCTGTTGGTGGTGGTGGTTTGATTGCGGGGGTTGCTGTACTTATCAAACAACTGATGCCTGAAATTAAAGTTATTGGTGTTGAAGCAGAAGATGCGGCATGTTTAAAAGCAGCTTTAGAGGCAGGTCATCCTGTTGAATTACCTCGAGTTGGCTTATTTGCAGAGGGTGTTGCAGTAAAACGTATTGGTGATGAAACATTTCGTTTATGCCAAAAATATGTTGATGATGTCATAACGGTGGGTAGCGATGCGATTTGTGCCGCAGTCAAAGATCTCTTTGAAGATGTACGTGCGATTGCTGAGCCCTCAGGGGCACTCGCATTAGCCGGTTTGAAAAAATATGTTGAAGAACATCAAATAAAAGGCGAGCGCTTAGCTCACGTACTTTCAGGGGCTAATGTAAATTTTCATGGTTTACGTTATGTTTCTGAACGTTGTGAATTAGGTGAAAAACGCGAGGCACTGTTTGCTGTCACTATTCCTGAACAAAAAGGAAGTTTTCTACGTTTTTGCCAAATTTTAGGTCAACGTGTTGTGACAGAGTTTAATTATCGTTACAGCGATACTGATCCCCAAAATGCCCGTATTTTTGTTGGAGTTCGGTTAAACCAAGGTACTCAAGAGCGTAAAGAGATCATTCGCGAGCTAATAACAGCAGGTTATCAAGTCTCTGATTTATCTGATGATGAGATGGCAAAATTACATGTGCGTTATATGGTGGGTGGTCGTCCTAATAAGCCATTAAAAGAGCGTTTATTTAGTTTTGAATTTCCTGAATCACCAGGGGCATTAATGAAGTTCCTTAAAACATTAGGAACGTATTGGAATATTACCCTTTTTCATTATCGTAGCCATGGTACCGATTATGGGCGTGTTCTTGTTGCATTTGAATTGCCAGAAACAGAAGGGCGATTTGATAGGCATCTTGATGCGTTAGGCTATGAATATCATGATGAGACGGGAAATCCTTCTTTCCAGTTATTTTTATCGCCTCAAACCCACGATTCATTCGTGGAGTAATCGCCAAAATGCATTGATAACGGGTTCTTGAAGGCGTTTGTCTAAACCGCAAACGCCAAGCTCAAAAGGTTCTACCATTGAGATATTATCAAGTAATGAAATGCGATTACGTATTGGTTCAGGACAATTATCAACGACAACCTGTGGAATAAGCGCAATACCACAGCCCAATGCAACCATAGAAACGATGGCTTCATGGCCTGATACAGTGGCATAAATTGATGGATTATGGATACGATGGCGTTTAAACCATAGTGTAATTCGCTGCCTTGAAGGGCCATGCTCGGGAATAATAAACGGAATATTACGCCAGTCAGGGTGTTCTTGTGTTGCAAGTTGTCGAATATTACACGGCAGAGCAGGTGCAATTAATACTAATGGAATTTCGCCTATTTTTTCAAAATTGATATTTTCAGGCAATTTTTCTGGTTTACCTGCAATACCTAAATCAGCTTCATCTGATAAAACTTTATTAAGTGCATCAGCCGCATCACCGGTTGTAAGCTTTATCTCAACTAAAGGATTTTCAGCGCGAAAACGGTCAAGTATAGGCGGTAAGTGGCTATAAGCTGCCGTTACTGAGCAAAATAAACGTAACTCTCCTGATAGAGAAGGGCTGTTTTGATTTAAGGCATGCTGTAGTTGCTTATATTGCAACAAAGTTTGTTGAGCATAGCGCTTTAGCTGCTCACCTGCAGATGTTAGCGTAACTTGACGATTATCTCGTAAAAAAAGCGGGTGACCTAAGTTTTCCTCAAGGCGTTGAATTTGTCTTGATAGCGTAGAAGGACTGACGTGCATGGCTTGCGCTGTTTTCGTGAAATGGCAACTTTGAGCAAGATGTAAGAAAAGCTTGAGATCACGAATATCCATTATCAGTTGCCTATTTTAATGAAAAAAGTGTGTTGCATATTTTGCAACGTCATCTTGTAAATATATCAATTTAAGCAATGGCTTTCATCCCCTATAGTAAAGTCATGCAACACCTCACAGAAAGTGAGGATAACAATAGCAAACACATACATAACAATTTTGGAGTCGTCCCATGGCTAACTATTTTAATACATTAAATCTGCGTCAGCAGTTATCACAATTAGGTAAGTGTCGTTTTATGTCTCGTGAAGAATTCGTAGATGAGGCAAATTATCTAAAAGGCAAAAAAATTGTTATTGTCGGTTGTGGTGCTCAAGGTTTAAACCAAGGTTTAAATATGCGTGATTCAGGCTTAAATATCGCATATGCATTACGACAAGAAGCTATCGATGAGAAACGTGCATCATGGCGTCGTGCGTCAGAAAACGGCTTTGAAGTGGGTACTTATGAAGCATTAATTCCACAAGCAGATTTAGTTGTTAACTTAACGCCAGACAAACAGCATTCTGCCGTAGTTCAAGTTGTTCAGCCATTAATGAAAACAGGTGCTGCATTAGGTTATTCTCACGGTTTTAATATCGTTGAGGTGGGTGAGCAAATCCGTGATGACATCACCGTTGTGATGGTAGCACCAAAATGTCCAGGTACAGAAGTACGTGAAGAATACAAACGTGGTTTCGGTGTACCAACATTGATTGCTGTTCACCCTGAAAATGATGCTAAAGGCGAAGGAATGGCGATTGCCAAAGCATGGGCAGCAGCAACGGGTGGGCATCGTGCTGGTGTTTTAGAATCTTCTTTTGTTGCTGAAGTAAAATCAGACTTAATGGGTGAGCAAACTATTTTGTGCGGCATGTTACAAGCAGGCTCTCTGTTATGTTATGACAAAATGATTGCTGATGGTGTTGAACCAGGCTATGCAGGAAAATTAATTCAGTTTGGTTGGGAAACGATTACAGAAGCCTTGAAACAAGGTGGGATCACCTTGATGATGGATAGATTATCAAACCCAGCAAAACAACGTGCTTATGCATTATCTGAGCAATTAAAAGAGATTATGGCACCACTGTTTGCAAAACATATGGATGACATTATTTCAGGTAAATTCTCTGAAACAATGATGGCAGACTGGGCAAATGACGATAAAAACTTGCTGACATGGCGCGAAGAGACAGGCGCAAGTCCATTTGAGAATTATCCAGAATTTGATGGCAAAATCAGTGAGCAAGAGTATTTCGATCACGGTGTTTTAATGGTTGCAATGGTTAAAGCAGGTGTTGAATTAGCATTTGATACCATGATTGAAGCAGGAATTATTGCAGAATCAGCTTATTATGAATCGCTGCATGAATTGCCATTAATCGCGAATACTATTGCCCGTAAACGCTTATATGAAATGAATGTTGTTATTTCAGATACAGCAGAATACGGTAACTATCTGTTCTCATTTGCGGTTGTTCCAATGCTAAAAGAATTTATGTCTACGTTACAAAGCGGTGATTTAGCAAAACAAGTTCAAGACAATGGCACTGATAACGCACAATTACGTGATATCAATGAAGCAATTCGCCAACATCCAATTGAGACTGTTGGTAAAACATTACGTGGTTATATGACAGATATGAAACGTATCTCTGTTGGTGGGTAATTTGTTGTTCTTTATGTGATAAAAAGCGTAAGAATAAGAGTAAAATTTACTCTATTGAAGACCGTATTTCTTAAATGAAATACGGTTTTTTATTTTTATAGCTTGGGCAATAGAGTTTGAGAAATTAGAAATAGGTAATGACTCAAGACTTTGGTTAGTTTCTGCTACAATTGTGCCCGTTATATTATTTATTGATGAAGCTTGGAAAACGTATGCGATTAAATCCTGGTCAGCAAAAAGCAGTAGAATATGTGTCAGGCCCTTGTTTGGTCTTGGCCGGTGCCGGCTCAGGTAAGACGAGAGTGATCACTAATAAAATCGCTTACCTTATTCGTCAATGTCGCTATCCTGCAAAACAGATTGCAGCGGTGACATTTACCAATAAAGCGGCTCGTGAAATGAAAGAGCGTGTAAGCCAAACATTAGGTAAGCAAGAAGCAAAAGGATTAATGATTTCTACATTCCATACGTTAGGTTTGGAAATTATTAAGCGTGAATACAAAGCTCTAGATATCAAATCTAATTTTTCGTTATTTGACGATCAGGATCAATCAGCACTATTAAAAGAATTAACGGCTAATCTGTTAGAAGAAGACAAAGATCTATTATCCCAATTAAAAAGCCAGATCTCTAATTGGAAAAATGATCTCTTAACACCCGATCAAGCAAGAGGAATGGCAAGATCAGAGCAAGATCATACTTTTGCTGAGTGTTTTCGTCGATATGAAAAGCATTTACGTAGTTGCAATGTTCTTGATTTTGACGATTTGATTAGCCGTCCTACGCTTTTATTACGCACAAATAACGAGGTTAGAGAACGTTGGCAACAACGTATTCGTTATTTGCTGGTGGATGAATATCAAGATACCAATACCAGTCAATATGAGCTTGTTAAATGGCTAGTGGGCGAAAGAGCACGTTTTACGGTTGTTGGTGATGATGACCAATCTATTTATTCTTGGCGTGGTGCGCGCCCTCAAAACTTAATGTTATTACAACAGGATTTTCCTCAGCTAAATGTCATAAAGCTGGAGCAGAATTATCGTTCTGCAGGACGTATTTTAAAATCAGCTAATATTTTAATTGAAAATAATCCCCATGTTTTTGAAAAGAAGTTATTTTCAGAATTAGGTTATGGTGATGAGCTTCGTGTTTTAACGGCAAACAATGAAGAGCATGAAGCGGAGCGTGTTGCGGGTGAATTAATTGCCCATCACTTTATCAATAAAACAAATTATAAAGATTACGCTATTTTATATCGAGGCAATCACCAATCACGTATTTTTGAAAAGTATTTGATGCAAAATCGTATTCCTTATCGTATTTCAGGTGAAACCTCATTTTTCTCACGAGAAGAAATTAAAGATATTTTGGCTTATCTTCGCGTTATCGTGAATGCAGATGATGATGCGGCTTTTTTACGTGTTGTGAACAAACCTCGTCGTGAAATTGGGCCAATGACAATTCAAAAATTAGGCGACTGGGCTCGAGTACGAGATAAAAGCTTATATAATGCCTGCTTTGATTTAGGATTAAGCCAAACTTTAACAGGGCGTGGTTTAGCTGCGCTACAAGGCTTCTCACAATGGATGTCTCGAATTGTTGAAAAATCACAGCGTGAGCCGTTATTAGCGGTGCGTGATTTACTCCATGAAATGGAGTATGAAAGCTGGCTATATGAAACGTCGAGTAGCGCTAAGGCTGCTGAAATGCGCATGAAAAATGTCAATCAGCTATTTTCATGGATGAGCGAAATGCTTGAAGGCGATGAATTACATGAGCCGATGACACTTTCTCAAGTCGTTAATCGGTTTACCTTGCGCGATATGATGGAAAGAGGCGAGTCTGAAGAAGAGCTTGACCAAGTACAATTAATGACTCTTCATGCATCAAAAGGGCTTGAGTTTCCACATGTATTTTTAGTGGGAATGGAAGAAGGCATTCTTCCTCATCAAAGTAGTATTGACGAAGATAATGTTGAAGAGGAACGACGTTTGGCTTATGTGGGTATTACAAGAGCACAAAAAACGTTAACATTCACGTTATGCAAAGAAAGGCGTCAATATGGTGAATTAATCAGACCTGAGCCAAGTCGCTTTCTTTATGAGTTACCTCAAGATGATTTAAATTGGGATACCAACAGAAAAAGAGTGCTAACGGCTGAAGAAAAACAAGAAAAAGGGCATAAAGCGGTTGCGGGATTAAAAGCAATGTTAGCTAAACATAAGTCATAAAAGAGTTACTTATAAAAAAGAACCCCTTGTCAATATTATGTTGCAAGGGGTTCTTTTTTATCAACGTAAAATGATTTAGCCCATACGTGAACTATTTTGTTCTTCAATCATTAAAGGCCAATGAACATAGCTTTGTAATTGCGTTTCTTCTTGAAGATTTTCAGCACGTAAAGGGTGCTCCGCAAGCCACTGATGAGGTAGCGTGATAATCAAATTTTCATCTTCAGTACGCAAACGTAATGCTGGTAACGTATCATCACGGCGTCGACTTGCAAAAATAATCGCTAAACGTAATAAGCGAGCTAATCGATAGGCTTGATTGATAGGGAGTGCATTTTGATGATTGAGTGGTGCAAGATCGATGATACCCGTCTGATTTCTTAATAAAGACGCGAGTAAGCGTCTTTGTGCAGGGGTATATCCTGGTAAATCAAGGTGAGATATCAGATAGCTGGCATGTGATGGTGCTTGGCGAAAATCAACACTGAGTCCAATTTCATGCAATGCACTTGCGCTATT
Source organism: Proteus myxofaciens ATCC 19692 (assembly GCF_001654855.1). GTDB lineage: Bacteria > Pseudomonadota > Gammaproteobacteria > Enterobacterales > Enterobacteriaceae > Proteus > Proteus myxofaciens. Next base: position 15,486 of record NZ_LXEN01000093.1, read on the forward strand.
TAGAAGCTCTCTACAGCGATTATCAAGTTGCCAACTTTTACTGACTTGAATAAAAAAGTGCTCAGCAAGTTGTTGTACTCGATGGGCTTGCTCAATATCAATCTGAAAACGGCGTTGGATATTGCGCAATGTACGTTGGCGTATATCTTGCTCGATAGGAAGGTGGAGCATGCCGTAAACTAAACCTTCACGTAATGCGCCACCTGCTAATATCATATTTTCAATATGTAATGTTTCAAAAATAGCGATTAAAATGGCAAGCCCGCTCGGAAAAACAAGCGCTCTTTCAAAGGTTAAACCGTCTATTTCTAGTTCTTCCACTTTTCCGCATTCAATCGCTTTTTGTTTGAGTCGCTCTAATTTAGGTAATGTAATTAATTCATCCATTCCTTGAGCTATCATGATTTCTTGTAACGCCTGCACTGTGCCCGATGCACCAACGCATACTTGCCAACCTTGTTCGATAAGTTTATCTGCAACAGGTTGAAGTATTGCTTTTGCCGCATCTTGTGCTTTAGTAAAGTTTTCTTGAGTTAGTGAGCGATCTGTAAAATAGCGTTCTAACCACGTCACACAGCCCATACTTAGGCTCATTAATTGCGTCGTTTTTGCGCCAGTCCCTGTCACTAGCTCAGTGCTACCTCCGCCAATATCAACAACTAAGCGTTGTTCAGCACCACCGGTAGTATGTGCTACACCACGATAAATCAGACGAGCTTCTTCCTCACCACTAATAACATGAACGGTATTACCTAGTATTTCAGAGGCTTTTTTTACAAAAACATCTGCATTATTAGCAAGGCGTAATGTTGCTGTCGCCACGACTCTTATTTGCTCTGGTGGAATATCTCGTAGATATTCAGAGAAGAGTCGTAAACATTGCCAACCACGTTCCATTGCTTGCTCTGATAGTTCATTTTCTTTGTTTAGACCAGCCGCTAATCGTACTTTGCGCTTAACTCGGGATAATACTTGTATTGATCCCGAAATTTCGCGAACGACTAACATGTGAAAGCTGTTAGAGCCTAAATCTATAGCTGCATAAAGTGATGAGGATTTCAGCATAATTTATGAATGACTCGGGCGTTTGTTACGATTATTACGTTGAGTATTATTACCTCTTCGAGGTCCTGAATTATTACGACGAGGTTGTCCTTGACGAGGACGATGACGACGTTTTGGTTCAGGAAGATCAGCTAATAATGCTTCACTATTATATTTACTCACCGGAATAGCATGTTGAATATACGTTTCTATTGCAGGTAAATTCAATGCATATTCTTCACACGCTAAGCTAATAGAGTTACCACTGTTTCCCGCTCTTCCTGTTCTACCAATACGGTGAACATAGTCTTCACAATCATCAGGTAAGTCATAGTTAAAAACATGAGTTACTGAAGGGATGTGTAAACCGCGAGCAGCAACATCGGTTGCCACTAAAATATCAATATTACCTTGTGTAAAATCTTCTAAAATACGTAGGCGTTTTTTCTGCGGAACATCACCTGTTAATAGACCAACACGATGTCCATCGGCAGCAAGATGTGCCCAGATATCATCACAACGGTGTTTAGTATTAGCAAAAATAATGCAGCGATCAGGCCATTCTTCTTCAATTAATGTTTGAAGAAGGCGCATTTTTTCTTCGTTTGAAGGATAAAAGAGTTCTTCTTTTATTCCTACACCTGTTTTTTGTTCTGGTTCAACTTCAACGTACTCTGGGTTATTCATTTGCTCAAAGGCAAGCTCTCTTACACGATAAGAGAGTGTTGCTGAAAACAACATATTAATACGCTCAGAAGCCGCTGGCATACGGCGGAAAAGCCAGCGAATATCTTTAATAAAACCCAGATCATACATTCTGTCAGCTTCATCAAGTACAACAACTTGAATTGCACTTAAGTCGATATGGCCTTGTTTAATATAATCAATTAAACGACCTGCAGTGCCGATAACGATATCAACACCATTATTTAATACTTTAAGTTGTTCATCATAGCCATCGCCACCGTAAGCGAGGCCCATTTTTAGTCCTGTACTTTGTGCTAACGCTTGTGCATCAGAGTAAATTTGCACTGCTAATTCACGCGTTGGTGCCATAATAAGAGCACGAGGTTGATTTTTTTCATGCCCTTCTTTTGCAGGGTGTGTTAAAAGATAATGAAACGTTGATGTTAAAAACGCCAGCGTTTTTCCTGTTCCTGTTTGGGCTTGCCCGGCAATGTCTTGACCTTTCACAGTGATAGGTAACGTCAATGCCTGAATTTGTGTACAATTAGAGAACCCTTTCTTCTCAAGGGCTTCTATCACTTTTGGATGCAAGGCGAAGTCGGAAAACTTCTTTTCTGTCAAATATGTTTTGCTCATAATGTAATAGAATATCAGTTATGGGTTGCATTACAAAAGTTTATCCGCTGAAATGCAGACAGACTTTTGTTATTTAATGTTACACTGGTACGGTCAATATTATTCTTTGGAGTAGAACAATGAGCGATAAAATCCTTCACTTATCCGACAGCAAATTCGATGCTGATGTATTACAAGCAACTGGCCTTGTGCTCGTTGATTTCTGGGCTGAATGGTGTGGCCCATGTAAAATGATTGCTCCTATTCTAGATGAAGTTGCAACAGAATACGCGGGTAAATTAACAGTTGCGAAATTAAATATCGATGAAAATCCAGCAACCGCACCAAAATACGGTATTCGAGGTATTCCTACACTCATTTTATTCAAAAATGGTGAAGTTGTAGCAACAAAAGTGGGCGCTGTGTCAAAAACTCAGTTGAAAGAATTTATCGACTCCAACTATGCCTCTTAACTCGATTTAAGTATTAAAAATAAAGTGGGGCGTTTAGATGTTGTCATTATTTATATTATGACCGCTAGACGTCCGCTTCGAACCATGATAAGTTAGCGCCACTTACTTACATAATATAACGGATTTTACATCTCCACATATGATTAGATATTTGCTCATATGATTAGGTAAACGTCAATCTGTTGTATTGCAAATCAAGTATGTTAAACAATAAATATGATATTTATCATAATTATTGAATAGCCGTAAGATTAATATCGATATCAACGATATAAAATAAGTAATCTGAATTCATCTAATCAGTCAAAAGCCTTAGAATAATCTATAGTATTCAAGGAATATAATTTTTCTATATATGTTCCTAACCCAAAAACGTAGATACAATCATATCATTCTGACATTGAGTGTCATTTTTCTGGGATAAAGCTGACTGGTCTAATATAGAGTATTACATTTTCTGATATCATAATTTTAGTTTTATCTATAATCTTGATAGTAGAAAAAGATTATCTGTAATTTTACACATGACGAAACTGACAGCGATTCGCTGTTATACTATTCACGTTCATAGTTCGAGAGTTACCCCGAGTTATTAAGAACCCACCATTATGAATCTTACCGAATTAAAAAATACGCCAGTATCAGAATTGATAGCACTTGGCGAAAATATGGGGCTAGAGAATCTAGCTAGAATGAGAAAACAAGATATTATTTTCTCTATCTTAAAACAGCATGCGAAAAGTGGAGAAGATATTTTCGGTGATGGCGTGCTGGAAATACTGCAGGATGGATTTGGTTTCCTTCGTTCAGCAGACAGTTCCTACCTTGCAGGCCCCGATGATATTTATGTTTCCCCTAGTCAAATTCGCCGTTTTAATCTCCGCACAGGTGATACCATCGCAGGGAAAATTCGTCCTCCTAAAGAAGGTGAACGCTATTTTGCCCTCCTAAAAGTTAATGAAGTTAACTTTGATAAACCTGAAAATGCCCGCAGTAAAATCCTCTTTGAAAACTTAACTCCACTACATGCTAACAACCGTTTACGTATGGAACGTGGTAATGGTTCTACTGAAGATTTGACTGCTCGTGTTCTTGATTTAGCTGCTCCTATTGGTCGCGGACAACGTGGTCTTATCGTTGCACCACCAAAAGCAGGTAAAACAATGTTACTGCAAAATATTGCAGCGAATATTGCACACAACTATCCTGACTGTGTATTAATGGTACTTCTTATCGACGAACGTCCTGAAGAAGTCACAGAAATGCAACGCCTAGTAAAAGGTGAAGTGATTGCCTCTACATTTGATGAGCCAGCATCTCGCCACGTGCAAGTTGCCGAAATGGTCATTGAAAAAGCGAAGCGTCTTGTTGAGCATAAAAAAGATGTCATCATTTTATTAGACTCTATTACTCGTTTAGCACGTGCTTACAACACCGTTGTACCTTCTTCAGGTAAAGTGTTAACTGGGGGTGTTGATGCCAACGCATTACATCGTCCTAAACGCTTCTTTGGTGCAGCTCGTAATGTTGAAGAGGGTGGTAGTTTAACCATTATTGCGACAGCACTTGTTGATACCGGCTCTAAAATGGATGAAGTTATCTATGAAGAGTTTAAAGGTACCGGTAATATGGAATTACATCTGTCTCGTAAGATTGCTGAAAAACGTGTTTTCCCTGCGATTGATTACAACCGTTCTGGTACACGTAAAGAAGAGTTACTTACTTCACAAGATGAGTTACAAAAAATGTGGATCTTGCGTAAAATTATTCATCCAATGGGTGAGATTGATGCAATGGAATTCCTCATTAATAAATTAGCAATGACTAAAACGAATGAAGAATTCTTCGACTTTATGAAACGCTCATAATATTTATACAGGCAAGTGAACTCGCTTGAATATAAGATAAAAAAGTAAAAAGTGTGATCTGTTACAAAATAAGTAATATCACTTAACTTTATATGTTGATAAGTTCGTTTGCTTTGTGTGAATAGCGATATGATAAAACGTCACAAATTTGTGGCGTTTTTTTTTATTTATTATTTATTTATCATCATAGCTATATGTGAAATTGGTATGTATATTGCATGTTTTTGTATGTTGATAAAAATAGCGATAGTGTTAATGAAGATAGTTAAGGAAAACTTATAATTTATGAAGGTGGTGAGTTACGAAGTGAACTCGTCGTGGTGCAAGCTGGAAAAAAACAAAAATACATGGATGGGTAAATAACCAGCTATATTTATTATAGAGAACAGTACTGTGGATATATTAAAAATGAGCACAAACGTTTTATATGTGTTCTTATTTTCTTTCGCATTTTTATTTTTGGCTCGTAAGATTGCAAAGAAAATAGGGCTGGTGGATAAACCGAATTATCGTAAACGACATCATGGACTGATCCCTCTTGTCGGTGGGATCTCCGTCTATTTTGGTATTGTTTTCGCATTTTACGTTACAGATATCTATATCCCTCATAAAGAGCTCTATTTGGCATGTGCAGGATTACTGGTCTTTGTCGGTGCTTTAGATGACAGGTTCGATATTAGTGTAAAAATAAGAGCGTCAATCCAAGCATTGGTGGGGATTGCGATGATGGTATTAGGTGGATTGAAACTTGAGTCTTTAGGCCATGCTTTTGGTCCATGGGATATGCACTTAGGACCTTTTGGCTATATAGTGACACTATTTGCTGTGTGGGCCGCGATTAATGCTTTCAACATGGTTGATGGTATTGATGGTCTATTAGGCGGACTTTCGTGTGTTTCTTTTGGTGCGTTAGGTATTTTATTATATCAAGCAGGTAATACTGCGCTTTCATTTTGGTGCTTTTCATTTATTGCGGCAATCTTACCTTATATTCTGTTGAATTTAGGCGTTTGTGGCCAGAAGTTTAAAGTCTTTATGGGTGATGCAGGAAGCACGTTAATCGGGTTTACCATTATCTGGCTATTAGTTTCATCAACTCAAACGCAACCACATCCTATAAATGCCGTTACAGCGTTATGGATAATTGCAATTCCTCTTATGGATATGGTTGCGATTATGTATCGTCGTTTACGTAAAGGTATGAGTCCTTTCTCTCCCGATCGCCAACATATTCACCATTTAATCATGCGTGCAGGTTTTACACCTCGTCAAGCCTTTGTCTTAATAACTCTCGCCGCCGCCTTACTTGCTGCAATTGGTATCATTGGTGAAAACTTATCTTTTGTCCCTGAATGGGTAATGTTGGCATTATTCTTGCTTGCATTTGTAATGTATGGTTATTGCATTAAACGCGCGTGGCGGGTAGCTCGTTTTATTAAAAGACATAAGCGCCGCCTACGTAAAGCAACACAACTTAAGCATTAATAAGCAGAGGTTTTTTAACGTGATGAACTCGGAAAATAACGCCTCCCAGCAGGGTAATTTACCAGATAATGAACTCGATATTCGTGGCCTTTGTTGCGCCCTTTGGTCGGGAAAACGTTGGATTATAGGATTTGCTCTGCTTTTTGCACTTATTGCATTGGGGGCATCTTATTTGATGCAACCTAAATGGAGTGCTGTTGCGATGACAGAGAAACCCACTGTAAATAATTTAGGTAGTTATTATTCTCAGACTCAATTTTTACGTAACTTAGATACGCAAATTAATCCATCAGCCTTAACTTCTCCCCTGACTATTTCTGATGAAGCCTATCAAGAGTTTGTGACTCAAATCGCTGCGTTTGATACCCGACGTGAGTTCTGGTTACAAACAGATTATTACAAGCAACGTAAAGAAAATGATGAGCAAGCGAATGCTGCATTATTGGATGAGCTGATTAATAATATTCAGTTTATTCCTGCTGATGACAAAAAATTAGTTAATGATCAACTAAAACTGATTGCTGAGACAGCTAACGACGCAAGTCAGTTATTAAATGAGTATATCGCTTTTGCTAACAAAAAAGCGTCAACTTATCTTAATGATGAAGTGACTACAGCATGGGCAACAAGAACTCAATCGTTAAAAGCATTAGTTAAACGTCAAGAGATGGCAGCACAAGCAGCTTATCAAAGACAAATTAATATAGTCGAGCAGTCAATAAAAGTTGCTGAAAAACAAGGTATTTCTCAAAAGAAAACAGAAATAGCGATTGATGAATTACCTGACTCTAAACTATTCCTTTTAGGTGTTCCTCTACTGCAATCTCAACTTGAGACATTAATGGCAACAGGGCCTGATTTTGATAGTGATTATGATAAGAATACGGCAATGTTAGCGACCCTTGCAGTAGGTGCTAAATTACAAGATAACTTTCAAACTTATCGTTTTCTACGTACCCCTGAATCACCTATAAAACGTGATAGTCCTCGCCGTGCTTTTATGATGGTGTTATGGGGGGCTATTGGTGTTTTAGTGGGTGCTGGAGTGGCACTTGCAAGACGTAATTCATCAAAAAAATAATAATTATTCGATTTTTATCATTTTGACAATAGAGACATCAGGTGTTTATGCACCTGATGATTTGAGACTAAGGGCATATTGCTTTCCCAAAAATAAGCAATATAACAAAGAAAAAAGAGAGCCACTGTGAAAGTGTTGACTGTTTTTGGCACACGCCCTGAAGCGATAAAAATGGCACCGTTAGTGCACGCTTTAGCAAATGATGATTCGTTTGAGGCGAAAGTATGTGTTACGGCCCAACATCGCGAAATGCTTGATCAGGTATTAAATCTTTTTGAGATTACTCCAGATTATGATCTCAATATTATGAAGCCAGGACAAGATTTAACGGATATTACCTGTCGTATTTTAGAAGGGTTAAAGCCGGTTTTAGCATCATTTCAGCCTGATGTTGTTTTAGTGCATGGTGATACCACCACTACGATGGCTGCAAGTTTAGCCGCATTTTATCAACGCATCCCTGTTGGTCATGTAGAAGCTGGGTTACGAACAGGTAATCTTTACTCGCCATGGCCTGAAGAAGCAAACCGCACAATCGCGGGACATCTGGCAATGTATCATTTCGCACCCACTGATACTGCAAAGCAAAATTTAATACGAGAAGCAGTTGCAGATAAAAATATCGTTGTGACCGGTAATACGGTTATTGATGCCTTATTTTGGGTAAGTAATCGCGTCATGAAAAATGAAAGGTTACTCAATGAACTTGCTGTTAACTATCCTTTTATACAACCGAATAAAAAAATAGTGTTAGTAACAGGGCATCGTAGAGAAAGCTTTGGTGGTGGTTTTGAGCGTATTTGCCAAGCGTTAGCTGAAATTGCGTTAGCCCACCCTGAAGTGGAAGTTGTTTATCCTGTTCACCTTAATCCTAATGTGAGTGAGCCTGTTAAGCGAATCCTTAATGGGATTGATAATATTAAACTTATTCAACCCCAAGACTACCTTCCATTTGTTTATTTAATGAACCACGCATATCTAATTTTAACCGATTCAGGTGGCATTCAAGAAGAAGCGCCTTCTTTAGGAAAACCTGTTCTTGTCATGCGCGATACAACAGAGCGCCCTGAAGCGGTTGAAGCGGGTTCTGTACGTTTAGTTGGTACAGATACTAAATGTATCGTGAGTGCAGTGACCTCTTTATTGACAGACGAAAACGCATATCACCAAATGAGTAAAGCGACAAATCCTTACGGTGATGGTCATGCCTGCCAACGTATTCTTGAAGCATTGAAAAAAAATCAGGTGACATTATGAGTTTTGAAACTATTTCTGTTATTGGCCTTGGTTATATTGGTTTACCGACAGCGGCGGCTTTTGCCTCTCGCCAAAAGCAAGTTATTGGTGTAGATGTTAATCAACATGCCGTTGATACAATAAATAAAGGTCAAATTCACATCGTCGAGCCCGATCTGGATAAAGTCGTTAAGCAAGCAGTTGAAGAAGGATATTTAAAAGCTTATACCACACCACAGCCTGCCGATGCTTACCTTATTGCAGTACCGACTCCTTTTAAAGGCGAACATGAGCCTGATTTAGCGTATGTTGAAGCAGCAGCTCGTTCAATTGCGCCTGTACTGAAAAAAGGCGATTTGATTATTCTTGAATCAACATCACCGGTTGGTACAACGGAGTTGATGTCACAATGGCTTGGTGAAGCACGTCCTGATCTTTCATTCCCACATCAACAAGGTGAAGACGCTGATATTGATGTCGCGTATTGCCCTGAGCGTGTTTTACCAGGACAAGTGATGATCGAGCTTATTCGTAATGATCGTGTTGTCGGTGGTATGAATCGCAAATCATCAGATAGAGCCAGTGAGCTTTATAAAATTTTCCTTGAAGGTGAATGTGTTGTTACCAATGCACGTACTGCTGAAATGTGCAAACTGACCGAAAATAGCTTCCGTGATGTGAATATTGCTTTTGCCAATGAGTTATCGCTGATTTGTGCTGATCAAGATATCAATGTCTGGGAATTAATCAGCCTGGCTAATCGCCATCCTCGTGTCAATATCTTACAGCCAGGTCCTGGTGTTGGTGGGCATTGTATTGCGGTTGACCCTTGGTTTATTGTGTCTCAAAATCCACAACAATCACGCTTAATCCATACTGCACGTCTCGTGAATGATAACAAACCTGTGTGGGTTATCGATCAAGTAAAAGCCGCTGTTGCTGACTGTCTAACTGAAACGGGTAAACGTGCTAACGAAATTAAAATTGCCTGTTTTGGTCTTGCTTTTAAACCAAATATTGATGATTTGCGTGAAAGCCCAGCAATGAATATTACTCAGCAAGTCGCTAACTGGCACAGTGGAACAACATTTGCTGTTGAGCCTAATATTCACGAGTTACCTACTAAGCTGAAAGGTATTACAGAACTTGTTTCTACAGAGCAAGCATTAAAAGAAGCAGATATCGTGCTTATGCTTGTTGACCATCAGCAATTTAAAGCGATCCCTGGTAATCAAGTGACGCAAAAATGGATTGTAGATACTAAAGGAGTATGGCGTTGAAACGTATCCTAGTAACTGGTGGGGCTGGCTTTATCGGCTCTGCTGTTGTCAGACATATTATCAATGAAACAACAGACAGCGTTGTAGTGGTTGATAAACTCACTTATGCCGGTAATTTAGAATCATTAACACCTGTTGCTGATAGTGACCGTTATGCGTTTGAACAAGTTGATATTTGTGATAGAGAAGCGCTTGATCGTTTATTTGCTGACTATCAACCTGATGTTGTCATGCATTTAGCCGCAGAAAGTCACGTAGACCGCTCTATTGATGGTCCTGCTGCATTTATTGAAACGAATATTGTCGGCACTTACACGTTATTAGAATCAGCACGTCATTTCTGGCAAGCATTACCTGATGACAAGAAAAAAACATTTCGTTTTCACCATATCTCCACAGACGAAGTGTATGGCGATTTAGAGGGTACAGATGATTTCTTTACTGAGACCACTCCTTACGCGCCAAGTAGCCCTTATTCTGCGTCTAAAGCTTCTAGTGACCATTTAGTCCGAGCTTGGTTACGTACTTATGGTTTACCAACGGTTATCACTAATTGTTCAAATAATTATGGTCCTTATCATTTTCCTGAAAAATTAATTCCTTTAATTATTTTAAATGCAATCTCAGGAAAATCATTACCTGTTTATGGAAAAGGTGAACAAATCCGTGATTGGCTTTATGTTGAAGATCACGCCAGAGCACTGTATCTCGTTGCAACAACCGCAGCGCCAGGAAAAACTTACAATATCGGCGGTCATAATGAGCGTCGTAATATTGATGTGGTGAAAACGATTTGTAAATTATTAGAAGAGCTACATCCTAATAAACCTGAAGGTGTGGCGCAATATGTTGATTTAATTACTTATGTAAAAGATAGACCCGGTCATGATCTTCGTTACGCCATTGATGCCGCGAAAATTGAATCTGAACTAGGTTGGACACCTCAAGAGACATTTGAGTCAGGTATTCGTAAAACAGTACTGTGGTATTTAAATAATCCAACATGGTGGCAACGTGTGCTTGATGGTTCTTATGCAGGTGAACGCTTAGGACTTGGAAATTAACTTAAGTAAGGGGAGATGATGAAAGGTATTATTTTAGCTGGTGGCTCTGGCACACGATTACATCCGATAACCAAAGGTGTATCAAAACAGCTGTTGCCTATCTACGATAAGCCAATGATCTACTATCCGCTTTCAGTACTTATGCTTGCGGGTATTAGAGATATTTTGCTAATAACAACACCTGATGATCTCACCTCATTCCAACGTTTATTGGGCGATGGTTCTGCTTTTGGTGTGCATATTCAATATAAAGTACAGCCATCTCCTGATGGGTTAGCCCAAGCCTTTATTTTAGGTGAAGAATTTATTGGTGACGATCATTGTTGCTTAGTATTGGGTGATAATATCTATTTTGGTCAAGGCTTTAGTCCAAAACTAAAACAAGTTGCTCAACGTGAACAAGGCGCAACAGTCTTTGGCTATCAAGTGATGGATCCTGAACGATTTGGTGTTGTCGAGTTTGATGATAGTTTTCGCGTTTTATCTATTGAAGAAAAACCCGAGAAACCAAAATCTAATTGGGCTGTAACAGGGCTTTATTTCTACGATAATCGTGTGGTTGATTTTGCCAAAAAGGTAAAACCGTCTATTCGTGGTGAACTTGAGATTACCTCTATTAATCAGATGTATCTTGAAAGTGGTGAACTAAACGTTGAACTATTAGGGCGTGGTTTTGCTTGGTTAGATACAGGTACTCATGACAGCTTAATTGAGGCTAGTACGTTTGTTCAAACTGTTGAGAAACGCCAAGGATTTAAAGTCGCTTGTCTTGAAGAAATTGCTTGGCGTAATGGCTGGCTCAGTGACGAACAAGTGAAAGAAAGTGCACAAGCACTTGTTAAAACAGGTTATGGTCGCTATTTATTGGATTTATTACATGTCCGTCCTCGCCAATATTAACCATCTTGAGTGGGAAAGTGATTTTTTCTCACTGAAAACAGGGCGTCTTGAGTTTGATGCTCACGCCCCTGTTTTAACAGATAACCAGCTAAATGAATTTGCCCTAATTCAGGCAAAAATACCCTCGCATGCGTTATCGCTAGTCGATAAATTAAGTCAATTAGGCTTCCAACTTGCTGAAGGTGAAATTGATTTTAAACTTCTGATAAAAACAGAAAATGATGGCATAGAAAATGCTTGCGTAAAAACACCATCATTGCGGTATCGAGAAGCAAAAGAAGCAGATATTACTTCATTAATGAAATTAGCCTCTCAGGCTTTTGTGCAAAGTCGCTTTAGGGCGCCGTGGTATCAAGCCAAAGATAGCAGTCGGTTTTACGCTTTATGGGTAAAAAAAGCAGTATTGGGAACGTTTGATGACATCTGCTTAGTGACGCTAGATGACCACGATAATATGAGTGGTTTTGTGACACTACGCCGCATTTCAGATAATGAAGCTCGTGTAGGGCTACTTGCTGTCATGCCTGAAAATAAAGGACAAGGCGTTGGTAAACAACTGATGTCCGTCGCGAAGCAATGGTGTGAACAACAAAGCATACCAATCCTTTATATTGCAACACAAATTAGCAATATAGTCGCTTCGCATTTATACACACAAAGTGGTGCTGTTATTGATAGCACTACATATTGGTTATACAGGGGATAATATGATTCCGTTTAATAAACCACCGGTTGTTGGCACAGAATTAGAGTACATGAAACAAGCGATGGAAAGTGGCAAGCTTTGTGGTGATGGTGACTTTACAAAAAAATGTGAAAAATGGTTAGAAGAACAATTTCATTGCCATAAAACATTGCTAACACCTTCTTGTACTGCATCATTAGAAATGGCGGCTATTTTATTAGACATTAAGCCTGGCGATGAAGTTATCATGCCAAGCTTTACCTTTGTTTCAACCTCAAATGCGTTTGTATTACGTGGTGCGACTATCGTTTTTGTTGATATTCGTCCTGATACGATGAATATCGATGAGACCAAAATCGAAGCTGCGATTACAGAGAAAACGCGTGCTATCGTTCCTGTTCATTACGCGGGAGTTGCCTGTGAAATGGATACCATTATGGCTATTGCCAAACGACATAATTTATTTGTTGTTGAAGATGCAGCACAAGGCGTGATGTCAACCTATAAAGGTAAAGCATTAGGTACGATTGGTCACATTGGTTGTTATAGTTTTCATGAAACTAAAAACTACTCATCAGGTGGTGAGGGTGGTGCGACATTGATTAATGATCCTGCCTTAATCAATCGCGCTGAAATTATTCGTGAAAAAGGGACCAATCGGAGTCAATTTTTCCGTGGTCAAGTGGATAAATATACTTGGCGTGATATTGGTTCGAGTTACTTAATGGCTGATTTACAAGCTGCCTTTTTATGGGCTCAGCTTGAAGAAGCAGAAAAAATTAATGAGCGTCGCTTAGCATTTTGGCAAATTTATTATGATGCATTAGTACCGTTAGCTGAAAAAGGCTTATTAACGTTACCTGTTGTGCCAGAAGGCTTAGAACATAATGCGCATATGTTTTATATCAAGCTTAATGATATTGAACAACGTACTGCATTTAATGAGTATATGAAAGCGCATGGTATCTTAACGGTATTCCATTATGTTTCATTGCATACAAGCCCAGCAGGAATGAAATTCGGTCGCTTTGATGGCGAAGATATCTTCACGACAAAAGAAAGCGAGCGCTTAGTCCGTTTACCGATGTTCTATAATATGACAGAAGAAGAGCAACAAACGGTTATTCACCATATTCGTGAGTTCTTTGCGTAATCTATGTCATTAGCTAAAGCGTCAATTTGGACTGCGGGATCAACCCTGATAAAAATCGGGGTTGGTTTACTGGTCGTTAAGTTACTTGCCGTTTCTTTTGGACCTTCTGGTGTCGGGCTAGCGGGTAACTTTCGTCAACTCATTACTGTATTAGGTGTACTTTCTGGTGCCGGTATTTTTAATGGCGTCACCAAACTTATTGCACAATATCAAGATGATGATAAACAGCGCAAAAATGTGCTAGGAACTTCATCATCAATGATATTACTGTTTTCTACACTACTTGCCATTATCTTTCTCATTTTCTCAGCACCCATTAGCCAAGTACTTTTTGATGACGATTACCAGCAATATCAAAATATTGTAAGAGCTGTTGCTTTTATTCAAATGGGGATTGCATATAGCAATTATTTTTTAGCTATATTAAAAGGTTATAGAGATGCATCAGGGAATGCACTCTCGATTATTGCAGGTAGTTTAATCGGCGTTGTTGCTTACTATTTATGCTATTTATTTGCAGGTTATCATGGCGCACTTATTGGACTTGCCCTAGTGCCAGCGCTGATATTAATACCTGCAACCGTGATGCTGTTAAAACGTAAGCGCTTTGCATTGAGCGAGCTAAAACCACGTTGGGATCGCGCTATTGCCAGCCATCTTGGTAAATTTACGATTATGGCAATACTGACCTCAATTACGTTACCTGTCGCTTATATTATGATGCGTAATCTGTTAGCAACCCATTATAGCTGGGATGAAGTCGGCATTTGGCAAGGTGTTAGCAGTATTTCAGATGCTTATCTACAATTTATTACAGCCTCATTTTCTGTTTATTTATTACCTACACTCTCACGGTTAACCCAAAAACGGGATATCGCAAAAGAGATTGTAAAATCACTAAAATTTGTTTTACCTGCTGTGGCTGTTGCAAGCTTTATGGTGTGGTTATTACGTGATTTCGCTATTTGGTTGCTGTTTTCCGATAAATTTATCGCAATGCGTGATTTGTTCGCTTGGCAGCTTGTGGGTGATGTGTTGAAAGTGGGTTCTTATGTTTTTGGCTATTTAATTATTGCTAAAGCTGCACTGCGCTTTTATGTGCTTACAGAAGTCAGTCAGTTTGTTTTACTAACGCTATTTTCGCGTTGGCTTATTCCTGAGCATGGCGCTTTAGGTGCGGCTCAAGCCTATATGGCGACATATATCATTTATTTTCTTCTCTGTAGTTCTGTTTTCGTGATTTATTGCAGGCGCAAATGACAACTTTAATTTACGTACTAGGTTCAGACATTGTGCACCACAACAACACAATGTTACGGTTTTTTAACGACCACCTCGTGAAAGAGGCGGAATTAACGTATAAACCTCATTTTATCGTTGCCAGTAAAGATGACTCGCTTCAGGCTCACTATCCTGCTTTAGCGATTGAATGTCTTGCAGACAAAAAACAGGTCTCTGAGAAAGTTATCTCGCTTGCTAAAGCGGATAGACAGCAACGTTTTCTTTTTCTAGGACAATTTAATGCGCCGATTTGGCTTGCATTATTAATGGGAAAAATTAAACGTCATCAATTCTGGTGGCATATTTGGGGTGCTGATCTCTATCAAGACTCAAAACAACTAAAATTTAAATTATTTTATTTGTTGCGAAATTGGGCACAAAAGCGCGTAGGCCATGTGTTTGGTACACGGGGTGATCTTAATTATTTTGCGCAATCACACGCAAATATTCCTGAAACCTTGCTCTATTTTCCAACAAGAATGGATCCTTCTCTTACTGTTAAAGAAAAGCCCGCTATTAATGATAGAGAAATGACGATAGTCGTCGGAAATTCAGGCGATAAATCTAATCGTCACATCACTGCGTTAAAGGCAATCATTGAGCAATTTGGTCAGCGTGTAAAAGTGATAATTCCAATGGGCTATCCTGAAAATAATGACGAGTATATAGAAGAGGTTCAGCAAGCCGCTGATGAATTATTCTTGCCTAATAGTGTAGAAATATTACGCCATAAATTGGCATTTGATAATTATCTTGCGCTACTGAAAACCTGTGATTTAGGATATTTTATTTTTCATCGTCAACAAGGCATTGGTACGCTTTGCTTGCTTATTCAATTCGCGATCCCTTTTGTGATAAGTCGTCAAAATCCATTTTGGCAAGATTTAACAGAGCAAGGTGTTCCGGTCTTTTTCTCTGGTGATACGTTAGATATTGCGTTAATTGAAGAAGCAAAACACGAGCTACTAAGGCGGGATAGTCAAAAAATTGCTTTTTTTGCGCCCAATTTTACAGAAGGTTGGAAGCAATTGATAGAGATGAGTGAAGGGGGGACCCAATGACATTAACGCAATTGGGTGGATTAGCGCTTGTCTATTTTATTTCTTTAAGCTTTATTTTATTACTGACTTATCAAGAGTTTAGGCGGGTTCGTTTTAATTTTAATGTCTTTTTTTCCATGCTTTATTTATTGACATTCTATTTTGGTTTTCCACTAACTTGTTTATTGGTCTTTCAGTTTGATGTTGCGGTAGTCCCCGTTGATGCCTTATTACATGCATTATTAGCCTCTACAAGCTTTTATGCGATTTATTATGTTACTTACAAGGTTAGACTCAGAAAGCCCAGCAGCGGGACTTCTAGACCGTTATTTACGATGAATAGGGTAGAGACTAACCTAACATGGATTTTATTAGCGCTTATTGCGTTTGTTACTGTGGGTATTTTCTTTTTACAAAATGGTTTTTTACTTTTCAAACTAAAAACATATAGTCAAATTTTTTCTAGCCAAGTATCGGGTGTTGCACTTAAGCGGTTTTTCTATTTCTTTATTCCAGCGATGCTGGTGGTTTACTTCTTGAAGCCAACACAGCAACGTTGGATTTTCTTTTTATGTGCAACAGTTGGCTTTGGTATTTTAACGTATGTGATTGTGGGTGGCACGCGAGCCAATATTATTATCGCTTTTGCGCTTTTCTTATTTATCGGCATTGTGCGTGGCTGGATAACACTGTGGATGCTTGTAGCAGCAGGTATTATCAGTATTGTCGGTATGTTCTGGCTTGCTTTAAAACGTTATGGGTTAGATGTTAGTGGTGCAGAGGCGTTTTATACCTTTTTATACCTAACTCGAGATACGTTCTCGCCTTGGGAAAACCTTGGTTTATTAATTGATAACTATGACAAAATTGAATTTCAAGGTTTAGCGCCTATCATTCGCGATTTTTATGTCTTTATCCCTTCTTGGGTTTGGCCTGAGCGTCCTGATGTTGTTCTGAATTCGGCTAATTACTTTACATGGGAAGTACTCAATTACCATGCAGGATTAGCTATCTCACCGACGTTAATCGGCTCTTTAGTGATTATGGGTGGTGTTGTGTTTATTCCATTAGGCGCAATTGTAGTAGGATTAATTATTAAATGGTTTGATTGGCTTTATCAACAAGGATTAAACGAAACTAATCGCTATAAATCCGCTGTTCTTCAAGCATTCTGTTTTGGCGCGATTTTTAACATGATTGTATTAGCACGAGAAGGCGTAGATTCTTTTGTTTCACGTGTTGTTTTCTTTTGCTTAATCTTTGGCTTTTGTTTAGTGGTTGCAAAGCTACTTTATTGGTTATTTGAAAGTGCGGGATTAATTCGTCACTACATGGCGAATCATTTACGTGCTGTACCTCGTTTAGAGAAAAAGGAAAAGTAATGGGATCGAATTTAATTCCGAAGTATTCAATCCGCGGACATAATATCTGGGGATTTCGAGATATGACTCATTTTCTGGATTATCTTTATGAGGGAACTCAAATTAAAAATGGTTCGCTAATTGCGATAAATGCAGAAAAAATACTGACAGCAGAAAATGATAGTGCACTTAATGAGCTATTAGGAGAAGCTGATTATTTATATGCAGATGGCATTAGTGTTGTAAGGGGCATCCGTCGTAAATACCCTGATGCGCAAGTTTCTCGAATTGCAGGCGCTGATTTATGGGAAGCGCTAATGGAAAGAGCGGGAAAAGAAGGAACACCTGTCTTTCTTGTTGGAGGTAAACCTAGTGTTTTAGCAGAAACAGAAGACAAGCTAAAAGCGCAATGGAATGTGAATATAGTAGGTAGCCAAGATGGTTATTTTACACCGCAAGATAGAGAGGCACTTTTTGAGCGTATAAAAGCATCGGGTACTAAAATTGTGACTATTGCAATGGGGTCGCCTAAACAAGAACTGTTTATTCGTGCTTGTCGAAAAATCTACCCTGATGCGTTGTATATGGGTGTTGGTGGCACTTACGATGTTTTTACAGGCCACGTTAAGCGTGCACCTAAAGCATGGCAAAACTTAGGACTAGAGTGGCTATATCGCTTGCTCTCGCAACCTAGTCGAATTAAGCGCCAATTTAAGTTGCTAAAGTTCGTTGGTTACTATTATGGTAATAAACTGTAAGTTATTAATGTTATTTTCTTTCTTTTTGCAATAAAAATAGAAAGATTAATAAACTAGACTAGCATCTTGGCTGATTGATTATTATACTGGTGGGGCGTTGAAAGCGTAAAAACGCTCCATTTATCGACGAAATGCACAAACTATCGTCAAACAAACTTTTTTTTTCAAAAAGCACTAGACAGACAGTGCGTAAATCCGTACTATCCTCTCCCGCAACGGCGTGAAGCGCCCGTAGCTCAGCTGGATAGAGCGCTGCCCTCCGGAGGCAGAGGTCTCAGGTTCGAATCCTGTCGGGCGCGCCATTAAAGCGTGCTAAGAGTTACGGTGAATCGCGTTGTTAGTGAAGTAATAAGATAGCTGTTATGGTGGCTATAGCTCAGTTGGTAGAGCCCTGGATTGTGATTCCAGTTGTCGTGGGTTCGAGTCCCATTAGCCACCCCATCTTATCTTACTTATTGTTTACGCGATGGTGGCGGAATTGGTAGACGCGCTAGCTTCAGGTGTTAGTGTCCTTACGGACGTGGGGGTTCAAGTCCCCCCCTTCGCACCAATAAACAAGATAAGAACAGTGATTCAGACGGCGAGATAGTGACCAAGCTAAACAAT
>NZ_LXEN01000094.1 GCF_001654855.1 Proteus myxofaciens ATCC 19692
ATATTTAACTCTATGAAAAATAATATATTTTTATATTTTGTCGGTAAATGCCAACACATGGCTATTTTTATGTCTCCAAATGACGTTTAACTTATTGATTTTAATATTTAAAATCTTTGAGTGAATTTTATGTCGTGAAATAGAGACGCGCGAAGAGAGATATTTGCACTTTTATGTTTTACAAAAATGAATAGACTCATATTTATTGTGGTTATTAGAGAGTGAAAGTAAAAAATAAATAAAACTTCAATAAGTTATCTCTATTTAGAGAAGGATATTTTCTTTTTATACCTAAAATTCAATGTTGGCATGATAAGTGCATTATATGGTATGTAGATGCTCATTCCACTTCTTATGACAGCATTGACTTCATAAACCCAGGAATGATGCAGAGCCAATTATCGGTGCCTACGTCCACGTTATCGATGAACACCCTTCATCACCAACAGGACGAAACGTTGAGTGAGGCACCATCCGTCTGTAGACCTGATTATCTATTACACGCTTGTATATTACTTATACAGGCGTTTTTTTTATCTATTTTATGGCTTTCTGGAATACACTTTTACTGAGTTATTCATAGCATCATGAAATAATACGCAAAAAATAGCCCTTCCTATGAAGGGCTATTTGTTTACTTAGTCGAGTATAGATAGAGAGTCGTTTATTTGCTTTCTTTTTTCTGATCGTCAAAGATAATAGGATCTTGTTTTAATGTCATGATCAGTGCATCTTTACGTACTTTAGCCGATTCTTGCGGTTTTCTTTGATTATCAAGTACATCAGCTAACCAAGCAAAATCATGTGCATCAGGGCGTTGTTTTAATGCATTACGAAATGCTGTTTCTGCCTCAGGCCATTGGCCTTGATGCATCGCAATTTGTCCTACTGTACTGTTAAGCAGTGGCGTTGGGCCATGTTGTTTAATTAAGCTATTCAATACCTTTAATATCACGTTAGCATCCGTCTTTTTAAGACGAGGTAGTAGTAATATTAAGCGCTCATCGTAGTGGCGTTTAAGTCCGTCTAATATTATTGTCTGCGCTGTGTCAGGATCGTTACATTCAATAAGATGCTCAGCAACGACAGCACGTAATGCATTATCATGTTGAATTTTACGTGATTGTCCTTTCCACCACGTTTTTAAACCTTCACAGCCGTTTTCGGACATTTTCTGTCCCATAATGCCGATATAAGCTTGTTGGCGTAGCTGTGCTAACTCATCATCAGAATGTAAGGCGATTTTTTGCATTGAAGGCAGAATATCAAGCAATGCCTGCCAAGCTTCTGTCCTAATATAAGCAGTTTGTGCTAAACGCAATACTTCAGGATGACGAGGTGCTTGGTTTAATAAATCATCAACAGCGGTGCGCGCTGCATAATTTTCATTTTGCGCTAATAAAATACGAACACGCGTGATATCAACAGGAAGTTGATGGGTGTCAGCTAACTCTGCAGCTCTTTCAAGGTATTGTTGTACACGAAATTCATCACCGCGTTGTTGCGCAGCTTCTGCGGCTAAAAGATAGTTAACAACAGGTTGCTCAGCATAATCGGCATTACGGCTCATCAGTTTTTCAACTTGTTTAAAATCGCCTTCAGCTAATTTCATCAGTGCCAAGCGAGTTTGTTTTCGGGCTCTATTGCGTTTACGAAATGAAAACCAACTATAGGCTTTTGAACTAGTGCCAATAAAACGGCGATAGCACCAACCAAGGAAAATTAAAACGAGTTGCAGTAATACAAACATAATAACAAGGCTTGTAACGCTAGTCTCGATGTCCCAATTATCGGTTTGTATTAATACATAACCTTGATGCCCAGCTAGAACTGGACCAAAAATGATACCGGCAATCAGTACCACAAATAAAAGGAGTATTTTCAGCATAAACTTACTCTCCTTGCTGTGCTGGTGTGGTGGTACTTGAAGCTGAGTTATCAGCAGGGCCTTTTTGTACTCTTTCCTTTACGGTGATTTCAGATTCGGTGACTTGTGCATCCTGTGCTTTAACAGCAGGTTGAGCATAGTCATTTTGCGATAATAAGTTACGAATCTGTTTTTCTACACGTTTTTCTAAAAGCGCTGGGCTTTTTAATTCAGTTGGCATTGCTAATGTAATCGGCTGTTTTTCAAGCTCTGATAGCGTATCTAAAAATGCTTGTGTCGCTGGGTCAGTAGTATCAAAATAAGCGCGAACCCATGTTGATACGGCTTCTAAAGATTGCTGATAAATTTCAGTTTGCTGACGAGGAATGGCTTGAGATGCAATTAATAAACGTGAACGAATATTTTCACGTAAATAAATGTCTTGGTTTGGTGCTAATAATGGTGTTGTTGCTGTATCTCTACGACGTATTGTAATGAAGTCATCCATAAAGCCTTTCCAGCTTTTACTGAGATTTTCTTTCCAATCTGAAAGTGAGCCAGAAATTGCTTCGTCATTTTTATCCATTGGTGAACCATTTCGTTCTAAACCGGATAATCGCAGATTATCAACCTGATTGGCTAATTGGTTTAATTGTAAAATTATACCGTCGTTATCTATTTTAGTCAGCGCTGCTAGATTGGCAATATCTTCGTTAATCGCTTGGCGTATATTAAATAAACTAGGATCATTCATTTCCGCTAAGCTACTATCAGCGCCTTTGAGTAAACTCACTGCAGTAACAACATCTTGGTCATTCCATAACTTACGGCCTGCCATTTTTACCATAAAATCAGCTTGTGCTAATAACCAGCTTTTTACATCAGCACTTGAAATAGCTGAGAACTGATTTTGTAGCTTTTGCAATTGTTGCTCTGTGATTTGGTTATCATTTTGTAATTGTTCAATCGTCTGTTTTTGCGAATTAAGTAGACTATCTATATTATCAAAACGTTGTTGAACTGTATTTTGTCGCTGTTGTATTTCTGCCAGTTCAGATTTTAGTGCCTGATTTTCTAAACTAAGCTTTGACGATTGTTGATGGGCATAATAGTAAAAGCCTCCACCAATAGCGAGGATCACAAAAATTGCAACCGCACTTCCAATTAGGCCTGAACGCTTGTTATTAACAGGTTTGACTTCTTGATAGCGGATATTTTCATCAGCTACTGGTGCATCATTTTGCAAGTCATTTTCATTAGTATTTTTCTGTTCCGTCATATCGGCGTCTCATTTAGGTTCTATATTAATGCACGAAATAAAGCATCATTATGGGCACTATCAGCAACAGTGATTTGTTTCCATCCTAACTCTTCAGCGATTGTTGCTAATCGTTCACTTACCACAATTAAGTGGCAATTTAACAGCCATGCTTTTTTAGGCTCGGCGACGAGAAAGAAGAGTCGTTGTAACATTTCACCGCTGGTTACAACAAGCGTCTCAATCTGTTTTTTTTCCCACTGAGTTGCAAAATCTTCAGGGGAATACTGAATAAATAAGCGCTGGTAGCATTCGCATTCTTCCACAATAGCGCCTCGCTTACGTAGTGTTTTTGCTAATAAATCTCGACCACCATTACCTCTTAATAGCAAAATACGTTTATCTTTTACCTGATTAAGTGCAGGAAGAATGAGTAAGTCTTCACTGGTTTCACCTTGTTGAGAATAGTGAGTAAGACGTTCACTTATCTCTTGAAAAGCAAGTGCTGTGCTTTTCCCTATACCATAATAGGATAGCGTATCTGGCCATGATTGTTGTAATTGATTTAATTGCCAGTTTGCGTAATGCACCGCATTTTTAGAAAGTAACAATACATAATCACCCGCACTTAACGCCTTTAATTTATCATCTAATAAAGGAAGTTCACGCCCAGCAATGATTTTTATTAATGGCGCATGAAACGCCAATTTGCCAGCATCGATTAAACGCTGAGTTAATTCATTTCCTGAAGGCGCAGGGCGAGTGATCAAAATACTCATTATGGTGTATTACCTTGATATACAGCAGAAAGAATAGCTCTTGCGCCTTTATCTAATAGTTCTTCTGCGAGCGATATTCCGGCTTCTTCCGCTTCTTGAGGTGATGTTAGACGCTCACCACGTAAAATGGTTTTGCCATCAGGTGAGCCAACAAGTGATCGTAACCAAATTTTGTCATCTTGCCAAATTGCGTAACTGCCAATAGGGACTTGGCAACCCCCCTCAAGGCGTGTATTCATTGCTCTTTCCGCTTTAACACAAACTGCGGTTTTATAATGATTTAAGGCATCCAATAATTGGCGAGTATCATTATCATTTAATCGGCACTCAATACCAACAGCACCTTGCCCTACAGCAGGTAAGCATTGTTCTGCTGAAAGTGGGGATCGTATTCTTTCTGATAAGCCCAATCGCTTTAAGCCGGCAACAGCAAGGATAATGGCATCGTAATCCCCATTATCTAATTTACTGAGTCGAGTACCTACATTGCCTCGTAAATCACGGATAATAAGATCAGGACGTTGTGCCTTTAACTGGCATTGGCGGCGTAAACTTGAAGTCCCTACAATGCTACCAGCAGGAAGTGCACTCAAAGAATCATAATGATTAGAAACAAACGCATCACGAGGATCTTCCCGTTCACAAATCGTCACTAATCCTAAGCCATCAGGGAAATCTATAGGAACATCTTTCATTGAATGAACGGCAATATCAGCTCGAGATTCGAGCAAAGCCAGTTCCAGTTCTTTTACAAATAGGCCTTTACCACCGACCTTTGCTAAAGGTGTATCTAAAATAATGTCACCTTTTGTGACCATCGGTATTAATTCCACCGCTAAATCAGGATGTGCCAATTGCAATTGTTCTTTCACATAAAGAGCTTGCCACATAGCAAGGGGACTTTGGCGGGTTGCAATACGGATGGTACTTTTTGACATAATAGTATTATCTCTTTTGATGACTAGCGATGAGCGATATTTTTGTTGATAATTAAGGCATTGTTTTAACACTTTAAGGTTGATTTTTCCAGTTAAGGCATTTTAAAACCAGGTTCTTAGGAAAGAAAAAAGCGCTTAATAAGAATAAAAATATGGCAATAAATAAATAATATATAAAATCATAAATCATAAGTTTTTATTAATGTTTAAATTGATGGCTTTAATTTTTATACCTATAAAGAAAATAGGGTTTATTAACAAAATAAATACATATAATGAATATCATTAACATTCTATCTTTGATAGTAAATCATTATGATTTTTCTTAATTGAACTTATTGATTAGACAGCTATTATTCTATCTATGATATTTTATGTGTATTATTTTATATACATAAAAGAGCTATAAAAATTAACAAATAAAAATGAAATAAATTAAATAAAAAAGGAAAATAAATAATATAAATTTAGTATTTATAAAAAGAGAGCGTAATTAAATTTAAAAATTATTATTAATAATAAAAATAATTATTTAAATTAATAAAAATATTTTTATTTTAAATATAAAAAAATACTCATATAAAAATAAATCATTATTATCAATAGATTGTGTAGAATGTTATCAAATTATGTTTTTTTTAATATTTTTTTACAAACTATTTTTTATGCTTATTATAGTCCAAATAGGGATTTTACTTAGGTTGACATCAAATTGAGATAATTTTCTTTATCATTTTTATTGAAGTAATTTAGTCTATCATATTGATAATACTATTATTATTGATACTGCTTTACACGATTTAGCGGTAAAATATTGCTTTTAGGTCTTGGTGCTATATCGCTAGTTTCTCTTTACGGGTTGCTTGCAAGGTGTTAGATTGATCACGTTTCCGAGAATTTGTTAGTAAAGTTTCATCTATTTTATAATCGATAAATTAAGCTCGGTGACTTAATAAACATAAACTCTAATTTTACTATCTTCTTAGTATTGTTCAGGCGAAACTCTTGTATCTTTATATTGAAACACTGAAGCAACGGCTGGATGCGATTAATCAACTCAGATTGGAACGTGCTTTTGCATCAATGAGTGATGTTTTCAAACAGGTTTATAGTTTAGTGCCTGTATTGTTACATTACCACCATCCTGAGCTACCTGGCTATATACAAGGAAATGTGCCGCATGGTACCTGTTTCTTTGAGCCCGATGATGTACAACGTCAATGGGCCGATAAGCTAGTTAACGCATTTTGTGATGAGCCAATGAATGGATACGCCAACGGAGAGCTGCCAATTACTGGCATCTATTCGATGGGGAGTACCTCTTCGGTTGGTCAAAGCCAATCATCAGATATTGATATTTGGATCTGCCATCAATCTTGGCTAGATCAAGAAGAACGTGCCCTTTTACAACGTAAGTGCTTACTGATTGAGCAATGGGCGGGTGAGTTAGGTATTGATGTCACCTTTTTCTTGATAGATGAGAACCGATTTCGTCATCATGCCAGCGGTAGTTTAGGTGGAGAAGATTGCGGCTCTACTCAACATATTCTATTACTTGATGAATTCTATCGTACTGCTGTACGCCTAGCAGGTAAACGCTTACTCTGGACAATGGTACCTGTAGAAGAAGAGTACCATTATGATGAATATGTAAATTCTCTTTATGCTCAGGGTGTATTAACACCAAATGAGTGGTTAGATCTCGGGGGATTAGGTGAGTTATCTGCTGAAGAATATTTTGGTGCCAGTTTATGGCAACTGTATAAGAGTGTCGATTCCCCTTATAAAGCTGTTTTAAAAAGTATTTTACTTGAAGCCTATTCAGCAGATTATCCTAATGGGAAATTGCTAGCGTTAGAGATGAAACAACATCTGCATCGTGGTGAAATTGTTCATTATGGTTTAGATGCTTATTGTATGATGCTTGCCCGTGTTACTCGTTATCTACTCTCCATTAATGATTTAACCCGTCTTGACCTTATTCGTCGTTGCTTCTATCTCAAAGTATGCGAAAAGCTATCTCACACCAATGTAGATAGCATACATGATAGTTGGAGGCGACAAGTTCTATCTCAATTAGTTACTCAATGGCAGTGGGATAAAGAGCGGTTAATTGTATTAGATAATCGTGATAACTGGAAAATTGGGCGTGTACGAGATGCTCATAACGAATTGCTTGATACAATGATGCAAAGTTACCGTAACCTTATTCGTTTTGCTCGCCGTAATAATTTAAGTGTAAGCGCAAGCCCACAAGATATCGGTGTTTTAACACGTAAATTATATGCTGCATTTGAAGCATTACCCGGTAAAGTCACTCTCGTTAATCCACAAATCTCACCTGATTTATCAGAAAGTAATTTAACGTTTATCTACGTGCCACAAGGTCGTGCTAATCGTAGTGGTTGGTATTTATATAATCAGTCACCTGATTTTCAAAATATTGTTGGTCACCAGCCATTAGAATATAACCGTTACTTGAATAAATTGGTTGCGTGGTCTTATTTTAATGGACTATTAACCAAAAGCTCACGCGTTTATATTCACCAAGGTGAATCATCATGTGATGAGATAAAATTGCATGAACTTGTCAGTGATATGTCGAATCATTTTCCTATTCGATTACCTGCACCGACCCCAAAAGCGCTCTATAGCCCATGTGAAATTCGTCATTTGGCTATTATTGTCAATCTTGAAACAGATCCTACAGAAGATTTTAGTTCTCAAGTCGTTCATTTTGACTTTAGAAAACTAGATGTCTTTAGCTTTGGTGAAAAAGAGCAATGCTTAATTGGTAGTATTGACTTGTTATATCGTAATTCATGGAATGAGGTGAGAACGCTGCATTTTAGTGGAACTCAATCTATGCTTGAGTCATTAAAAACGATTTTAGGTAAAATGCATCAAGACGCATCGCCACCAGCATCTGTTCAAGTTTTTTGCTATAGCCAACATTTAAGAGGCTTAATTCGTACTCGTGTACAGCAATTAGTGTCTGAATGTATTGAATTGCGTTTATCAACAAACCGCTTAGAACCTGGTCGTTTTAAAGCATTGCGTATTGCAGGGCAAACATGGGGGCTTTTCTTTGAGCGCCTAAATGTATCAGTTCAAAAATTAGAAAACGCCATTGAGTTTTACGGTGCAATTTCTTACAACAAACTTCATGGATTACCTATCAAACTTGATAAAGATGCTCGTTATTTACCGGCAGTGATTGATGGATTTGCTTGTGAAGGGATTATTCAATTTTTCTTTGAAACAACAGAAGATGCCAATATTTTTAATATTTATATTTTAGATGAGGCTAATCGTGTTGAAATCTATTCTCATTGCGAGGGTAGCAAAGAAGATTTAGTTAAAGATGTGAGCCGTTTCTATTCTTCTTCTCATGACCGCTTTACTTATGGTTCAAGCTTTATCAATTTTAACTTACCGCAATTTTATCAAATAGCGAAAGTCGATGGCGTAACCCAAGTATTACCTTTTGCGGGTGGATCATTTGGTCAAATGAGTTCGATAGGTAAAGAAGATATACAACCTGATATGTCATCAGTGAGTACTCAAAGCCACGGTTTTAGAGACTATCAGGCAGTACAGCACTCATAATTTTATTATATTGCTGACTAATGGGAGCTGGCTAGCAAGCTCCCATTGTGAAATAACATATTAGAAAGTAAATGATTCACCGCTTTGTTCTGTGATAGCTTGAGCGAGTAAAGTGAAAAATTCCTTCCCACTTCTATCACAAATCCATTGTTCCTCTTTCAAATCAAAATGATAACCACCTAAACGTGTTGCTAACCATATTTGATGAAAAGCTTCTTGGCGATTAATAATAATTTTACTATTATTTTCAAAGGTTAATGTCATTACACTACCATTAATTTCACAATCAATATCAGCATCACCTTCATAATTATCAATTGTTTGCTCTATTTCTGACATTAATTCGTCAGCTAATTGGTGAAATTCACTGTCGTTCATCTTCATTTCCTATTTGCTTTTCGAGATCTAACTGCGATTATAGGGGATATTAAATAAATTAATGACAGGCAGATTTCGAATGAAAACGTATATACGTTGTGCTCTTGCTATAATAACACTGATTTCTCTTTCTGGTTGCGGTTTGAAAGGGCCTCTTTATTTTCCACCTGAAGATTCTCAGACAAAGACGACGCAATCATCAGAAGCACCACAGCCAACACAGCAACAAGTTGAAAGCTCTTCAGCTCAGACTAAATAGTCAATATTTTTAGAATCGGTAATGCCGTTTTAGGCAGGAGCAAAATGCAATTTTCTAAAATGCATGGGCTTGGTAACGACTTTATGGTAGTTGATGCCGTGACCCAAAATGTTTATTTCTCACCAGAATTAATTTGTCGATTATCTAATCGGCATACTGGTGTTGGTTTTGATCAATTACTGGTGGTTGAAGCACCTTACGATCCCGAACTTGATTTTCACTACCGTATTTTTAATGCTGATGGCAGTGAGGTATCACAATGTGGCAATGGAGCCCGTTGTTTTGCCCGATTTGTGAGATTAAAAGGACTCACGAATAAAAGAGAGATAAAAGTGAGTACGCAATCTGGCAGAATGATATTACGTGTACTGGATAATGATGATATCTGTGTCAATATGGGGGAGCCTGAGTTTGAGCCACAAAAAGTTCCTTTTCGTGCGCAAAAAGTAGAAAAAACCTATATTATCAGAGCGATGGAGAGAACTGTACTTTGTGGTGTTGTCTCAATGGGTAATCCACACTGTGTGCTCCAAGTCGAAGACATTAAAACCGCAGAGGTAGAATTATTAGGCCCTATATTAGAACAACACGAACGCTTTCCTGAGCGTGCTAATATTGGCTTTATGCAAGTTGTTGATAAAAATACGCTTCATCTTCGTGTTTATGAGCGTGGTGCCGGTGAAACGCAAGCCTGTGGGAGTGGGGCTTGTGCCGCGGTAGCGATTGGTATTACACAAGGCTTACTTGAAAAAAAAGTCAATGTTGTTTTACCTGGTGGCTCTTTATTCATTGAATGGAAAGGCCCTGGAAATCCGCTCTATATGACCGGTGCAGCAACACATATTTATGATGGGATCATTCAGTTATAATATTATTTTTTGAGAGGCTATCTGTATGACGGATAAAAATCAGCAGTTCTGTTACCCTGAAAAAAATGGACTCAATGATCAACTCATTGTTGATTATTTAAGGGAACATCCTGACTTCTTTATTCGTAATGCAGGTTATATTGAACAAATGCAGGTGCCTCATCCTGTAAGAGGGACCATTTCATTAGTGGAATGGATAATGTCACGCCAGCGCAATCGCATTCATTATCTTGAAGACGATATGCGTTTACTGATAGAACAAGCCTCTGAAAATGAAAAGCTGTTTAGTCAATTACTTCTCTTAATCTCTCAGTTATCGAATAGCACATCACTTAAAGATACGCTTGAACGCCTCAATCTATGGGCCAAAAACCTTGGATTATCATCTGTTCAGCTAAGATTATTTACAGATCGTTGGCAATTACAACCGCCTCTTGATGCCCAATTTCTTGCTTTATCTCGTTATTCATTTGAACATTTTCGTATTCAACGAATGGGTAATGATAGCCACTATTTAGGCACCTTAAATGGGCAAGAATTAATGTTACTTATGCCTGATATACGACGTTCTGGTTCTGTTGCGCTTTCATTATTAGGGCATTATGGTGATTTAGGGGTGATTATTTTTAATAGTCGTGACAGTCAACATTTCCAACAAGGGATGGGGACAATGTTACTTGATAAGCTTGCTCATATTTTACCTGAGTTATTAACACGGTGGATTGCAAGGCAATGAGCGAATCTATTGAAATACCAGAAACACTCTCATCAGTATATGAACAATTCTTACGATATATTCAGGTTGAGCGTCGATTAAGCCCAGTAACAATTACAGGTTATCGTCGTCAATTATTGGCTTTAGCTCAGATGATGGTTGCCATGAAGATAACCGATTGGTCATCACTAGAAAGCCAGCATGTTCGTATGTTATTAGCCAAAAGCCACCGTAGTGGCTTACAACCGACGAGTTTAGCCTTACGCTTTTCTGCTTTACGTAGTTTTCTTGACTGGCAAGTTGCTCAGAAAATGCGAGAAGTTAATCCCGCAAAAGGTATTCGTACCCCTAAAGCAGGGCGACATCTTCCTAAAAATATGGATGTGGATGAAGTTAGCCAATTAATGAATATTGATTTAAAAGATCCATTATCTGTCAGAGATAGAACCATGCTTGAAGTTATGTATGGTGCAGGTTTACGTCTGTCTGAGTTAACCGGTCTTAATCTCAATGATATTGATCTACAAGAGTGCGAAGTTCGAGTTTTAGGGAAAGGAAGTAAAGAGCGTAAAGTCCCTTTAGGTAGAAAAGCGGTAGAATGGTTACAAAATTGGCTTCCTATGAGAGAGCTCTATTCACCTGAAGATAAGGCGATATTTATCTCAACCCAAAGTGGCAAGCGTTTATCAGTACGTAGTGTACAAAAACGATTTGAAATTTGGGGCGTTAAACAAGGGGTAAATAGCCATGTTAATCCTCACAAGCTACGCCATTCATTTGCAACACATCTACTAGAGTCGAGTGGTGATTTACGTGCAGTTCAAGAGCTATTAGGGCACGCTAATTTATCCACAACGCAAGTCTATACTCACTTAGATTTCCAACATTTAGCCAAAGTTTATGATGCTGCTCATCCGAGAGCTAAGAGAGAAAAATCATAATGCATTTCTACCGAACTCTGATGCCCATTGAAGCGATGACATTCGATTTAGATGATACGCTTTATGACAATGTACCTGTGATGGATAAAACGGAGCAAGAAACACTACAATTTATTCGTCAATATGATGCGCGCTTTAATCATTTTACTGAACAACATATTGATAAGTATAAAAAACCTTTGCTAGAAAACGACCCTGAGATTTTCCATGATATAACGCATTGGCGCTGGCTTGCTGCAAAAAATATGCTACTTGATTATGGTTATAGTGAAGAGAAAGCAAAGCAAGGTGCTGATGACATTATGGCACATTTCGCTTATTGGCGTAGTGCGATTGATGTACCTAAAAAAACACATGAAGTACTCGCTAAATTAGCGCAAAAAATACCGTTAATTGCAATTACTAATGGTAATGCACAGCCGTGTCATTGTGGATTAGGTGACTATTTTTCTCATATCTTAAAAGCAGGTCCTGATGGGCGTTCTAAGCCTTATCCTGATATGTTTGATAAAGCAGCATCGTTATTAAATTTACCGCATCAACGAATTTTGCATGTAGGCGATCACCTTGTGACTGATGTTGAAGGTGCTATTCGTAGTGGTTTACAGGCATGT
The DNA here is from genome assembly GCF_001654855.1 of Proteus myxofaciens ATCC 19692. Taxonomy (GTDB): domain Bacteria; phylum Pseudomonadota; class Gammaproteobacteria; order Enterobacterales; family Enterobacteriaceae; genus Proteus; species Proteus myxofaciens. The sequence continues at coordinate 12,228 of NZ_LXEN01000094.1, forward strand.
TGGATTAATCTCAATAATCGTAACTTATTCCAAAATAATGAAACAAGAGTGATCCCACATATTGAAATCAACGATTTACGTTATCTTACTGAATTAGTTTAATGTGACTTTCAGCAAACATCTTTATGAATTAGTCCTTTTCAATGGGCTTTATTTTGCTTAACAGGTAAAATCCTGTTAGTTTGTTGCATATTAATAATTTTCTGTACATATCCACAGTATTTTCTCTCCACTAAATGATTGGTAATTATGGACGTCTCATATCTGCTTGAAGGCCTTAACGATAAACAGCGCGAAGCGGTTGCTGCACCGCGTGTCAATATGCTGGTACTTGCAGGAGCAGGTAGTGGTAAAACGCGTGTATTAGTACATCGTATTGCTTGGTTACTTTCGGTTGAGCAAGCTTCTCCTTTCTCCATTATTGCTGTCACATTTACCAATAAAGCAGCCGCAGAAATGCGTCATCGCATTGAAGATTTAATTGGTACGAGCCAAGGAGGAATGTGGATAGGGACTTTCCATAGTCTAGCGCATCGCTTATTACGAGCGCATTATCTTGATGCGGGTTTACCACAAGACTTTCAAATTATTGATAGCGATGACCAATATCGCTTAATTCGTCGTATTGTTAAATCAATGAACCTTGATGATAAACAATGGCCTGCACGTCAAGGTATGTGGTATATCAATGGTAAAAAAGATGAAGGTTTACGACCTCAACATATACAAACTTATGGTAATCCTGTTGAAACGACATGGCTAAAAGTTTATCAAGCTTATCAAGAAGCTTGTGATCGCGCTGGATTAGTCGACTTTGCGGAGCTTTTACTGCGAGCACATGAACTTTGGTTAAATAAACCGCAAATTTTAGAACATTATCAGCATCGATTTACCAATATTCTTGTTGATGAGTTCCAAGATACGAACAATATTCAATATGCATGGATAAGAATGTTAGCTGGGCAAACTGGCAAAGTGATGATAGTGGGAGATGATGATCAATCTATCTATGGCTGGCGCGGTGCTCAAGTTGAAAATATTCAAAATTTCTTAAATGAATTCCCAGGTGCGCAGACGATTCGTTTAGAACAAAATTATCGCTCTACTAGCACGATTTTAAAAGCAGCTAATGCATTAATTGCCAATAATAGCGATAGATTAGGCAAAAATCTTTGGACTGAAGATGATGAAGGTGAGCCTATCTCACTTTACTGTGCCTTCAATGATTTAGATGAAGCACGTTATGTTGCTGGTCGAATTAAACGCTGGCAAGAAGACGGTGGAGCGCTATCTGATTGTGCCATCCTTTATCGTAGTAATGCGCAATCTCGTGTCATGGAAGAAGCATTATTACAAGCGAACATGCCATATCGTATTTATGGCGGTCAGCGCTTCTTTGAACGTCAAGAAATTAAAGATGCGCTCTCTTATATGCGCTTAACCGCTAATCGTCATGATGATGCCTCTTTTGAGCGTGTTGTGAATACACCAACACGAGGCATTGGCGATAGAACGCTTGATATTGTTCGCCAAGTTGCAAGAGAAAACCAGATAACATTATGGGAAAGTGCGCTTCATGTCATTGAACATAAAATGTTAGCAGGAAGAGCGACAGCCGCGATACAACGCTTTTTAGAACTGATAGAGACATTGAGTAGTGAAACGGCTGATATGCCTTTACATGTGCAAACAGACCGAATTATTCGTGACTCAGGTTTAAAGGCTATGTACGAACAAGAGAAAGGCGAAAAAGCTCAAGCACGAATTGAAAACCTTGAAGAGCTTGTCACCGCTACTCGTCAATTTAGTTACCAAGATGAAGACGAAGATTTAATGCCATTACAAGCTTTCCTTTCCCATGCTGCCTTAGAATCAGGAGAAGGACAAGCTGATGCTTATCAAGATGCCGTTCAATTGATGACATTGCACTCAGCAAAAGGTCTTGAGTTTTTACAAGTATTTATTGTTGGTGTTGAAGAAGGTATGTTCCCAAGTCAAATGTCATTAGATGAAGGTGGGCGTTTAGAAGAAGAGCGTCGTCTCGCTTATGTGGGGGTTACGCGTGCAATGAAAAAACTCACACTGACATATGCAGAAAATCGTCGTTTATATGGTAAAGAAGTCAGCCATCGTCCTTCTCGTTTTATTGGTGAACTGCCTGCTGAATGTGTTGAAGAAGTGCGTTTAAGAGCGACAGTTTCACGTCCTGTTAATCATCATCGCTTAGGTACACCAATAATGAGTAATGACAGTGGGTATTCACTAGGGCAACGAGTTAAACACCCTAAATTTGGTGAGGGCACTATCATTAATATTGAAGGCAGTGGCGAGCATTGTCGCTTACAAATCGCTTTTAATGGTGAAGGAATTAAATGGCTGGTGGCGGCTTTTGCTCGATTAGAATAATCAAAAAATAAAGCATAATAACGTCAACGTATCAAAATACGCCCCTATGTGCAGACTTATGCAGATAGGGGCTTTTTTTTAAGGTGAGAGAAACCGCCATTACATAATAATTCATAAAATAATATCAATTGAGGATTTTACTTTATGAAAATATCTGGAATATCTACGTATTTCCCTGTCTTAAACACTATGTATTTAAATGATATCTCACCAACGGTTCCATCTTGTGATATTGATAACTTATCGCCGAATGAACTCGATACTTATCATGCTTCAAAGATAGAAACAAAAACAGACGATTTATATACACATATACTGAAATACCAACAAGAAATGGTGCCTTATCTCAATATTTTTTATTTGGTATTACAAGGGAGTGTGCGTATTTTTAATGGACCCATGAATACAATAAATAGAACATGGCGTTACGTGGAAAGAATGGGGGGAAGATCTTTTTTAAATGAAAAGAAACGATTTACTTCCGCTTTCATTCTCGGTATTGAAAATGAAGCGGAAGAGTAAACAATGGGGTTAACTACGTCTTAAACGACGTTGGGTATAAAGCGCATCTAACGTAAATAAGATAAGAGCAACCCAAATAAAGCCAAAGGTTACTAAACGCTCTGCATCGATATGTTCACCATAAACCATAACCGCGAGGATGAACATTAATGTTGGACCAATATATTGGAAAAAGCCCAATGTGGATAAGCGTAAATGTTGTGCAGCTTCAGTAAAAAGTAATAATGGTATGGTTGTAATAATACCTGCTGCAATGAGTAACGTATTCAGAGACCAGCTATTTTCTATCATGTTACTGGTAGGTGAATGCGTAAAGAATGAAATATATATTAATGCCACGGGGAATAGCCATAATGTTTCGATGGTCATCCCCGTTTGTGCATCTACGCCTAATTTTTTACGCAATAAGCCATATAAGCCAAATGTCACCGCTAAACTTAATCCAATCACTGGCACTGATCCAAATTGCCATAGTTGAATAAATACACCCGTAAAGGCAAGCCCTACTGCAATCCACTGCATACGACGAAAACGCTCACCTAAAAAGAGCATACCAAAGAGTACGTTAACCAAGGGATTAATAAAGTAGCCAAGGCTTGCTTCAAGCATAAAGCCGTGATTGACGGCCCATATATAGATAAGCCAATTACTTGCAATAATGACGGCGGTTAATGCTAATACGAGAATTTTTTTAGGTTGACGCATCAATTGGCGTAAATAAGGCCAATGGCGCGTTAATGTCATTAAAATCAACATAAATAGGAACGACCATAAAACACGATGTGTTAAGATCTCTTCTGCTGGCACTTCTTGAATACTTTTAAAATAGACAGGGGCAATACCCCAGATAAAATAGGCGCCTAAAGCACACAGAACGCCTTTCATCGTATTTTTCTGGCTCATGCTATCTCTGGAATTGATGGAAAAGAAAAGAGTGACAGGGCGTTATACCCAATGACATTCTCTAATGTGTCATTAGGTATGCAATTTTACAAGTAATTAATAATAATCTAATCATTATATTATTAAATGGATATCAGCCAACAAGATAAGTCGCTGTTCCACTAGCAATATGTATTTGTTTTTCATTATGTAATTCGACGCGAGCAACAGAGACTTTATTGCCACTACGTAAGATATGACTACTTGCAGTAAAACATTCCCCACGTCCTGGGCGTAAATAATCAACGCGTAAATCAATAGTCCCCATTTTAGACAGTTTCTGCTCAAGTCCTGATTGGGATATCGGTGCTATACGAGTGAGAGCATTTCCCACACAAACTAATCCGGCACTAACATCTAAAACTGATGCTATCATGCCACCATGTAAGATACGCTGCGCGATATTACCTACTAGTTTATCTTGGTAACGAAATTGAATTTCTGCATAATCCTTTTCAAAGCGGATTAATTCTAGGCCAATAAGCTGATTAAATGGCATTTGATAAACAAAAACATGACCAATTAAGGCTTGAGCTTCTTCTAGTGTTAATTGCTTTTCCATTGAGATTGCCCTCCGATATAAGATTATAAGGTTAATTAAATGTTAATGATACATGACGAAAATGTCATTTTCCATTTCGCTTATAAATACATCGGCATGAAAATATACAGGATTTAATGGGAATAACGTGTAAAATATGGTCGATAAGTGTAATACGACACATTTATAGGTACTCACTCGACGTTATTTCATAATGAGACAGGATAATTAACTATGTGTTACATCCGTTCTTTACTTGCGGTGTCTTTATTTTATCCAGTATGGGGTTTTGCATCAGCAACACAGGTATCAACCTCTCCTGCACCGCTTGTTCAGGGCAGTATAATTTCTGGATTATTACAAAAATATGATTCACCTTTTGTTCTTTATCCTTATGAATCCAATTATATTCTTTATACCGATACCTCAGATATGAATAAAGAGGCTATTCAAAGTTATGATTGGGGCAATAAGGCTAAAAAAGATGAGGTAAAATTCCAAATAAGTCTCGCTTTCCCATTATGGCGAGGTATTGCTGGTGAGAATTCTGTGCTTGCTGCTTCTTATACCCAGCGCTCTTGGTGGCAATTTAGCAATAAAAAAGAATCATCCCCTTTTCGTGAAACCAATTATGAACCTCAAATTTTTCTAGGTTGGGCTACAGATTATCAATTTGCAGGATGGACCTTACGCGAAATTGAGACAGGTCTTAATCATGAATCCAATGGGCGCTCTGATCCTACTTCCCGTAGTTGGAACCGTGTTTATGCTCGATTTATGGCGCAAAAAGGCAATTTTCAGTTGGATTTAAAACCATGGTATCGGTTTAACGAAAGTGAAAAAAATGATGATAATCCAGAGATAAATCGGTATATGGGTTATTATCGTTTAAAAGCAGGTTATCGTTTAGGTGAGAGTGTGATAACCGCGACAGGGCGTTATAACTGGAATAGTGGTTATGGCGCAGCAGAATTAGGCTGGAGCTATCCTATCACCAAGCATGTCCGTTTTTATACACAACTCTTTAGTGGATATGGCGAATCTATGATTGATTATAATTTTCGCCAAACTCGCTTCGGTGTTGGTGTGATGCTTAATGATATGCTGTAATTTTTTTTATTCTAGGGTAGCATAGTTTAATAATTGATGATGGCACCTGCTTATCGGTGCCTTTTCTTTTACTTCTCATCATAGTTGCCATCAGCTTTTCAGAGGAACGACGTGTCCACAGCAGAAGTTCTTAATTCAATACCGTCAGCTCAGGTTATTTTGCGTGATACTTTTGGTTATCAGCAATTTCGCCCTGGTCAACAAGAGATAATTGATACCATTACAGCAGGACGTGATTGTTTAGTGGTCATGCCTACAGGTGGAGGAAAATCGCTTTGCTATCAAATTCCTGCACTTTTATTAAATGGTCTCACCATGGTTATCTCTCCTTTAATTTCTTTAATGAAAGATCAGGTAGATCAACTTTGCTTACATGGTGTGGAAGCGGCTTATCTTAATTCAACGCAAAGCCGTGAAGAACAAATTGATATTCAAGCACGTTGTCAAAATGGTGAAATAAAACTGTTGTATATTGCGCCTGAGCGTTTAATGATGGATAGCTTTCTTCATCATTTAGTGCAATGGAAACCCGCATTATTGGCGGTTGATGAAGCACACTGTATTTCGCAGTGGGGACATGATTTTCGACCAGAATATCGAGGTATTGGGCTATTAAGGCAATATTTACCCGATGTTCCTATTATTGCATTAACAGCAACGGCAGATAATACAACGCGGTTTGATATTATTAACCAGTTAGCGTTGCGTGATCCTTTAGTACATATCAGTAGCTTTGATAGACCGAATATTCGTTACACCTTAGTTGAGAAATATAAACCTCTTGATCAACTTTGGCTTTTTATCCGCGGACAAAAAGGTAAGTCAGGCATTATCTACTGTAACAGTCGCAACAAAGTCGAAGAAACCGCAGAGCGATTGAGTAAACGAGGATTAAGTGTTGCGGCTTATCATGCGGGACTTGAAATAGCGCAACGTGCACAAGTACAAGATGCATTTCAACGCGATGATCTACAAATTGTGGTTGCAACGGTTGCCTTTGGTATGGGTATTAATAAGCCTAATGTTCGATTTGTTGTGCATTTTGATATTCCTCGCAATATTGAATCTTATTACCAAGAAACAGGGCGAGCAGGGCGCGATGGATTGCCCGCAGAAGCCGTTTTATTTTACGATCCTGCTGATATGGCATGGTTATATCGTTGCTTAGATGAAAAGCCAGAGAGTAATCAAAAGGCCATTGAAACTCATAAGCTAAATGCAATGGGGGCTTTTGCGCAAGCACAGACATGTCGGCGCTTAGTTCTGCTAAATTACTTTGATGAACATCGTCAAACGGTTTGTGGAAACTGTGATATTTGTCTTGATCCACCAAAACAATACGATGGTTTACTTGATGCGCAAAAAGCGTTGTCGTGCATTTATCGAACAGGCCAACATTTTGGTATTGGCTATATTGTTGAAATTTTAAGAGGGGCGAATAATCAACGCATTCGTGATGCAGGGCATGATTCATTACCTGTTTATGGTATCGGCAAAGCACAAAGCCATGAGCATTGGGTAAGTGTATTACGCCAATTAATACATCTAGGTATGGTGACTCAAAATATTGTTCATCGTTCAGCCTTGCAGTTAACCGAAATGGCAAGGCCTATATTGCGAGGTGAGGTTCCTTTGCAATTAGCAGTGCCTCGTTTATTAACACCTACAAAAAGCCGAAATCAACCAACAAAACACAGCCATAGACAGTACGATAGGAAATTATTTGCGAAACTCAGAAAATTACGTAAATCTATTGCTGATGAAGAAAATATTCCGCCATTTGTGGTCTTTAATGATGTCACACTGATTGAAATGGCAGAGCAGTGCCCTGTTTACCCTGATGAATTACTGTTAATCAACGGTGTAGGACAACGCAAATTAGAGCGATTTGGTCCTGCGTTTATGACTCTTATTCGTGACCATATCGAGGGTTTTGAATAACACAATAAGGAGAGCCAATGACAACCACTCTTTTTAAACATTCGTGGTTATCTCGTGAAAAGCAATTTTCTGCTTTTGCGAATGGCGTCTTATTGGATTTTTGGAATCAACGCCATGAAGGTGAATTTGTGGGGGTTGATGACAAAATAATTCGCTATGTTAGTTGGCGCTCGCCATCTCATCATAAAGCACTTGTTATCTCCTCAGGCCGTAGCGAGAGCTATGTAAAATATCCTGAAGTCGCTTTTGATTTCTTTCATCTTGGTTACGATATTTTTCTGATTGACCATCGCGGTCAAGGGCTATCAGACCGTTTACTTGAAGATAGTCAAAAAGGACATGTAGAGAAATTTAGTGATTATATTGATGATTTTTCAATATTTGTTGATACCGTTGTATTACCTCATCAATATAAACATTATTTTGCACTTGCCCACTCTATGGGCGGTGCTATTTTAGCGGGATACCTTTTAAGAAAACCTCATATTTTTAAAGCAGCCGCTTTATGTGCGCCAATGTTTGGTATTAATTTACCGATACCACGGTGGGTTGCTAATTTCTTAGTCAATAGGGCTGAACAAAGCTTATCAGAAAGAAATAATTACGCAGTATCAACAGGAAAATGGTTTCCACTACCTTTTATCCTTAATGTGTTAACTCACAGTCATGAAAGATACCGTCGTTATTTACGATATTATGCGGATTTCCCTGCACTACGTTTAGGCGGTCCCACTTATCATTGGATTGGTGAAAGCCTAAAAGCGGGAGATTGGTTGATAGAACATGCGGGAGAGATAGATACCCCTTTATTAATTCTCGAAGCAGAGCACGATAAGGTGGTAGATAATCGGGAGCTAAGGGCTTTCTGTGAAGGTTATAGTCAGTCCAGAACAAGAGAAAAAAAACAAAAATTGCCACTGGTGATTAAGGGTGCGCATCATGAAATCTTGTTCGAAATAGATAAGCTACGCTCACAAGCACTTAATAAAATTTGTGAGTTTTATGATAGGCATTTATTTTAATCAGGAAAGTGTATGTATTCGATAGTCGCTTCAGATCTTGATGGCACGCTGTTATCACCCAACCACCTATTAACTCCTTATACCAAAGAAACGTTGCATCTACTGATTGATAAAGGCGTTCACTTTGTTTTTGCAACAGGACGCCATCATATCGATGTTGCTCAAATACGTGATGGATTAGGGATTAATGCTTACATGATAACCTCAAATGGGGCTAGAGTGCATAATACACAAGGTGATCTTATTTTTAGTCACGATCTTCCTTCTGATATTGCAGATTCTCTGATCTTTATGGCGTTAGATAACCCAAACATCGAAACGAATATCTATTGCAGTGATCAATGGTACATTAATAAAGAATCGCCAGAATTAAAACAGTTCTTCCAAGATTCTGTTTTTAATTACAAATTATTTGATGAAACAAATTATCCAAAGTCTGAGGTCTGTAAGGTCTTTTTTACGTCAGAAGATCATGAATTATTACTGATATTGGAAAAAGAAATCAACGAACGTTGGGGTGATAAAGTTAATGCGAGCTTTTCGCTACGTAACTGCTTAGAGATTATGGCTGGTGGCGTATCAAAAGGTGAGGCGTTAGAAAAAGTCGCCTCACTTATGCAACATACACCGAAGGATGCTATTGCTTTTGGTGATGGAATGAATGATAAAGAGATGCTAAAAATAGCGGGTAAAGGTTGCATTATGGAAAATGCACATCAGATGCTAAAAGATTTATTACCGCACATGGAAGTGATTGGTTCTAACGTCGATGATGCTGTACCTCATTATTTGCGCAAGTTATATCACGTCTGATTCTATTTTTTACTTGCAGTTTTACCGTGACAGATAAAATAAAGACGGTGACATCAATTCTATGTCACCGTCTTTTTTATGCTGAGTTATAATCCGCCTACTTCTCTTGGTGGATTACGCCCTGATGCGTTTTGTGTTGCACTGCGGATAGTATTGCCCATCATATCCACTCTCGCTTGGAATGGCGGGAATGGTAAAGTAATACCTTGTTCTGCAAAGGCCAGCAGAATATTTTGATGTATTTCATGTCTTGCTGGCATTCTATGTCCCATTTCTGCGGCATAAACACGTAATTCAAAGATTTGTATACCTTGCTGTAGGTCGACTAAATATACCTCTGGCGCTGGATTATCTAAGATCATGGTTGAGCGCTTAGCAGCCTCTAATAGAACATGAGTGACTTGTTCACTATTACATTCCACAGGTGCTGGTATTGTCATCACAATACGCGTAATTGAATCTGACAATGACCAGTTAATAAATTGCTCAGTAATAAACGCTTTATTAGGAACAATAATCTCTTTTCTATCCCAGTCAGTCAGTGTTGTTGCGCGTGTATTAATTTTAGAAATATTTCCCGTGAGATTGCGAATGGTCACGGTATCACCAATACGAATTGGTTTTTCGAATAAGATCATTAAGCCTGAGATAATATTGGCAAAAATTTCTTGTAAACCAAAACCAAGCCCAACCCCCATCGCAGCAACAAGCCATTGTAATTTCGACCACTCAATCCCTAAAAGAGAAAAGCCCACAATACTACCAATCAAGGTAATACTATATTTAGTCATTGTGGTAATGGCATAACCTGTACCAGGCGTCAGATCAAGGTGTTGCAAAATTGCTAGTTCAAGCAATGCAGGTAAGTTCCTGACTAATTGTGCTGTAATAATAATCACCAATATAGCGACTAAAATCGAGCCCATTGTGATAGGTTGAATGGTATTTACGCCATTGACTGAGGCAGTGACATCCCAAAGTCGAATATTATCGACAAAAGAGAAGGCAGTATTAAGTTCAGACCAGAGTAAGATCATGGACACCAAGGCAATCATGGTCAAAATAGAACGTACTAAGCCAATTGACTGTGCACTGATTGCATCAAGGTCTATTTCTTGTGCTTCTATCTCTAAACCTGCTGTGCTTTCGCCACTGCTTCCTACTATCATATTTTCATCTTCACCTTTGGCGCGCTGAGCAAGAATCTCAGCACGTTTTTGTTTCGCTCTTTCAAAGGCTAGTTTTCTACGCTGAATAAGCATCCAACGTTGAATTATGTGATAAATAATCAACAGAGCAAACCAAATAGCCACAGACATTTCTAAGCGACCAAGTAACACTATCGACGTAGAAAGATAGCCTAAAACAGCAGCTAAACCGGCAATAACAGGGGCTACCAGTAAGAACCACCATAAAATGGTATTAATAAGATTATCGCCTGAGCCATGTTTATCTAGATATAAAGGAACATGCGCTTTTTTCAGACTGGAAGTGATAAAACTCAGTGCGATACACAGCAATAAAAAGCAGAAACGACCAATTGTTGGTGCAAACTCTCTATCATTATAATATTCAAATGTTATCAGCGACATCATCAACGGCACGATAACAAAAATGGAGAGCTGGTAAAAACGCATCGCTTTTTTAACGCGGCTTTCTTTCCATTTAAATTGTGAAATAAACAGACCATTATGACGTGCAAAAGTCGCACTTATCATAAAGAGCCATAACACAGGAGCGGCTGCAGTAACACCATAGCCAATAGCACCCGCCATTGGATAGCGCCATTCAACGCTTTGTAATCCATAACCGACGGCAGACCACAATAAAGGTAAAGGTAATGCGATTAAAATTGACCAAAAAACAGTACGTATAGTTAATGAAAAATGATCTTGAGTCACTTTACCAATACGGTTGCTCACCCTTTCAAGGAAGGCATTGTAGTGTTTTCGTGTTCTGATACTAAAACCGACAATTGATAACGTCACAAAGAGATAAATAAATGTGTCTTGGTTTTTTATCATGCTTACGCCAGCATGACCAAGCTGTGAGAAGGTATCAAGTGAGAGTAAGCGAGTAATATCTTGAACTAATAAAACAGGGTAATTAAATTTTATAGGACTAATATCTGCAACCCAGAACATATAACGGTTAGTCGCATCTTTTGTCTCTCTTAATGCATCTGCTAATTGGGTTGTGGCGACCTTTAATTTGGTTAATTCGAGAATTTGTGAGTCGTAGCCTGATAATAATGAGTTAAGTAATTCATGGCGCGCTTGAATAAGGGAGTCAAAAATATATTTTTGAGCTTGAGGTAATTTTTCGCCATCTTCTTTTTGTGGTGGCTGTTCTTTTGTTAGATTTTCTAACATATCCTCATAACGTAAGCGTTCCACACGAGATTGAATGATATCTCTATCTAGTTCTTGTGAACGTGGCATTTCAGGTAAGCGTGCCAACTGCGTTCTAAGCGCTTCACCTAAAGCTGTTGAACCGCTTAACCACTGTGCTTGCTCACGGATAGTGGTAAGCGTTTGGCGAACTTGTTGCGTCTGTTGTGTTGTAATACGTTGCTTTTCAGAAAGCTCGCTCATTTCTTGAGTTTGCTTATTGAGGATTTGTGATAGTTCGCGGTTAGTTTGGATTTGTTTGATTAAAAACTCAGGTAGTTCGCCACCTTGTTCCGCTAACATTTCTGTTTTTTCTAATGCAAGATCAGCAACTTCTTGGCGTTTTATATTTAATAAACTACGTAATTGCTGTAGTTGCACATCAAGACGTTGATAGCGTTTTTTAAATAACTCAAGACGTAGTCTGGCAATTTCTTGGCGATTATTAGCGGAAAGCTGTGCCAGCTCAAGCTCATTAACCATAGCTTTACGCGCAGTGACTTCTGATTGCGTTAATTTATTTTGAGCTTCGACGAGTGGCGTTGCAGAGGCGCCTATTGATGCGAGCCTTGTTGTTGCATCACTGAGTAGTCGTCGCGCTTCAGAGAGCTGTTGAGGAAGTAAATTAAGTGACTCACTTATCTCACGGCTTTTATCTTGCTCTTGTTGCTGGAGCCTTGCCTGCTCCATAAGTTGGCTACTGATTTGAATAATTTTTTGTTCAAGATCAGGAATAGAAATCTTTTCAGGAATAGACGGAATTGAATGGCTTTCTTCAAGTAATTTGTTTCTTAGCTCTTTAGTTATCTGCGGATATTCATCAATCGTTTTTTGATAATTTTCTGCGTTAACTTGTGCTTTTTCACCGTCATTTATCCAGTTGATAGTACCTTGTAGCGCCTGCATAGTCTCGATATCTTGAGGATTATTACTTCCTTCAAGTTGTTTAATTTCTTGACGTAATTTATCTGTTTCAGCAGAAATTGCTGATGTTGTGAGTGAAAACGTCAAAAATAGTGAGATAAAAAGCGTGATTATCAGGCGCACAAAGATTACTCCGAATTACGTGTTATCACTAATGGCATCATTATTACCATTATTATTGTTAGAAACATTAATAATAGAGCCTAATTGTTCTCCCATTAAGGTCACGGAGCCACTTATAAGATCTTTATTGAATTGAACACTATTTTCAGGGAAAAGGTTGATAACGGTTGAGCCTAATTTAAAGAGCCCCATCTCTTCACCTTTTTTAAGAAAAATCGCACCTGATTTATCTGCTTGAGGATAGCTCCAGCGCTTAATAATGCCTTCACGAGGTGGCGTTACCATACCAGACCACACTGTTTCTATACTTCCTACAATTGTGGCACCAACAAGAATTTGCACCATTGGACCAAATGCTGTCTCAAATACACAAATAATACGCTCATTACGTGCAAATAAATTAGGAACATTCGCGGCCGTGAGTGGATTTACAGAAAAGAGTGAACCCGGGACATAAATCATTTCTTTTAGTAAGCCATCACATGGCATATGGACACGGTGATAATCACGAGGAGATAGGTACGTTGTGATAAATTGCCCATTACGAAAGAGGTCAGCGAGCATAAAATTACCCGCCAATAATGCTTCAAGCGTGTAGTGATGGCCTTTCGCTTGTAAGATAAGATCGTCTTGAATAAGCCCTAATTGACTAACTGCACCATCGGCAGGTAAGGCCAGTATTTCATCACCTTCAACTATTGGACGAGCATTTTCTTTTAGCGCACGAATAAAAAAATCGTTGAATGTGGAATAAGAGTGGAATTGACTCTCTTTTGCTTCATTCATATCGACTTTATAGGTTTTTGCGAATGTCTTTATCGCAAATTGAGTAATAGCACCTGCTTTTTTATTTGCAAACCAGCCTGCTAGCTGTGTTAGCCATAGCTTAGGCAATAGATAATGCAGTTTAATTTTTAGCTTGTCCAAAATGGCAACCTCTGGTCTTGAACGATAAAATAAACAAAAGGGGCACATTGTACCCAGCCTTCGTAGGCTTGTCAGTGGTTCTGTTATTTAGAGTCTAAATTAATATTTTTACGCACTTTCACCTGACTCATACTTTCTAAAATACGGTGATAATTCTCAAAACGTGTCTCTGCAATTTCACCATTTTCAACAGCTTCGCGAATAAGACAACCAGGATCGTCAAAGTGTTTGCAGTCACGGAATTTGCAGCCACCAAGATAAGGTCTAAATTCAATAAATCCTTTTGTCACTTGATCGGGTGTTAAGTGCCATAAGCCGAATTCACGTACACCTGGTGAATCAATTACATCTCCCCCTTGTGGGAAATGATAAAGACGTGCTGCCGTTGTCGTGTGCTGACCTAATCCTGAGTTATCAGAAACTTGATTAACTAAAATACTTTCTTCTGTGGGCGGTAATAAGGCATTTAATAAACTGGATTTACCCACACCAGATTGACCTGCAAAGATAGAGATTCGACCTGAAAGCTCTTGTGTGAGTTCAGTTAAACCTTCTGTAGTATGACTAGAGACTTCAAGTACTCGATAGCCGATATCTTTATAAGGTTGCATCCATTCTCTCACCATCTCTCTACTTTCATCGTCTAACATATCAATTTTGTTAAGAACAATCAGAGGTTCAACTTGCAAGGTTTCACAAGCCACTAAGTAGCGATCAATCATATTGAGAGAAAGTTCGGGTAAAATAGCTGAAACAATAATGATTTGATTGATATTGGCTGCAATGGGCTTAACACCGTCATAATAATCAGGGCGAGTAAGAACAGAACTACGCTCATGAACTGCTTCAACAATACCATTTATTTTGACATTTTCTTGCGTTTGTAATGCTGGACGCCACACGACTTTATCACCAGTGACTAAAGATGAAATTGTGCGTCTAATATTACAACGAGTAATGCTACCATCATTGGCTTCGACATCTGCATGTTGTCCAAATCGGCTGATAATCAGTCCTTCAGAGGCTTCACCTAATTGTGAATCATCTAATTCAACCTGATTTTTTTTCTCTTTGCTCTGCAATCGCTTTTTATGATTTTCTTGTACTCTGCGTTGCTGGCCTTTAGATAATTTACGTTTTGTCACCGATCCTCACTTGTGTCATTCGGTTAGATGTTCTTCTGTCGTGCTTATGGAGTAAACGCGCTATGATAAACGCTAAAATATCATGTCTCACTCTAAGAAACAGCTAGGATATATTATGTCAAACAGCGAGAACAATCTTATCTGGATAGATCTGGAAATGACGGGCCTAGATCCAGAACGTGATCGTATTATCGAAATTGCCACTATTGTGACAGACTCTCAACTCAATATTTTAGCCGAAGGCCCAGTAATTGCAGTCCATCAATCGGATGAACAACTTGGTTTAATGGATGATTGGAATACGCGTACACATACTGGAAGTGGTTTAGTAGAGCGCGTTCGTAAAAGCCAATATGATGATAATGCGGCACAAAAAGCAACGATTAAGTTTCTTGAACAATGGGTGCCTAAAGGTGTTTCTCCAATTTGTGGTAACAGTGTTGGGCAAGATAGACGCTTTCTTTTCCGTTATATGCCTGAGTTAGAAAGCTATTTTCACTATCGCTATCTTGATGTGAGTACACTAAAAGAATTAGCCCGTCGTTGGAAACCTGAAATTCTAGACGGTTTTACGAAAAAAAATACACATCAAGCGTTAGATGATATTCGCGAATCCATTGCAGAACTCGTTTATTATCGCGAAACTTTTATTAAAGAGTAGAATATCGCTTAATTATGATGGATATTGCATCATTATGATGATTTTATCGACATGCAATCAAAAAAATATATTTTTTTGGCGATAAGGGCTTGCGGTTAATCATTTTTCTCGTATAATGCGCTTCCCGTACCGATGAAGAATTTCGTTAGTACGGGTGTTAGAAAGATGCGGGAATAGCTCAGTTGGTAGAGCACAACCTTGCCAAGGTTGGGGTCGCGAGTTCGAGTCTCGTTTCCCGCTCCAATCTTTCTAAGATAGTTATCAGTATTATGCGACGCGGGAATAGCTCAGTTGGTAGAGCACAACCTTGCCAAGGTTGGGGTCGCGAGTTCGAGTCTCGTTTCCCGCTCCAAATCTTTCTCTGATAGTTATCACACTTACCAAATGCGGGAATAGCTCAGTTGGTAGAGCACAACCTTGCCAAGGTTGGGGTCGCGAGTTCGAGTCTCGTTTCCCGCTCCAAATCTTCTTCTCTAAATACTTCCTCAATTAATTCAATTACCTAAAACAGTAATTTCAATCTAAAAAAGAAAAAATATCCGTTTAGATATATTGCGTCTAAAAAATGATCAAAATTTCTTTATTTTTTCTCTCGCTTTTTAAAATATCGACTACACTGTCTTAGGATGTAAATTAAGCTATTTTACTTAATATCTATAGTTATAGTGTGGATATTATTATTCAAAAGTGAGAATGCGGTAACTGCACGTAAGATCAAGCTATTTTTTTGTGATCTATCTTTGATCTTTACTTGCAATTCTATATTTACAGCACTAGAATGTGCGCCTTTCCTCATTTAGAGGGAAATATAAGGCGAAATCATTTTTATAGGTTTAGGTCTTTATTCTGTTAAATACAATTTCAATAGTATTTTTAGAGAAAGGAAGGTTTTTGAAGTCTTTTCTTTGAAAAAAATGATATTTTTTTTGATTATTCGTATTTTCTTCCCAAATTGATTTATCCACAATCAGATACTGATAACCACCGCATCTGAGCATTATTTATTTTTTTACTGCACAGAGTTATCCACAGAAACACATCAAAAAATGATTTGGGGTTAGTACGCTGTATATAAATTTATTGAAATTATATCTTGTTGATAAATAAGATTTTTAAAAAATATTTAAAAATGTGCCTTAGTTCGCTTGAATTTTTTCTTCGTATTGATAGACAACGTTTTTTTATTTTATTCACAGATGAAATTATTTAGTGTTAACTTTTATTGTATTGTGTTAAAAATTAAGCGTCGCGAGGTAAACCTTTAGTTATCGCCCTTACTAAGCGTTTTTGTTGTGAAGTCTGTATTTTTACTTCTTTCTCATTTCTTTTTGCTAATTGCTGAGCTATTGCCCATTGCAAGTGCTCATCTAAAACATCACTTAAACCAAAGCGTTCTTGCAGGGCAAGTACGATTTTATCTTGGTAAGGTGCATTTCCTAATGCCACACTAATATTTCTTAGCCAACGTAAGTATCCAATTCGTCGAATTGGCGAGCCTTCTGTTGTTCGCAAAAATTTTTCTTCACTCCATTGAAAGAGTGTATAAAGCTCGGGAGTATGAAGTTCACGACGAGGTGAGAAATCATCTTCTTCAGTGAGTGGTGAGAATCTATTCCAAGGACAAATTAATTGGCAGTCATCACAGCCATAAATACGATTACCCATTAAAGGACGAAATTGTTCTGGTATAGCGCCTGAATGTTCAATCGTGAGATAAGAGATACAACGGCGGGCATCTATCGTATAAGGCTCTACAATGGCGGCAGTAGGACACGTTGTCATACATGCAACACATTTACCGCATTGCTCTTCTACTGGGGCATCTATTGGCAGAGGTAAATTTATCAGCAATTCACCTAAGAAAAACCAAGAGCCAGATTTATCATTAATAACAAGTGAGTGTTTACCAACCCAGCCAAGCCCAGCTTTAACGGCAAGTGGCCTTTCCATAATCGGCGCTGAATCAACAAAAGGTCGAAAGTTAACGACACCTTGATATTCATACTGTTGGCAATATTGTGTAATCTTTTCACCTAATTTTTTAAGGCGTTGTTTTAAAACTTTGTGGTAATCTCTACCTAGCGCATAACGACTAATATAACCTTGTTCTGGATTATTTAATGTGCGAGCAAATGCTGCCTCCGTCGGTAAATAATTCATTCTGACACTAATTACACGTAATGTACCGGGTACTAATTCATGAGGTCTTGCTCGCATCATGCCATATTTTGCCATCCACGCCATTTCGCCATGATATTGTTTATCTAGCCACTCTTGTAAACGAGGTTCTTCAATGGATAAGTCCGTATCACAAATTCCAGTTTGCTGAAAACCCAGCTCAGTGCCCCATAATTTAATATTTTCAGCAAGGGCGTTAAGATCAAGTGATGGCATGATAAACAGAACCAAAAGGTAAGAGGTGAGTCCGAAGAGCGAGCAGTGTATCATAGTGAACCACCGGGAAAAATCCTCGTGATAAATAGATTTATGATATGGTTATTTAATCACTGATTTGGATAACTATTTGTCCTAAAGAAATACAAAAAGCTTAGCGTGCTATTTGTTAAACTATTAATTCTCTAAGCCATGATTATCTGATAATAGAAAATATGAATATGAATGAATGGGTTATTGCACTAGAAGATGAAACAGCGACAGTCAACCTTGGGCGTACTGTGGCTTTGGCTTGTGAAAATCATGGATTAATTTTGTACTTATATGGTTCGTTAGGTGCAGGTAAAACAACGTTTAGTCGAGGTTTTTTACAAGCTTTAGGTCATCAAGGTCATGTAAAAAGCCCAACTTATACACTTGTTGAACCTTATATGTTGTCACCTAACCCTGTTTATCATTTTGATCTTTATCGCTTAGCATCAGCAGAAGAACTGGAATTTATGGGAATACGTGACTATTTTGAACAGGATGCATTATGCCTAATTGAGTGGCCTTCACAAGGCGAAGGGGTATTACCAAGTGCTGATTTAGAACTCCATTTAAGTTATGAAAATGAAGGTCGAAAAGCACGATTTGTTGCCCTCTCACAACGAGGAAATGCTGTTTTATCTCGTATTCAGTCTTCATAAAGGAATAATAATTATGTCGAGTCTCATCACGTTTGTGAGTCAAAGTCAGCGTTATTTTGTTGTCTTGGCGTTGTTTATTGCTTCATTTTTCTTTGTACAATCAGTACATGCAGCAACTGCGACAGAAGTGAATGTTGAAAATAATATTTCACAAACAACCCTGACATTTTTATTTCGTGATGGGAAACCAAGCTATAAATTTTTCTCACTAAAAAATCCTGATAGATTGGTTATTGACCTGAAACAAAATGCGAAAATAACAGGCTTACCAGCGTCTTTAAGTACGAATCGCTTAGTGCATAAGATTCGTATAAGTCAATCGCAAAGTACCCAATATCAGCGGATTGTTCTTGAGTTAGATGGACCCGTTGCGGTAACAGAAAGCTTATTAAATAGTAGTGGAGAGTATAAGTTAGTGCTTACTCTCAAAGGAATGAAGGCAAGACAAAATACCAATGGTCAACCAACGGTAACAAACGTACCGTTATCAACCTATATTGCTCATTCAAATACTATCCCTAGCACTACACCTTCTGCGCGTCTTACCGAAAAAGACGTTGTTGTGAGTACTCCAACTGTAGCGCCGGTGCCAACTAAAACCAAAACAAATAATAATAGTCGCCAAGTTGTCGTTGCTATCGATGCAGGGCATGGTGGGCAAGATCCTGGTGCAATAGGGCAAAAAGGCTATCGTGAGAAAGACGTTACACTAAATGTTGCGCGAAAATTAGAAACAAGATTACGCAATGACCCGATGTTTAAGCCAGTTTTAACACGAAATGGAGATTATTTTATCTCTGTTGCTGGTCGTTCTGAGGTCGCTCGTAAACAAGGTGCGGATATGCTTGTCTCTATTCATGCGGATTCAGCGCCTAATCGTACCGCGAAAGGCGCCTCTGTATGGGTGCTCTCTACTCGCCGTGCAAATAGTGAATTAGGTAAATGGCTTGAACAAAGTGAAAAGCAATCTGAATTGCTAGGTGGTGCAGGAGATGCTTTAGCCGACGGCGCTGATCCTTATTTAAGCCAGACTGTTTTAGATTTGCAATTCGGTAATTCACAACGTGTAGGCTATGATGTTGCTGTTTCT
This sequence comes from Proteus myxofaciens ATCC 19692, assembly GCF_001654855.1. Taxonomy (GTDB): domain Bacteria; phylum Pseudomonadota; class Gammaproteobacteria; order Enterobacterales; family Enterobacteriaceae; genus Proteus; species Proteus myxofaciens. The sequence goes on from NZ_LXEN01000094.1 coordinate 31,868, forward strand.
GTGATTAGTGAATTGAAAAAAGTCGGCTCATTACATAAAAGAACGCCAGAACACGCTAGTTTAGGCGTATTACGCTCACCTGATATTCCCTCCATTTTGGTCGAAACAGGATTTATTAGTAATGCATCAGAAGAGCAGCTATTAATATCGGATGCTTATCAGGAAAAATTAGCAGCGGCTATTCACGCTGGTTTACTTTCTTATTTTCAGGCTCATCCATTACAAAAAGCACCAACAAATTAATCAATGGGATGACAGACGATGGCGATAAATTTATTACCTCCTCAGCTTGCTAACCAAATAGCGGCTGGAGAAGTGGTTGAAAGACCCGCTTCAGTCGTAAAAGAGTTGTTAGAAAACAGCTTAGATGCTGGTGCAACTACCATCGATATCGATATTGATAAAGGTGGCGCTAAGCTTATTCGTATCCGTGATAATGGCTGTGGTATTAATAAAGACGATTTGAAGTTAGCACTTGCTCGCCATGCAACAAGTAAAATCGCTAGCCTTGATGATTTAGAGGCGATAATGAGTATGGGGTTTCGTGGTGAAGCTCTTGCGAGTATTAGCTCTGTTTCTCGCCTAATGTTAACATCACGAACACAAGCTCAAGAAGAGGCTTGGCAAGCCTATGCCGAAGGGCGAGAGATGTCTGTGACAGTAAAACCCGCGGCACATCCTATAGGTAGCACCGTTGAAGTACTTGATCTCTTTTATAATACACCAGCACGGCGTAAATTTTTACGTACTGAAAAAACAGAGTTTGGTCATATTGATGAAGTCGTTCGTCGTATCGCATTATCTCGCTTTGATGTAACAATAAATCTTACGCATAACGGTAAACGTGTTCGTCAATACCGAGCTGCAAAAGAAGATCAACACTATTCTCGTCGTTTAATGGCGATTTGTGGAAATAATTTTGTTAATCAATCTATGCAACTTTTATGGGAACATGGAGAGTTAGCAATAAAAGGCTGGATTGAACATCCACTTTCTTCAGTACAAACCAGTGATATTCAATACTGCTATGTTAACGGACGTATGATGCGAGATAGATTAATTAATCATGCGATACGCCAAGCTTATGAAGGATATTTACAAGGTGAGCAACAACCTTCTTATGTGCTCTATTTGACGGTTGACCCTCATCAGGTTGATGTGAATGTGCATCCGGCTAAACATGAAGTGCGTTTTCATGAATCACGGTTAGTTCATGATTTTATCTATCAAGGGGTGTTAAGTGTATTACGACAAGCCACACAAGATGCTTTGCCTCTTTCTGATGATGAAGATAACCCTCAATCAGTGAGTTTTCCTGAGAATCGTCAAGTTGCTGGCGAAAATCTTTATTCTAAGCCTTATCAAAAACCAATCACATCAAATGAATATGAGACAAAAATAGAGAAATCCCATTCATTAGAGCGCGTGAATCGTGGTGATAAATCGACATCAACAAAGCATGGTGCTTATTCAGGGCAAAAACCTCAATTTGGTGAAAGTTATCAACGCACTCAAGGCTTGCTTTATCAAAAAATGGTTCAAGAAATGGCAGAGACATCAGAAAATAAAGAAAAAATACCTTTATTTCCTGAACGCGAGCCATTGAATTTAGATAAAGTCGGTCATACAACTCATTATTACGACAGACAGCAAAATAAAGACGAAAAACCAGTTTCTGTTATGGCTCGTTCTGTTAATGTCGCACAAGAACATAGCGATTATACTTTTGGTCGAGTATTAGCAATTTATCAGCAAAAATATGCATTACTTGAAACATCACAAGGACTAGGCTTGTTAGCATTGGAAGAAGCTGATTTTCTGTTAAGATGTGCACAATTATTACCTGTAAATGAAACGTTAAAACCTCAACCTTTGTTAGTGCCATTAAAACTGACATTGAGCAAAGAAGAAATAAATATATGTAACCAGTTTCAGGCATTAATGAGTGATTTTGGGATTGTGATTGAAATATCCCATGGTAAAGCGCTAGTTCATGCGGTGTCATTACCTTTACGTCAGCAAAATTTACCTGTGTTGTTGACAGCGCTATTGGCTTATTTATCGACTCAAACATCGTGTACTAAGCAAAATATGGGGCAATGGCTAGCAAAACAATTACGAACTGAGTCAACGCGATGGTCGCAGGCTCAAGCGGTTGCATTATTGGCAGATATTGAGCGAGTGTGTCCTCAGTATGTCAGACAACCCTCAAAAAACTTATTACAATTAATCGAATTACAACCTGTGGTAGCGGCATTACATAATGAGCGAAGTTAATACTCAAATAAAACCAAAAGCGATTTTCCTCATGGGGCCGACAGCCTCAGGTAAGACAGCATTAGCGATTGCACTAAGACAAAAATTACCTGTCGATATTATTAGTGTTGATTCAGCACTCATTTATCGTGGCATGGATATTGGTACGGCGAAGCCTGATAATGAAGAACAATCTCTTGCTCCACATCGATTAATAGATATTCTTGATCCTGCAATCCCATATTCGGCTGCTGATTTTCGTCGAGATGCATTAAATGCAATGGAAGAAATTACAGCTGCTGGACGAATTCCACTATTAGTGGGTGGGACTATGCTATATTTTAAGGCGTTACTTGAAGGTTTATCGCCTTTACCTAGTGCAAATTCTGAAATTCGAGCTGAAATAGAGAAAAAAGCAGCAGAACAAGGATGGGATGTCGTTCATAAAGAGTTAGCATTAGTCGATCCTGTCGCTGCGCAACGGATCCATCCTAATGATCCACAAAGACTTTCTCGTGCACTAGAGGTTTATCTGATATCAGGTAAGACAATGACAGAACTAACGCAAATATCAGGTGAGTCATTGCCTTATGATGTATACCAGTTTGCGATTGCTCCGAAAGATAGAAATGTGCTACATCAGCGAATTGAAGCCCGTTTCAAACAAATGTTAACGTGTGGATTTGAAGATGAAGTAAAAACATTATATGAACGTGGCGATTTGCATGAAGATTTGCCTTCAATACGTTGTGTCGGTTATCGCCAGATGTGGTCATATTTATCCGGTGAGATCGATTATGATGAAATGGTTTTTCGAGGGATCTGTGCTACCCGGCAATTAGCAAAAAGACAAATCACTTGGTTAAGGGGTTGGGATGATATTCACTGGCTTGATAGTGAAGAACCTAAACAATCTCTTGACACTGTTTTGCAGGTTATTAGTGCATAGATGGTAGGTTTGTGTAAAATTGATAGTTGCCAAAGCGCAATTTTTGAGTAGTTCATTTTTCGAACCCAATTGGGTTCTAGTATAAAACAACAAAATAAGGAAAATATAGAATGGCTAAGGGGCAATCTTTGCAAGATCCTTTCTTGAACGCATTACGTCGCGAAAGAGTTCCCGTTTCAATCTATTTGGTTAACGGCATTAAATTACAAGGTCAGATAGAATCTTTTGACCAATTTGTTATTCTGCTGAAAAACACAGTAAGTCAGATGGTATATAAACATGCTATCTCTACCGTGGTACCTTCTCGTCCTGTTTCTCATCATAGTAATACTCCAGGACAAACAGGTACAAACTACAGTGGTAGTAACGCAACTCAGCAGGATGATGTTACAGAATAATAATCAAATATTATTCTTAATAATAAAAACATAGGTAGGGAGACTTTACCTATGTTTTTCCTGTTTTATAAACTCTAAGGAGTTTCGCCTTTGTTTGATCGTTATGAAGGTGGCGAATTAGCCGTTTTAGTGCACGTCTTCTTTTCTCAAGAAAAGGACGTTGATGATTTGCAAGAGTTTGAATCGTTAGTCACATCTGCGGGTGTTAAACCGGTTCAAATTATTACAGGAAGCCGTAAATCACCGCATTCCAAGTATTATGTAGGTGAAGGTAAAGCTGAAGAAATAGCAGAAGCTGTAAAAGCTAGTGGTGCAGAAGTCGTTCTTTTTAACCATGCACTTACGCCCGCTCAGGAACGAAATCTGGAAAGACTTTGTGAATGCCGTGTAGTTGATCGCACGGGTGTTATCCTTGATATTTTTGCCCAAAGAGCAAGAACACATGAAGGAAAACTGCAGGTAGAGCTCGCCCAGTTACGTCATCTATCGACTCGTTTAGTCAGAGGGTGGACACACCTTGAACGGCAAAAAGGGGGGATTGGATTACGTGGACCAGGTGAAACTCAGCTAGAAACAGACCGTCGTTTACTCAGAGGAAAAATTAGTCAAATTTTAATGCGACTAGGTAGAGTAGAACGTCAGCGTGAACAAGGACGGCAAGCACGTAGTAAAGCTGATATTCCGACACTGTCCCTTGTCGGTTATACAAACGCAGGAAAATCGAGTTTATTTAACCGAATTACAAGTGCTGATGTCTATGCAGCAGACCAGTTATTTGCAACATTAGATCCGACATTAAGACGTATTCAAGTTGATGATGTGGGAACAGTTGTTTTAGCTGATACCGTTGGATTTATCCGACACTTACCTCATGATCTTGTTGCTGCATTTAAAGCAACATTGCAAGAAACACGAGAAGCGACATTGCTTCTTCATGTAATTGATGCTGCTGATAGCCGCTTTGAGGAAAATATTCAGGCAGTTGAAAGTGTATTAGAAGAGATTGATGCTCAAGAAATACCAACACTGCATGTTATGAATAAAATTGATCTTTTTGAGGATTTCACGCCACGAATTGATCGAAATGAAGATAATTTGCCTGTTAGAGTTTGGGTTTCTGCACAAACAGGTGAAGGAATTTCACTGTTATATCAGGCGTTAACTGAGCGTCTTTCAGGTGAGATCGCACACTTTGAATTGCGTTTACCGCCAGAAGAAGGTGGGCGGCTACGTAGCCGTTTTTATCAATTACAGTCGATACAACGTGAATGGATTGAAAAAGACGGTAAAGTTGGCCTAATCATCCGAATGCCTATGGTAGACTGGTGTCGCCTTTGCAAGCAGGAACCAAATTTATTGGATTACGTGGTCTGAAACTGGCCATACTTAAGAACATAAACTGAGAGCTGGTGATGAAATCAGCTTTTAAGCCTTATAAATCTAATCATAATAATGGAGCTAGAACATGGCGTGGAATCAGCCCGGTAATAACGGACAAGACCGCGACCCGTGGGGTAACCGGAACGGCGGTAAGAATAACGGCGAAGGTAACTCCAACGGTAATCAGGGAGGTCGGAATCGCGGGGCATCAGATCTCGATGATATCTTCCGTAAACTGAGTGAAAAACTGGGTGGCTTAGGTGGTAAAAAAGGAGGAAACTCTCCTTCTGGCCAAAACGGTGGACCACGTAGCAATGCTGGGAATTTATTGATTTCTCTTGCATTGGGTGCGGTTGTTGTCGTTTGGGCTGCCAGTGGTTTTTATACCATAAAAGAAGCCGAACAAGGTGTTGTAACTCGTTTTGGTAAATTTTATCAAATCGTAGAACCTGGTTTGAACTGGAAGCCGACTTTCATTGATGAAGTTCAACCTGTCAACGTGAAAACTATCCGTGATTTAACCACGGGTGGCATGATGTTGACCTCTGATGAAAACATGGTTCAAGTTGAGATAAACGTTCAGTATGTTGTCTCAAACCCAGAAGAATTTCTCTTTAATGTAACGACGCCAATGAATAGCTTAGGCCAGGCAACAGATAGTGCTGTGCGTGGTGTTATTGGTCGTTCTGAAATGGAAAAAATTCTGACATCAAATCGCTCAGAAATTCGTGACCAGACTCGTCAACAATTAGAAGATACTATTCGTCCTTACAAAATGGGTCTTTCTATTGTCGACGTCAACTTCCAAGTTGCCCGTCCACCAGAAGCGGTGAAAGCGGCATTTGATGATGTTATTTCTGCGCGAGAAGAAGAACAAAAAACAATTCGTCAGGCTGAAGCTTATAAAAACGAAGTATTACCATTAGCAAAAGGTAATGCACAACGTATGATAGAAGAAGCAACAGCGTATAAAACGAGCGTAGTAATGAGGGCTGAGGGTGAGGTGGCGAGTTTCTCTAAAATCCTACCTGAATATCGTGCTGCTCCTGATATTACACGCGAACGTCTTTACATTGAAACCATGGAAAATGTGCTTTCTAAAACACGTAAAGTTATTGCGAATGATAAAGGCAACAGTATGTTAGTGTTACCTTTAGAGCAAATGTTACGCCAACAATCTCAATCAGCAACACAAAATGCGGTAGAGGCTCCAGCGCGTACGCCAGCTCCAACAAGTCATTCTTCAACACCGGCACAAAAGCCAGCGTCAACAACGTATGGTAATGGTGGATACGGTAGTAACAATAATGGTTATGGCGGTTATGGTCAGCCTTATGGTTCTAATCAAGGAGGACAATAATCATGCGTAAAGCTATCGCAGTTGTCGTCATTATTATTTTAGCACTGTTGTACTCCTCTGTATTTGTAGTTCAACAGTACGAAAAAGGCATTATTTTACGCTTTGCAAAAGTTGTTCGTGATGCTGAGAACAAGCCAGTTGTTTATGAACCAGGTCTACACTTTAAAATTCCATTCATTGAGAATGTGAAGAAATTGGATGCTCGTATTCAAACTATGAATATCCAACAAGACCGTTTCTTATCAGGTGAGAATAAAGACTTGTTAGTCGATTCTTATCTAAAATGGCGTATCAGTGATTTCAGTACATACTACCTAGCAACAGGCGGCGGTAATATTACACAAGCTGAGACGTTATTACGCCGTAAGTTTAGTGACCGTTTACGTTCTGAAATTGGTCGTATGAGTGTAAACCAAATCATTACAGATTCCCGTGGTCGCCTGACAATTGATGTGCGTAATGCATTGAATGAAGGTACGCCTTCACGCGATACAAGTGCTGTCGATGATGCTATTGCAGATGCAGCGAAGAAAGTCGCAGAAGAAACAAAAGGAAAAGCACCTGCTGTTAATATGAACAGTATGGCGGCATTAGGGATTGAAGTGATTGATGTTCAAATTAAACAAATCAATCTACCTATGGAAGTTTCTGAAGCTATCTATCAGCGTATGCGTGCAGAGCGTGAAGCCGTTGCTCGTCGTCACCGTTCACAAGGTCAAGAGCAAGCAGTGAAAATTCGCGCTGCTGCTGATAAGACTGTAACTGAGACATTAGCAGAATCTGAGCGTGAATCATTACGTCTTCGCGGTGAAGGTGATGCCCAAGCAACTAAACTGTTTGCTGATGCCTTTAGCCAAGATCCTGATTTCTATGCTTTCATTCGTAGCTTACGTGCTTATGAGAAGAGCTTTAACAAAGACGGCAATGACGTGATGGTGTTAAGCCCAGATAGCGATTTCCTACGCTATATGAAAGCACCAACTAAAGCGAGAGCGATTATTGAATAGTGATAGTATCCTATTGTGATATAGCGCTTTAATAAAAATCAGTAAGATAGCCAAATCCTCCACCTTCAAAAGTGGGGGATTTTTTATTATGGAATAGGCAAATATGATGAATAATATGAAAAATTACTCACAATGAATTCCAAAATGGAATTAGCTGAGATAGTATAAAGTGAAAATTGCATTTCAAGATAATCCTTCGGCAATACCGAAGCGTCTTCTTCCGCTGTTTTCACTTTTATGTCACTCTGCTTTCTGTTTTTGCAATCAAACTATCGATTAAAACCATAAATACCTTATGGTATGGATTTTTTCGGGCGAAAATATTACTTATAGCAAGATATTCTATTGCTTAAAGGCGGTGATGACATAATTAGATAAAATCTACTGTAACTCTTGAATTGAGATGGTAGAATCCTTTTTTAAGCAACCGAGTGTATTTTGAAATGAGTAATAACGTTGTCGTATTGGGCACCCAGTGGGGTGACGAAGGCAAAGGCAAAATAGTTGACTTGCTGACAGAACGAGCTAAATATGTTGTTCGCTATCAAGGTGGCCATAATGCAGGCCATACTCTAGTTATCAACGGTGAAAAAACCGTCCTCCATTTAATTCCATCAGGCATTCTCCGTGAAAATGTGATGAGCATCATCGCAAACGGTGTCGTATTGTCGCCAGAAGCTCTGATGAAAGAGATGACTGATCTTGAAGCACGTGGTATTCCAGTTCGTTCACGTTTACTTCTCTCTGAAGCTTGTCCATTAATCCTGCCTTATCACATCGCATTAGATAGTGCTCGTGAAAAAGCCCGTGGTGAGAAAGCTATCGGTACAACAGGTCGAGGTATTGGCCCTGCTTACGAAGATAAAGTTGCTCGTCGTGGCTTACGTGTTGGCGATTTGTTTGATAAAGAAACTTTCGCACAAAAATTGAAAGAAATTATTGAATACCATAATTTCCAATTGGTTAATTATTACAAAGTTGAACCTGTTGATTTCCAAAAAACTCTTGATGATATCATGGCTGTTGCAGATATTCTGACAGGTATGGTTGTTGACGTTTCTGACTTACTGTACAAAGCAACCCAAAAAGGTGAGCTGGTCATGTTTGAAGGTGCACAAGGCACATTATTAGACATCGACCACGGTACATATCCGTATGTAACCTCCTCAAATACCACCGCTGGTGGTGTTGCTACAGGTTCTGGATTAGGCCCACGTTATGTTGGTTATGTTTTAGGTATTATCAAAGCATACTCAACTCGTGTTGGTGCAGGTCCATTCCCAACAGAATTATTCGATGAAACGGGTGATTTCTTACGTGAGAAAGGCCAAGAATTTGGTGCAACCACAGGCCGTAGTCGTCGTACTGGTTGGTTAGATATTATTGCTATTCGTCGTGCGGTTCAAATCAACTCACTGTCTGGCTTCTGTATGACTAAATTAGATGTTTTAGATGGTCTAAAAGAAGTGAAAGTGTGTGTAGGTTATCGCCTACCTACTGGTGAAGTTATCGACACTACACCTTTAGCTGCTGATGATTGGGAAGGTATTGAGCCTATCTATGAATCATTACCAGGATGGAATGAAAGTACTTTTGGTGTGAAAGACAAAGCATTATTACCACAAGCTGCGTTGAACTACATCAAGCGTGTTGAAGAGTTAACGGGTGTTCCTGTTGATATCGTCTCTACAGGTCCAGATCGTTGCGAAACGATTGTTCTCCGTCACCCATTTGATGCATAATTTACATTAATGGGTTTGACGTGAAAATCGTCCCTGAAAATAACAGGGGCGATTTTTTCGTATCTATATACTTGCTAAACTCAGCGTAATAAAACGCTAAACATCAATTAATAAAAGAAATAGAGATTTTTACACTCGGTTGAATATCTACTTTTTAGTGTAATTGATGAAAACGATAACATTATTATTGTTATCTTGATTATGATATAGCGAATATTGAGATATAACGTCGATATATAAAAAAGCGATCTGTTGATAATCAACAGTATCGCTTTTTCTTTGATTAGTCAGTGATAATAGATATCGTGAATGATGAGAAGAATAACGCTTTTTTAAGGATATCTTTGCTAAATGTCCAAAAAACAAACACAATACTACTTAATAAAATGATATTCTTATCATTAGTTACTTCTCCCTTAACTCGTTTTAAAGGGAATATTACTTTTCAGAGGTCATTGTGCAATTAACCAGTTTTACAGATTATGGATTGCGGGCGTTGATATATATGGCTTCGTTACCAGAAGGCAAAATGACTAGCATCACAGAAGTGACGCAAGTTTATGGTGTATCACGTAACCACATGGTGAAAATTATTAATCAACTTAGCCATCTTGGTTTTGTCGAAGCTATCCGTGGTAAAAATGGTGGGATACGTTTAGGAAAATCAGCAAAAGAGATTATTGTTGGTGACGTTGTTAGAGCATTAGAGCCCCTTTCATTAGTGAATTGTAGTGCTGAATTTTGCCATATCACCCCAGCGTGTCGATTAAAACTGGTATTACATCAAGCAATTGAGCAGTTTTTGAAAGAGTTAGACCGTCATACACTGGCTGAGTTAGTTGAAAACAACAACACCTTATATAAATTGTTATTAGAAGATGTTTGAGTCGTTGGCTCCCATTAATCTGATAGCGTGGAGGTCATAATGTCAAAAGATCCTTTTCAGGATAGAGAAGCAGAAAAATACGCCTCTCCAATTGCTAGTCGCGAATATATTTTAGAAGAAATGAAAAAGCGTACTGCACCAATGAGCCGTGAAGATTTAGCTCAAGCGCTAAAAATTTCAGGAGAGGAAAATATAGAAGCGTTACGTCGCCGTTTAAGAGCGATGGAACGAGATGGCCAGTTAGTCTTTACTCGTCGTCAATGTTACGCATTACCAGAACGCCTTGATTTATGGAAAGGCAAAGTTATCGGTCATCGTGATGGATATGGTTTTTTACGTGCTGAAGGTCAAAAAGACGACCTTTATCTGTCACAAGATGAAATGAAAAAAACGATGCATGGCGACATTATTCTCGCTCAACCGTTAGGCGTCGATAGAAAAGGTCGCCGTGAAGGGCGAGTTGTTCGTGTTCTCGAACCAAGAAATAATCAAATTGTGGGTCGTTATTTTATTGAATCAGGTATGGGGTTTGTTGTACCTGATGATAGTCGCTTAAGTTTTGATATTCTCATTCCTAAAGAAGATATCATGAGTGCGAGAATGGGGAATGTGGTGGTAGTTGAAGTCACCAATCGACCAACACGTCGCACCCAAGCAGTAGGGCGTATTATCGAAATTTTAGGTGAAACAATGGGAACGGGTATTGCAGTAGAAATCGCACTGCGTACTCATGAAATTCCATATACATGGCCTGCAAAAGTTGAAAAAGAAATTGCTGATTTAAAAGAAGAAGTTCCTGAATCAGCCAAAGAAGGACGTGTGGATTTGCGTGATTTACCATTAATCACGATTGATGGTGAAGATGCACGAGACTTTGATGATGCGGTTTATTGTCAACGCAAAAAAGGTGGTGGTTGGCGCTTATGGGTCGCCATTGCAGATGTGAGCTATTACGTTAGGCCTCAAACAGGGCTAGACACAGAAGCCCGTAGTCGTGGTAACTCTGTCTATTTCCCATCACAAGTTGTGCCGATGTTACCTGAAGTCTTATCAAATGGACTCTGTTCATTAAATCCTCAGGTTGATCGCTTATGTATGGTTTGTGAAATGACGGTATCTGAGCAAGGCCGTTTATCTTCATACAAATTTTATGAAGCGGTTATGAGCTCACATGCGCGAATGACTTACACCAAAGTATGGAAAATCTTACAAGGTGATGAAGAACTACGTGAGCACTATCAACCGATAGTGAAAGATATTGAACATCTGTATGAGTTATATCAAGCACTTAATATCGCTCGTGAGCAACGTGGTGCAATTGGTTTTGAATCAGAAGAAGCGAAATTTATCTTTAATGCAGAGCGCCGAATTGAGCGTATTGAGCCCGTTGTTCGTAATGATGCACATAAACTTATTGAAGAGTGCATGATCTTAGCCAATATCGCTGCGGCTAGATTCGTTGAAAAAAATGAAGAGCCTGCACTTTATCGTATTCATGATAAACCAAAAGAAGAGAGCGTAATGAATTTACGTTCTGTCTTTAGTGAATTAGGGCTAACGTTGCCTGGTGGGTTAACGCCAGAGCCTGCTGATTATGCTCGTGTGATGAAAGAAGTTGAAGAACGTCCTGATCATGAAATGCTACAAACCATGATCTTACGTTCGATGAAACAAGCGATTTATGATCCTGAAAATCGAGGTCACTTTGGCTTAGCCTTAAAATCATACGCTCACTTTACGTCGCCTATTCGTCGTTATCCTGATCTTTCGCTTCACCGTGCGATTAAATATCAAATAGCGAAACAAGAAGGCCATGGCTCGCAACGTTGGACACCAACAGGGGGTTACCATAGCGATATGGATACCATGTTGCAATTAGGTGAGCATTGTTCTTTAACAGAGCGTCGTGCTGATGAAGCAACGCGTGATGTTACTGATTGGCTAAAATGTGACTTTATGCTTGATCAAATTGGTCAGCAATTCACGGGTATTGTCACTAGCGTGACTGGCTTTGGTTTCTTTGTACGTCTTAATGATTTGTTTATCGATGGACTTGTCCATGTTTCAACATTGAATAATGATTACTATCAATATGATAATGTTGGACAGCGTCTAATTGGTGAATCTTCAGGACAAGTTTATCGCCTTGGTGATGAAGTTGAAGTAAAAGTTGAAGCCGTTAGTATGGATGAACGCACTATTGATTTCTCTTTGATTTCAACAACGCGTAAAGCCCGTAATCCGGGTAAAACAGCAAGAGTGCGTGCATCAAAAGGCGAAAAAGAGAAGAAAAACGCAACCAATAGTAAATCTCGTCGTCGCGATGCAAGCAAAGATAAAAACTTTGAGCCTGATAGTGCATTTAGAAAAGGCAAATCAGGTGCTGATAAAACGAGCAAAGATAAAGCCGTTAAAGATCAAGTTGCAAAAGATAAAGCGAGTAGCAAGCGTAAAAAAGCCTCATCTCAAACCAAAAAGATAGAGGCAAAACTAAAAGCAAAACGAGCGGCAAAACGCGAAAATAGATAATATTTTTTCAAGTGAGTCCCTCTTAAAAAGGCGGATATTCCGCCTTTTATCTGTTATTGTCCCTAATATTTTTTATCTATATTGCTGAGTAAAAAAACGCTATGAGCGAAGAAATTATTTATGGTATTCACGCCGTTAAAGCATTGATTGAGCGTGATCCTACGCGTTTTAAAGAAGTTTATGTATTAAAAGGGCGAGAAGATCGTCGTTTAACGCCAGTTATTCATGAGCTTGAGGCTCAAGGTATTCTTGTGCAAGTAGCTAATCGTCAATGGTTAGATAATCAAACCCAAGGCGCTGTTCACCAAGGTATTATTGCGAAAGTAAAACCAGGGCGTCAGTATCAAGAACAAGACTTACCTGATTTATTAGCAAAAGTTGAAACACCCTTTTTATTAGTGCTAGATGGTGTTACTGATCCGCATAATTTAGGCGCATGTTTACGTAGTGCTGATGCCGCCGGTGTTCATGCGGTTATTGTTCCTAAAGACCGCTCAGCCCAATTAAATGCGACAGCCAAGAAAGTGGCTTGTGGTGCAGCTGAAAGCGTTCCTCTAATCAAAGTTACTAACCTCGCAAGAACATTACGTTTATTGCAAGAAGAAAATGTGTGGATTGTAGGCACTGCAGGTGAAGCCGATCACACGTTATACCAAAGCAAATTAACAGGACCTTTAGCATTAGTGATGGGAGCTGAAGGCGAAGGTATGCGCCGCTTAACACGTGAACATTGTGATGAATTAATCAGTATACCAATGGCAGGCTCCGTTTCTTCTTTGAATGTTTCAGTTGCAACAGGTGTCTGTTTATTCGAGGCAATGCGCCAAAGAATAACTGCAAAATAATCTTTTCACGTATATTTATTTATACTCCCTTGAGTTTTGTCGGTCGTGGGGGTATAGTTACGCGTCAATTTTTCAGTCACACTTAAACAAGTTCCTTGCCTCCATGGTTGGTGACTGACCCTGACAGGAGGCTGATAAATCCGTAAGGAGCAATTCAAATGCGTCATTACGAAATCGTTTTTATGGTTCATCCTGACCAGAGCGAACAAGTTCCGGGCATGATCGAGCGTTATAAAACCGCTATCACTAATGCAAATGGTCAGATCCACCGTCTAGAAGACTGGGGTCGTCGTCAGTTGGCTTACCCAATCAACAAACTGCACAAAGCACACTACGTTCTGATGAACGTTGAAGCGCCGCAGGAAGTGATTGATGAACTGGAAACTACTTTCCGTTTCAACGATGCCGTTCTCCGCAACATGATCATGCGTACTAAACACGCAGTGACTGAAGCTTCACCAATGGTTAAAGCAAGAGACGAACGTCGTCGTGATGTTGCTGAAGATCTAGATGAAGAAGAAGCTGATGATGTAGCAGAGGATTCTGAAGAGTAATTAGTGCTGTGACGACTAATCGATTGGTGTTGACAGGCACAGTCTGTAAAGCATTGATACGAAAAGTTAGTCCTGCTGGGATCCCGCATTGTCAATTTGTTATTGAACATCGTTCAATACAAGAAGAGGCGGGATTAAAAAGACAATCGTGGTGCAGAATGCCCATTATTGCCAGCGGGAAAGCGTTACAAGCTGATACTCACAGTATAACGGTCGGCAGCACAATCACCGTTTCAGGATTCATTAGTAGCCATCAGGCGCGAAATGGATTATTTAAACTGGTGCTTCATGCCGAACAGATTGAATTGATAGATTCTGGAGACTAGCCAAATGGCACGTTATTTCCGTCGTCGTAAGTTCTGCCGTTTCACAGCGGAAGGCGTACAAGAGATCGATTATAAAGACATCGCTACGCTGAAAAACTATATCACTGAAAGTGGTAAAATTGTACCAAGCCGTATCACCGGTACTCGCGCAAAATACCAGCGTCAGCTGGCTCGTGCTATCAAGCGCGCGCGCTACCTGTCTTTATTACCTTATACTGATCGTCATCAGTAATAGGTATTATATAGTCCATTAATGACTTGTAGAGGATAAGGTAATGCAAATTATTCTGCTTGATAAAGTAGCGAATCTGGGTAGCCTGGGTGATCAGGTTAACGTAAAATCGGGCTATGCTCGTAACTATTTAATCCCACAGGGTAAAGCTGTTTCTGCGACTAAGAAAAACATTGAGTTTTTCGAAGCGCGTCGTGCTGAGTTAGAAGCTAAATTAGCTGAAACTTTAGCAGCAGCTGAAGCTCGTGCAGCGAAAATTACTGCACTGGGTTCTGTAACCATCAGCTCTAAAGCGGGTGATGAAGGTAAACTGTTTGGTTCAATTGGTACACGTGACATCGCTGATGCAGTAACTGCAGCTGGCGTTGAAATGTGTAAGAGCGAAGTTCGTCTACCAAATGGCGTTCTGCGCACTACTGGTGACCACGAAGTTCACTTCCAAGTTCACAGTGATGTATTCGCTGAACTGAATGTTATCATCGTTGCTGAATAATCTTTAGATTAAACAGTGTATGTTGATAGAAAAACGCCAGCTTAGCTGGCGTTTTTTATTGCTCTTATTTTTCTTTTGCTAAGGTGTACGATAATAACTACCATCACTCAAACGCGTGAATGTGATAACAGTTCCTGCGCTATTTTTTACTTCAAGCATACTAACCTCACCTTGAGGATTACGTTGTAAACGGATTGTTTGTCCTGAACGTAATTGGCTTAATGACTTTTGTTTATCTTCTGATTTAGCCATTGAAAATGCATCATTCACAGCGAGATTATTATCTCTAAATAGTTGTGCTAGTGTTTGCCCTTCTTTTATCGTATAAGTTTGCCAGGCATCCGCGGATGTTATTGGTTGCTGTTGTTGTTTCACAGCAGGCGATTCAGTGTTATTTTCTATTGTATTATTGTCACTTCCATTTTCAGTAGGTGAATAAGTGTTTTCATTGGCATCAAGACTGTCTTGAGCTGGGGGCAAAGTCGTTTGTAGCTTCTCTTGATTATCTGTTGATACTGAAGGTGCCACAGGTACTGGAAGATCTTGGGTTGAGTTAGACGCCTGAGGGCGTTCAATTTTATCTTCACCTTTAGGCCAGAAAAAAATAACTAATACGATAATAGCAATAATCGCTATTGCTCGACGATGTAGCCCCGGAAATTTGCCCATATTCACCTCATTTTTGAACTGTGAATTACGATTATTAATTGTTGTAACACTGTGTTAATCCTCATCGCCATACTAGCATGAACTGTCAATATGACTGATTCCGCCATTTTTTTTCAGAATTATCTTTCACCTTTAACATTACGCATATTATTGATGATTTGCTAAAAATTTTCTTATGCGCTGATGAGTATTTTTATCTGTTTCTATAGTTAACACTTGGGTTAATGTCTCATAAAGATCATGAGGCCACACAATACCAGACCAAGCAGAAAGAACATTAAGCGCCATATTTCGATTACGTAGTATTGGGCTATGTAGTTGTTTTTTGATTAATGACCAGCCAATACCTGGAAAGCTACGTAGATCTTGCATAATATATTCAACGGCATGATGTGGCTTATATTCAGAGTGATAGTTAATTAAAGATGTATCAATATTGTGTGATGCGCTTATGTTAATTTGTTGTTCTGCGAGTTTGACAACTTTTTCTATTTTATAAGAAGAATCTGTCTGCATCAGATGATGCCACCAATCAGCGTTTGGATTGCACTCTTGTAGAGAAAAAAGAAGCTCCCAAATATCAAGATGAATCGCTTTTGCGACAAGACTTGCTTGATAACTTTTTGTTCTACAGTGACTTTGTAATGATTTAATAATTAAAGCTGACCATTGCGGTTTTTGAATTATATGCTGTGAGAGTGACATTATTTGTTGTTGATAATAGTCACTCCATCCTAATTCCCCTAATGATAACCAATCTTCTCCACTATTTTGTACAAAGTCAGCAATTTCACATACACAATGAAGTAAGTTTAATTCTTTAGGCGATATCTGATTAACTTGGTTGATAAATTCTAGGCATACTTGCGGTCCTTGTGCGTAATCATAAATATCTTTTGTGGGGCCACCATTAAGTAATGCGCGTAAAATATCACTGCATCCAAGCAGTAATTGAGGATCTTCAGGATAAGTATTCAATATCTCTAATAACTTGCCTTTAGTCGCACAATTATAAGCAACATACTCTATCATCACATTATTTTTGTACCCTTCGGTTAATAGCCAATAACGAGTACTGATTGAAAGCGGTGCTGGTAAATATTCAATAAATTGAATTCGTCCCCAATCTTTTGTTCTTGGCCCTAATAAATCAAAAAATGAACTTATATTTTGATAATTAACTCTTTTTTTTATTGAATAGAGAGAATAAAGCGTAAACTCAGGGTGAAGAGCAAATAAAAACAATAGTCGCTGTGATATTCCATCACGAAAAAGGCTCAACAGACCTAAACTTATTTTTATCGTATTTTTGTTAGGACTTTTGTATAAGAGCCATAAGATAAGCTGAAAATATAATCTATTATTTATTAAGTTATCATCTTGCTCGATTTTATTAATTAGGTAAGGAAGGTAGGTAATAGGAGCAAGTTTATCTTGGCATATTAATGTATAAAAAAGGGCAACATTTTCTTTATCAGGCAGTAAGATGGCTTTTTTTATTGCGCTATAAATTAATAAAGCAAATTGCTCACAATCTTTATCGGAGGGGGATTGTTCAAGTGAGGCACCAATCCGCCGATATAAAATTAACCCTTCTCTGGCACCTGCTGACCAATTAAAAGAGACTTCAACATCATTATCATCAATTTTTATCGTTTCTTCTGATAATAAATTAAATTTCTTGGGTAAGGGTTGCTCACCTATTTCATAGGGTTGTAACTGTAAGTAGAGCGAAGGCACAGATACAGATAAAGGATAGATTTCAGAAAAATCAAAGCTAATACCTATTGATATTGGAGACCTACTGAAAAAGGTATTGCGCCAACTTGTCATAATATACCCCATTTATTTTACCTTATAAGTATAACTTTAGCGGAAAATAGACAGTTTGAAGAAAATAAAGCAGAAAAAATTCTCTCCTGTAATCATCTATTAGGCTAAATATCCCTATTTTTATCAGTATAGAAAAAAAGATCTTAAAAAAACTAGCTAATAAATATCAAAAGCGTTACATTATAACAAATTCATATTGTTATATTATAACATTACATGTTTTAGGGGGTATTCATGAAACAAGTTATTCATCCACAATATCGAACAGTTATTTTTCACGACACGAGCGCAGATGCTTATTTTAAAGTCGGCTCCACTATAAAGACGGAAAAAACTATTGAGTTTGAAGGCCAGACATATCCTTACGTCACACTGGATATTTCTTCTCAATCACATCCGTTTTATACCGGTAAGCAAAAAACGCATGCTCAAGAAGGTAATGTGGCTCGCTTTAATAAACGTTTTGGTCGCTTTGTTAATTAAGGTAAAAAAATGCAGGTATTAAGTTCACTAAAAAGTGCAAAACAACGCCACCCAGATTGCAAAGTCGTTCGTCGTCGTGGACGTCTTTATGTAATTTGTAAATCAAACCCACGCTTTAAAGCAGTCCAAGGATAAGTTTATGGAAAAACCTATTTTTTCTTGTTTATTGATCATGGGCTTACTTGGTACGGCAATGTCTGTTGTTGCTCATGGCCATCATGAAAAGGTACAAACTCAAGCACAACGCGATGCAGCCAATGGTATTTTTGAGGACAAGGATGTTCTCAATCGTTCTTTGAGTGATTGGGATGGAGTATGGCAATCTGCTGAGCCTTATTTGTTGAGTGGAGAGTTAGATCCTGTTTTACAAAAGAAAGCAGAGACGAAAAAAGATAAAACAGTTGAAGAATATCGCGCTTATTATGCTCAAGGCTATAAAACAGATATTGATATGATAGGCATTGAAGATAATGTGATTGAATTCCATCAAGGCGAAAAAATAGATAGTTGTGAATATCACTATGATGGTTATCATATTTTGCATTATGAATCAGGTAAGAAGGGTGTTCGTTATCTATTTAGTTGTAATGATAAACAAAGCCAAGCACCGAAGTTTATTCAGTTTAGTGATCATATTATTGCACCAGAAAAATCAGAGCATTTTCATTTATATATGGGAAATAATTCACATAAAGAATTATTTAAAGAGCTAAATAATTGGCCAACGTTTTATCCTTATTCCATGAAAGGCAAAGATATTGTTCATGAGATGCTCTATCACTAGTTACAGATAATAGAGTACAAATAATTATTTATACCCTCGATATATTATCGAGGGTATTTTTTGCTTAACGTCTTAATACATAGAATGATTTTAAATATAAAAGAAGCCACTTCCTTGCTGACTGATTTTGTATTTTTATATTATAAACCTTGGCAGAGATATTTCATTTCCATATAGTCTTCAATACCATGTTCAGAACCTTCACGTCCTAAACCAGATTGTTTAATACCACCAAAAGGTGCAACTTCATTTGAAATAGCGCCAGTATTAATACCGACCATACCATATTCTAAGTTTTCAGATACACGCCAAATACGTTGTGGATCTTCACTATAGAAATAAGCGGCTAAGCCATAAATAGTATTATTGGCAAGTTTGACAACATCGTCTTCATTTTCAAAAATAACGATAGGGGCAACAGGGCCAAATATTTCTTCTTCAAGAATATGACTTTCAGCAGGGACATTACCAACAACAGTAGGTTGGAAGAAGTTTTCGCCCGCTTTATCTTTTTCTCCACCACATAAGAGCGTTGCGCCACGTTTTAGCGTGTCAGCAAGTAATGACTGCGATTTTTCAATCGCTTTATGATTGATTAATGGACCTATAGTTACACCTTCGTCAAAACCATTACCTACTTTTAATTTTTTCACCGCTTCAACAAAACGTTGGCTAAATACATCATAAACATCTTTATGGACATAAAAACGATTTGCGCATACACAAGTTTGCCCTGCATTGCGAAATTTCGCCGCCATAGCACCTTCAACTGCTTTATCGATATCGGCATCATTAAAGACAATAAATGGCGCATTACCTCCTAACTCAAGCGAGACTTTTTTGATGCTATCAGAACATTGGCGCATTAATAAACGTCCGACGCCTGTTGAGCCTGTAAAACTCAATTTTCTTACACGAGGATCAGAAGTGAGAACTTCACCAATTTTAGCCGCATCGCCTGTTACTATATTGATAACACCTGCTGGAATACCTGCTTGAGTGGCTAATTCAGCAAGGGCAAGTGCAGTATAAGGTGTTTCATTTGCAGGTTTAATTACCATGGTACACCCTGCTGCTAATGCAGGTGCTGCTTTACGAGTAATCATAGCTGCTGGGAAATTCCAAGGCGTAATAGCGGCACAAACACCAATACCTTGTCTGATGACCATAAGACGTTTATCTGGCGAAGGTGACGGAATAATTTCGCCATTAGTCCGTTTTCCTTGCTCTGCAAACCATTCAATAAATGAAGCTGCATAGCTTATTTCGCCTTCAGCTTCTGCAAGAGGTTTACCTTGTTCAAAGGTCATCAGTTCTGCAAGTTGGCGCTTATTTTCGATGATTAATGTAAACCATTTCCGTAATAAGGTCGCGCGTTGGTGTGCGGTTAACGCACGCCATTTTGGTAGAGCTTGTTGTGCCGCATTCACTGCACTGAGTGTTTCTTGAGTCGACATATTAGGTACTGTACCTAATAGTGTATCTGTTGCGGGATCTATCACATCAACAGTGTCTTTATTTTGAGCATCACACCAAAGCCCATCAATATAGCCTTGTTCTCGGAAATAAGGATTCGCCGTTATTTTCACTTGATACCTCTCTGAACTCTATATATTGATATTTAGTTCTGAATTAACAGTACTACATAGGTTTATTATATGCATAGGGACTGATTTTGTGAAAAAAAAGTCTAATGAATTTTACTAGAAGGCATAGGGATATACGCTATTTCGAGTAATTTGAAGATACTTTTAGCGAATAATGACGATAAACATTGACGAAAGGTTTACGCTAAAAGCCACCACTGCTATTCTTGGCTAACATTCATAAAAACAGGTATTTTTCATGTCAAAACCATCATTTGATTCTATCGAATCACAGGCAAGTTACGGTATTGGTCTACAAGTTGGCCAACAACTAACTGAGTCAGGTCTTCAAGGGCTAGAGCCAGCTGCATTACTCGCAGGATTGACCGATGCATTAGAAGGCAATGCGCCTGCTGTACCTGTTGAAACGCTACATAATGCATTACGTACTATGCATGAACGCGCTGAAGCTATTCGTCAAGAACGACAAGCAGCGCTTGCTGATGCTGGTAAAGTTTTCTTAGAAGAAAACGTAAAAAATGAAGGCGTAACGGTCACTGAGTCAGGGTTACAATTCAAAGTATTGACAAAAGGTGAAGGCGTAATTCCTGCAAGTACAGACCATGTTCGTGTTCACTACACAGGTCGTTTAATTGATGGTACTGTGTTTGATAGTTCAGTACAACGTGGTCAGCCAGCAGAATTCCCAGTAAATGGTGTTATTGCAGGTTGGGTTGAAGCGTTGACAATGATGCCAGTAGGCTCTAAATGGGAATTATATGTTCCTTATCAATTAGCCTATGGCGAGCGTGGCGCGGGTGCGGCTATCCCTCCATTTGCTACATTAGTTTTTGAAGTAGAATTATTAGAGATTTTATAATTTCTTAACCTACTTTAAAACATCAATATCATAGCCGGTTTTATCCGGCTATTTTTGTCTCTATGCTAAAATAAAGAGACAGCAGGATAATTGGTTTTATAAGAGAAACTATCCCTCTTATAAAAATAAGAGAGGTGAATGATGTTAGAACAAGTCAGTCAATTAGCTCGCGAAGCGGGTATGGCGATAATGAAAATCTATCAACAATCTGAGCCTATTCAAGTGCAGGAGAAAAGTGATAATTCACCGGTGACAGCAGCAGATCTCGCCGCACACCAAATTATCAAACAAGGGCTGACGGCTCTTACTCCTGAGATCCCTCAATTATCAGAAGAAGATCCCCCAGTATGGGAAGAAAGACGTCACTGGGAGCGTTATTGGTTAATAGATCCTTTAGATGGTACTAAAGAATTTATTAGTAAAAATGGCGAATTCACGGTCAATATTGCCTTAATTGAAAAAGGTATTCCAATTTTAGGTGTTGTTTATTCACCTGTTCAAAATGTACTTTATTGTGCGGAAAATAAACAAGCGTGGAAAGAGGTATGTGGACAACGATTACCAATAAGAGTGAGTCGTGCTGAGCCACCTGTTATTGTAATTAGCCGTTCTCATCAAGATGACGAGTTAAAAGAATACCTATCTCAGTTAGGTGAGCATCAAACTGTTACAGTTGGTTCGTCATTAAAATTTTGTCTTGTTGCAGAAGGAAAAGCGCAACTTTATCCGCGATTTGGACCTACTCACACATGGGATACGGCAGCAGGTCATGCGATCGCGATTGCAGCGGGCGCGCATGTTACTGATTGGAAAGGGGTAACATTAGATTATTCACCGAAAGAGTCGCTCATTAATCCCGGCTTTAGAGTGTCTATTTTTTAATATTGAAAATGTTAAGTCAGAGCCCTTATTATTTTAGGGCTCTGGTAATAATATGATGACTATTCTTTAATTAGATCATTAATGAGATTAATGCTTTTAGTAATTTCAGCCCCACTTAATATGCCTTCTTTTACAAAACGTACTTTGCCTTGTTTATCAAGAATAATAATTGCGGAGTTTTCTTTTTCTAATCCCCAGCTTTTCTGTGCAACACCATCGGCATCAACAATAAATTGTGACCATGGAAATTCTTTTTTACTATCTTCAACACTTCCTCTCACAAAAGGTCCTGTGCCAAAGATTGCATCATCAGTATTGATGATAGTTGTTGTTTGATAGCTCTCTTGTGGGAATTTAGCTTGCTTAACAGCATCAATAAATGGTGCGTTCATCTCTTTGGCTTTGCTACGACCAGCAATGTGCTGAATAGCGCGTACTTTGCCATTCAATAAACTGCTATTCCAATTTTGATAACTGAATTTGTCTTTAGCCGTGTCATAAAGAAGCTCACCCTTATCATCTACTGTAATCGGGGTCGGGGCTAGTGTCGTATTTTCAGTAATATTATGAGCTAAAGCCCACGTTGATGTACTTAATAAAAGTGTTGCTAAGATTATTTTGTGCATAGCCATTGTCCTATTATTAAAATCCACTTCACGTTCTATTAATCATAGAACGTTATCGGAAAAAGATGTTCTTATTGACACATTTTTTTAACATATAAGTTGTAATATACGGTCTACGTTATATCTACTTATCTTCTTTAATGTCAAAAAAGGTAAAAATAGATAAGAAAACTAAATAAGTTGAACCTAGTAGTTATAATTAGGTCTTTAATTTTGGTATATAAAGGTAAGTCTTTTTGACTTATAAACTCACTACTGAGCATGGGAGACTAACTGAAAGATGAAAATCTTCAACCGCTATAACCCACAAAAAATTGCTCTCTACGTTAAAACCTTATTTCGTGGACGGTTTTACATCAAAGGAATGGGCGCTTTTGAATTCGATTACGGTAAAATTTTATTACCAAAAATAAAAGATAAACCACATTTTAGTGTGATGAGCGAAGTGAACCAACAGGTTGTTTTACTCAAAGCCGAAATGGGTTAACTTTTATCCAATAGATAACTGAGTCTTTATTTTGTTATTTTATATAAGACTCAGTTATTAATTACCAGCATTACTATCTATTTTATTTTCTTATCTTCATCTGCCTTTATTTCTGAATTTGTCGTTGTTTGTATCAACGGCGAAATTTCTTGTAACATAGGCTTAACAGGTGGCACATCACCGACTTTGGTCACTAATAGTTGGTCGATTTTATAATTATCGATATCAACGACTTCAAATTTATATCCTGAGAACTTGACATAATCAGTGCGTTTTGGAATTTTGCGTAGGCGATACATCATAAAGCCTGCGATCGTTTCGTAGTTACTTGAGTCTGGGAAATCATCAATATCAAGTGCGCGCATAACATCATCAATCGGCGTACCGCCCTCAACTAACCATGAATGTTCATCACGACTGACAATTTGTTCTTCTTGCCCTGGTCCCATAAGATGGCCCATCAACGTCACCATGACGTCATTTAGCGTGATAACACCCATTACCATGGCATATTCATTTAAAATGATAGCAAAGTCTTCCCCTGATGTTTTAAAGCTTTCTAACATATCAGAGAGTGTTAATGTATCAGGAATAATTAGCGCTTTGCGAATATGAACGCCTTCATTGAGGTTAAGGCTTTGACCATTGATAACGCGGTTAAGTAGCTCTTTAGAATCAACATAACCAATAATATGATCAATATCGCCTTCACAAACGAGAAATTTAGAATGAGGTTGGGTGGCTATTTTATACTTAATATCGGCTTCTGTTTCTTCACGATCAAAGTAAACAACATCTTCTCGTGGTGTCATTGCAGATGGCACTGTGCGTGATTCTAATTCAAACACGTTTTCAATTAATTCATGTTCTTGTTTACGTAAAACACCTGCAACAGCACCTGCTTCAACAATGGCAAAAATATCATCAGAGGTAATATCTTCATTTCTTACCATCGGAATTTTAAAGAGTTTAAAAATAAGATCAGCCATGCCATTAAATAGCCAAACTAAAGGGCGGAATAAGGCAAGACAAAAACGCATTGGATTGACAATTCTTAGCGCAATAGGTTCTGGTTTTATCATACCAATACGTTTAGGCGTTAAGTCTGCCAGTAGAATAAACATAGAGGTGACAATAATAAATGAGAACACAGAACCTAGCTGTTGTGATAGAGACTCTGATAAGAACTGCTCGAAAAAACTTTTTAATGAAGGTGAGAATGCAGATTCACCCACAATACCCGCTAAAATCGCAACGGCATTTAAGCCGATTTGCACAACGGTAAAAAACATACCCGGTGTTTCTTGCATCTTTAACACACGCGCTGCGTTGATATTGCCTTCATCAACGAGTTGTTTCAATTTAATTCGGCGAGAAGCTGCGAGAGATATTTCTGACAGCGAGAAAAAGGCACTGATAGCACAGAGTAAAAGGACGATGAGTAAACTATTAAGCATATAAGGCTCACATTACCCTAAGTATTTAAACCAAAGGGCAATACTAGAGTGTTAATAAAAGAAGATAAATCAATATATTGTGATTGGCTATTTAATAAAAATAGGCACAAAGACAGAAAAGAGGGCAAGATTATATCATTGCCCTGCTATTTTCCGCCAGTTTTTCTAATCAGTTCGTTTCAGGTGGAAAACAAATCCCCATTCCACCTAATCCGCAATAACCTTGCGGATTTTTAAAGAGATATTGTTGATGATAATCTTCAGCAAAATAAAAAGGACCTACAGGTTGAACCTCTGTGGTTATCTCTCTCGTTACACCTTGCTCATTCATCGCTTGTTGATAACGTTTTTTTGATTCAATGGCTTGTTCATATTGTAATAGTGTATCGGTATAAATCGCTGAGCGATACTGGCTGCCAATATCATTGCCTTGTCGTTCTCCTTGTGAAGGATCGTGATTTTCCCAAAATAGGGCTAAAAGGGCTTGGTAGCTAATGATAGAGGGGTCAAAAACAACTCTCACAGTTTCAGCATGGCCAGTTAAACCTTCGCATACTTGTTCATAAGTTGGGTTTTTTGTGACACCACCGCTATAGCCTGCACTCGTTGAATAAACACCCGATAATTTCCAAAAAAGACGTTCTACGCCCCAAAAACAACCCATAGCAAAATAGGCAACTGACATATTTTCAGGGATTTCTTTGATTGAGTGTCCATTTACAGCATGATTAGCAGATATTTCTAATGGTGTCGTATTGCCTTCTAGGGCATTCTCCGGTTCGTAAGCTTTATGTTGCAAGGTAGGCTCCATTTTTTATAATTGTAAATGCTTTACTGTGGTAAAGCGTTAATAATGTTATAAACTAAAACTACAATAATGCTTAAAATAGCTTATCGTCAATTTTATCAAACGAATTAAACCACATTATCTTAATTGAGGAGAAAACGTGCCAAGATACTCCGTTATCTACGTTCTCTGTCTGTCTTTCACGACGTCTTTTGCTTATGGTGCAAATTTACGTTTAAAAGTGGAAGGTTTAGAAGGGCAACTCGAAAAAAACGCACGAGTACAGCTATCAAACATTACAACAGAAGAAGTCGCACCTGACGGGCGTTTTCGAGCACGTGTTGAAAAAGCAATTAAAGAAGGACTTCGTCCTTTAGGCTATTATCAACCGACTATCACGTTCTCTTATCAAGAAAACACGCCACCTGCTCGCCCTGTATTAACGGCAAAAGTTGAAGCGGGTGTGCCTGTTTTATTAAAAGGGGTGAGTGTTGTTCTTGAAGGTGGTGCTAAAACAGATGAACAATATGCCAAATTCATTAAAGAAAACACACCTCCACTTGATAGCGTATTAAATCATGGAGAATATGAAAAACTCAAAGGCGTATTAACGGGTTTAGCCATTCGTCGAGGTTATTTCGATGCTGAAATGGAAAAAAGCCAGTTAGGTGTTTCTTTAGATAATCATGCCTCTTATTGGGATTTTATTTTTAATAGTGGTGAGCGTTATCGGTTTGGTAAAGTTTATTATACCGGCTCGCAAATTAGAGAAGACTATTTAAGAAATATTGTTCCTTTTAAAGAGGGAGAATATTACTCCTCAGAAGATCTCGCTGAATTTAATCGCCGTTTAGCGGCGACAGGCTGGTTTAATTCTGCCGTTGTCACACCAGATATTGCCAAAGCACGCAGTGAAAAATCTTATTTACTGCCAATGGATGCAGTAGTGACACCCCGTTCTCGTAACTACATCGAATTAGGGGGCGGTTTTGCAACGGATGTAGGCCCTCGCCTTAATATGCAGTGGGATAAACCATGGATGAACTCTCGTGGTCATAGCTTAACATCTACTATGAGCGTCTCTAAACCAGAACAATCTATTGGTGCAAACTATAAAATTCCATTAAAAGTCAATCCATTAGAACAGTATTATGGTATTCAAGGTGGATTTAAACGTACTGATTTAAATGATACACGTTCTGATACGACAACATTAAATGTTTCTCGTAACTGGGATATGACAACAGGATGGCAATACAGTATCAATACTCGTTGGAGTTTAAGCCACTTTACCCAAGGCGATGTCACGAATACAACAATGCTACTATATCCTGGTGTCAATGCCAGTCGTGTGCGTCAAAAAGGGGGAATGATGCCTTATTGGGGAGATAGTCAACGCTATTCTATTGATTACTCCAATAAAATATGGGGCTCAGATGTTGAGTTCTTAGCGCTGAATGCACAACAAGTGTGGATACGTTCTCCTTGGGAAGGTCATCGTTTTGTTTTCAGGGGCAATATGGGCTGGATAGAAACAAATGCTTTTGAAAAAGTCCCACCTGAACTGCGTTTCTTCGCCGGGGGTGATAGAAGTGTTCGTGGGTATAAATACCAAAGTATTTCACCTGAAGACAGTAAAGGTAATCTAACGGGTGCCTCTAGAATGTTAGTCGGATCTGTCGAGTATCAATATAATGTAACAGGGAATTGGTGGAGTGCTGTTTTTATTGATAGCGGTGAAGCTGTTAATGACTTTACAAAAAGTGATTTTAAAACAGGTGCTGGTACCGGTGTTCGATGGGCATCGCCTGTTGGACCGATTAAGTTTGATATCGCACTTCCTGTGAGTAGTGGTGAAAAGCGTAAAGTTCAATTTTATATCGGGTTAGGAGCAGAGTTATGATGAAGTGGTTGAAATGGATTGTTCTAACGCTCCTTCTCATCCTTTTACTTATTGTTGGTGCGCTTACCTGGATCTTAGGAACACAATCAGGACTACATTTTGCAATTAATAGTGCGGCTCGTTGGGTTCCTGGATTAGTTATTGAAGATGTAAGAGGCGGATGGCAAGACCTACGTTTATCCGGTGTTGAATATAAAATGCCAGGTGTTGATGTTAATGTAGGGGAACTATCATTAGGATTAAAGCTTGCGTGCTTAAAAGATAAGCAAGTCTGTATTGATGAGCTTGGAACGCGTGATGTCGTTGTTAATATTGATACGAGTGCTTTTCCACCATCAGAAGAAACACCACCTTCAGAGCCTTTAACACAATTAAATGCGCCTCTACCTATATTTCTTAATTCCTTATCTCTTAAAAATACGCATCTAACTATTGATGATATGGCAATATCGTTAGATGAATTTACAACAGCAGCACAGTGGCAAGAACATCAAGTTATTTTAAAACCTACGGTGATAGATAGCTTGCTGGTGGCACTTCCTAAAACACCAGAACCTGTAGAAGAAGGTAGTCCACAAGCAATTGCTCAGAATGTTAAAGATGCCGCATTATTAGAGCCGAAACCAGAACCTAAAACACCAGAAGAAAAAGAACAGGCCCTTGCTGATACAATAAAAGCTATTTTCGATAAACCGTTATTAGCGGATTTACCCGATATTGTTATTCCAGTTGATGTAAAAGTTGAAGGTATTGAAGGTAAGCAGTTACAAGTTACAGGCGATACACCTGTCACTATCAATAAACTCTTTTTACAAGCTGATACGCAAGATAAACACGTCACTCTCAATAAATTCACGGTAGATGCACCAGAAGGTGAAATCACAATTGAAGGTGGTATCACGCTTGATAAGCAATGGCCTGTGACATTAGATGTGAATGCGGCTATTCGCGAGGTGAAAGGGCTTGAAGATTTTAAAGATCAACAAGTCGCGCTTTCTTTACGTGGTGCATTACTCGATGAGCTTGCGTTAAACCTTTCTCTTACTGGTGCAGTGACTGCGACGCTAGATGCACAAGCGCAATTAGCAAAAGCGCATTTACCTCTTAAATTAACATTAGAGAGTAAAAATGTGCGTTGGCCATTAACGGGAGATGTGCAATATCAGCTTAATGACACACGATTACGCCTCAATGGGCAAACTGATAATTATGACCTCTCTTTACGTTCTGATATCCAAGGCCAAGAAATTCCACCTGCTAAATTGACATTAGACGCAAAAGGGAATGAAGAAAAAATTGAATTAACACGTTTACGTTTAGCCGCTTTACAGGGTCATGCCGATATTACAGGAGTTGCAGACTGGAGTAAGGCGATTAGTTGGAATGCGTTGCTCACTATTTCAGGTATTAATACTGTAAAACAATATCCAGATATACCTGCAAAACTTGAAGGACGTATTGCTACAACAGGAAGTCTATACGGCGGTAGTTGGCAATTACGAGTGCCCGAAATTACGTTAGACGGTAATATTAAAAATAACCTTATTAAGGCGAGAGGCAATGCTTACGGCAATAACTCTGGTCAATGGAATATCCCACAATTAAACATTATTTTAGGTAAAAATAATCTCAATATTGCTGGTCATTTAGGTGATAAATGGGCATTAGATGCCGATATTAATGCGCCAGGATTGAATGGCTTAGTGCCTGGTTTAGCCGGTGTGATTAAAGGGAAAGTGAATGTTCGTGGTGATATCAATAAACCGCAAATTTTTGCTGATATCAATGCCAAAGGTATCAAATGGCAAGATCAAGTGAGTGTTGATTCTGTCACTATCAAAGGTGATGTCCAATCAGATAAAGAAATTAGCGGTAAACTTGCGATAACAGCACATCAATTAAAACAAGCTGATTTAATTGTTCGTCAGTTAACACTTGATGCATCAGGTGGTGAAAAACAACATAAACTGACATTGAAAATTGATGGTGAGCCTGTTTCTGGAGGCTTAACGTTAGCGGGCTCTTTTGATAAAGAGAAACAGCAATGGAAAGGCACATTAAACAATACGGCATTTGATACACCCGTTGGTGAATGGCGTTTAAACAAAGCTATGTCCCTTGATTTATTAGCTGAAAAACAGCAAGTGACTATTGGTTCTCATTGCTGGGTTAACCCTAATGCTCAAATATGCGTACCTAAAGCGATTACCGTGGGTGAAAGTGGCTCAGCTGCGATTACGTTAACTCGTTTTGACTTAGCCATGATAAAACCCTTTTTACCACCAGAAACCTCTCTAAAAGGTGTCTTTACGGGTGATGCAACGGCAACATGGACTGCAAAAGGTGGGTTACCTAAAGCCAGTGTGAATCTTAAAGGCCAAGGTGTTGGGCTAAAACAAAATGTAGATGGCACGATTCTTCCTATCGATTTTGACGCTATAACGCTTAATGCTGGCGTTAATAATGGGAAAGCGACATTACAATGGTTAATCAGTATTGCGGGTAATGGTAACTTTAAAGGGAATGTGAATGTCTCTGATCTTGAGAAAAAACGCCAACTCTCAGGAAATATTGATATTGATAATCTTACTCTTGATCTTATTAAACCTTTCTTAGGAAAGGGGGAAATAGCTCAAGGGCAAGTTGGTGCAAATCTACGTTTAGGTGGAAATGTACAATCGCCACTTTTATTCGGTCACTTTGGTATTAATCAGCTAAAAGTGACTGGGCATTGGATACCATTTGATATCACAAAAGGAAATGTTGATATTAATTTTGATGGGGCTACTTCTGATTTAGCAGGTCGAATTGAAACACCAGAAGGCTATTTAAATCTGACGGGTAATGCAGATTGGCGAAAATTAGATGAGTGGCGTGCTGTTATTGCTGCTAATGGTAATAAATTACGCGTATCTTTACCGCCAATGGTACGTATCGATGTTAATCCTGATCTCGTTTTTGAAGCTGGTCCTAATTTACTCAAGTTAGATGGGCGTATTGATATACCTTGGGCGCGTATTGTTGTTCAAGAAATACCTGAGTCAGCAGTATCAGCATCTTCTGATGAGGTTATGTTAGACAAAGATTTACAACCTATTGCACCTAAACAATCATCAATACCAATTCAAAGTAATTTAGCAATTAATATTGGTGATGATGTGACCTTAGACGCATTTGGGCTTAAAGCTAGATTGACAGGAACATTAAAAGTCAATCAAGATAAACAAGGGCTTGGGCTTAATGGTCAGGTTGACATTCCTCGTGGTGAATTCCGCGCTTATGGACAAGACTTAATTGTACGTAAAGGGCAGATCCTTTTCTCAGGACCTGTTGATCAACCTTACTTAAATATTGAAGCTATCCGCAATCCTGATAATACAGCAGATAACGTTATCGCAGGTGTTAGGGTTACGGGACTTGCTGATAAGCCAAAAGTTGAAATTTTCTCAGAGCCTGCAAAAACCCAGCAAGAAGCTTTATCTTACTTGCTACGTGGCCAAGGGTTAGAAAGCGGTGATTCAGACTCTGCTCAAATGACGGCAATGCTAATAGGGTTAGGTGTTGGTCAAAGTGGACAACTAGTCGGAAGCATTGGTGAAACATTTGGTGTTTCTGACTTAGCTTTAGATACTCAAGGTGTTGGTGATAATTCACAAGTTGTTGTGAGTGGTAAGATAACTAATGACTTACAAGTGAAGTATGGCGTGGGTATATTTGATTCGCTAGCAACGTTAACGCTACGTTATCGATTGATGCCTAGGTTGTATTTACAAGCAGTGTCTGGTATGAATCAGGCAATCGATCTGCTTTATCAATTTGAGTTTTAATTTATATGCGAATTATTGTTTATGGTAGTTTACGGCAAAATCAAGGCAATCATCACTGGATGACCTATGCGCAGCTATTAGGTGCGTATAAATTAGCAGGTTATAAACTCTATGATTTAGGGTTTTATCCTGCGGTGGTAGAAGGTGACGGTGAAATTGAGTGTGAGATTTATCGCATAACGCCATCAATATTGACAGAGCTTGATGAATTGAAAAAAAATGATCAAGACTACAAAAGGGAGCTGATTTCAACGCCTTATGGTAGTGCTTGGATCTATCTTTATCAGCATCCTGTTGATGGATTACGCCAGATAAAAAGTGGTGATTGGCTTAAGCGCCACGAAGAAGAGTAAAAATATAGCCGTATACGTAATATATACAAATAATGGCTTGATAGCTTACGGTTATCGAGCCATTCTTATTGATGATAGTTAGAATCTGCTTATACTTTTTAACTCCTCATATTTATTATTTTTATTAATATATTGTGGGGCGCTATCTCTATTTTTATTAATGTATTCTCTTATTAGTCTTTTTAGACATTATAAAAACACATATTAATTAATTTATATAAAATAAACTCATAAATAAAAAAAAGAAAAATAATTAATATCTTTTTTATCTGAATGTATATGAAAGTTATTAATGGACTCTTGTTTTTAAATTAAATAAATACTAATGCTTAAAATTTCCTTGAAATACTTTGTTTATAAAATGTAATCTAGATTTTGTTTCATTTTAGTTTTATTCATCTATTTGAAGAGGATATTCTATGAATAAAGTAAACCAACTTACTTGTTTGTATAAATCACCCCAAAATCCGATAACACAAGAATCTATCAGTAATGATTTTACTGATGCATTATTGCAAACGAAGACAGTAGTATCAGCTACATTCGATAAACTAGCTTATCTCGCAGGCATAAAGAATGCACCGGCAGATGATAAATATTCTAAATTAAATACAGCTAATTTAACGACATTATTGGAGAGTGCAAAAGAATTAGGCTATGACATTGAAGTCATGTCGTTTTAGTATAAAGCAGTCGTAAGACTGCTTATTATTTAAGGAATATAAAATGGATATGGATATTATTGAATTGAACAAAGATATAAATATTGATGGTTTACATTGGATTTATCGATGGCGAATTAATAATGGTAAAAAAGGTGCTTATGTTATTCCTTTTACAACAACTTATCCTATAAATATTATCTATTATGGTGAAGATCAATTTAAATATGGGCAATATGGTATTCATCTTGGTCAACAAGATACATTGACTTTTTTAGGTGATGAAAATCATAAAATATTAGCTAAATTTATTGATTGTCGTAAGGGATCTCCTACATTCAAATCAATGTTAACGTTTTATATTACTCCGTCATCTGCGAAAACATTGATTATTCCACCAGGTGTGGCACATACCTTTCATCATTTAGAAAATATTTTTACGTTAAATAGTTATACATTATTTTTACCTTCAATCGATAAATTAGCACAAGAGACACTAGCTTGGTCACCTGATAATGACGTGATAAATATTCCTGAGCATATTGATATTGATGAAATAGAAGGGGTTGAACCAATGACAGAAGAAGCCTCAGATTTTGTATATCACCGAATTGCTGAAATCCAACATGAAAATATAAAAAAGCATTTATTTGTTCACGCCGAAACAAGAAAAATGGTGTTAGATGATGGTAAAGAAATCAATATAAAAATAAGAGAGAAAATAGGTGAAACCGCAGTAATGCCATTACCACAATCAGCAATATTAGGCGTTGAATTTAGAGAATTACCTTCTTTAAAAACAGGAAAATTAAGTGGCATTGTACCGCTAACAAAGCAATCTCCCATGTATCTTGTTGAGCATGGAAATGAGAATTATGATTTTGATTCTTATGGAATACATTTAGGGCAAGAAGATCATTTAACATTTTTGGGGCATTCATCTTCACTGATTACGCTCAAATTGGTGGATATGCGAGAAGGTTCTGAAACCGTTTTTTTAGAAGATGAAATTACTTTTTCACCAGCAGCCAATGTTGAATTAGTGATTCCTTGCGGTGTTGCTCATGCACTTTTTAATCTGAAAAATATTACAACTGTGAATCGACCCGTTATTTATCTAGATGACAATAAAGAATATATACCAGGGCATGATGTTATTGACTGGCCAATTAATAATAGAAATTATCAAAGCTTTAAAGTCAATACTAGAGAGGCAGATTTAGCTTACTATCAGCATTTAGCACTGAAACAACAAGAAATGATAAAAGAAGCACCAACTCATAACACGCCAAAATCGATTATTATTTTTGATGAAAATAATAATCCTATTAAAGTGCTCATAAAAGAAAAGGTTTAATACACATTATGCGTATCGTCTTTTTTTATATGCTTTTTATTGTGCTAACTGCTGATGGCTTAATGGTTTTTTTGGCGCCAGTAATGGTATATTCACTGACAAAAAGCATTGAATATGCTGGATTGACATACGCATTATGGTGGTTACCTAGGGTTTTTTTAATTCCTTTAATTGGTAAATATATTGATAATTTAGGGATAAGGATAGTCTCTATTATCTCCGATAGTTGTAAGATTATAGGTTGTCTTTTTTTAATACTAGTAACTTTCTCGTCTGATTTAATGATTGCTATCTGTTTTGGCATAATGGGAAGTTTGATTTCCATAGGAAATTCTCAAACATTGCTTTCTTATGAAAAAATAATAGCTTTAATCAGTGATGATAAAGAAAATCATGTTAATCTTCTTTCTAGAATGGATTTTTTAGGGATGATTGTTGGCCCTGCGATAGGAATAATATTTATTGATAGTGGATATAAATATCTATTATTTTTCTCACTAGTATTTTATTTAATTAATATTATATTTTTTATTTTTTATTATCATGATGTTTCACGAAATAATAATAAAGTTAATAATGATGTTAATATTTATAAAAAAACGAGTGCTAATATTATTTATCTACTTTCTACACCTATATTGCTTTTATCTACTTTTATGGCAATAGGTAATAATATGTTTGATGGATTAATTGAAGCTAGTGGAACGGCTTTAATTGATAGAGTGATTAATCTTCCTATTAAATATTTTGGTTTTATTGATATTATTGCAGGTGTTTGTGGTGTTTTAGGTACTTATCTATATAGCTATATAATACAATGTGTAGGTAGAATTAAATTACTTATTTTTTCGTTAGTGATTATTATTGTAAGTTCTTCTTTTCTTATTATTTTCTCATCATCATTTTTTATATTTATTTTTTGCTATGCTATTTCTATTATAGGAAAAGTATTTACAGGAAATATTTTTCGAATATTAAGAATAAAAATAATTCCTATTGATAAGTTAGCTAGTATTTCTTCTTTAATTATTCTATTTAATCAGCTTATTTTACCTATTGTTGGCACTATTTTATTTTTATCAACAGGAGAAATAATGATTATTTATTTACTAATGATAATATCTATTGGAATAACATTAATGGCGGGCATAGTATTGATAATACAGTTATCTTTAGAAAACAAAAAGCAATTAACACATCAATAAGAAAATAAGACACAAATAAAATAAGCTCTTTAAAAAAGAGCTTATTTTTTACATCGCATCAACAATAGCGACTTCGTCATAAAGATATGACGTAATACTTATTTTTTTGCACGCTCAAAAGAAGACAGAATTTCAGCTTTAGCTGCTTCTACACCTTCCCATCCGTCAACTTTAACCCACTTGCCAGTTTCTAAATCTTTATAGTGTTCAAAGAAGTGTTTGATTTGTGCTTTTAATAACTCAGGCAGATCGTTTACATCTTTAATGTGATCATATTCTTTGCTGAGTTTAGTGTGTGGTACAGCAACTAATTTTGCATCTTCACCTGATTCATCAGTCATTTTTAGTACGCCTACAGGACGGCAACGAATAACTGAACCAGGTTGTAAAGGATATGGAGTTGGAACTAGCACATCTACTGGATCACCATCTAAAGATAATGTGTTGTTGATGTAACCATAGTTGCATGGATAGAACATTGCTGTTGACATGAAACGGTCAACAAACAGCGCACCACTTTCTTTATCTACTTCGTATTTAATAGGATCCGCGTTTGCTGGGATTTCGATAACAACATAGATATCTTCTGGTAGCTCTTTACCAGCAGGAACATTATTCAGGCTCATAAAAAATTTCCTATGAAAAAATAAATTAACGTGATTCATAGTATAACGAAAAGTCTTTAACAATACCCGTTTTTTGCCGTAGATTGTTGGTTATTTACGCATAATGGGGAGATAAAAGAGAGCTATTGGCTATTTTTAAAGCACAAAAAACCGGATACAGAAGATCCGGTTATCTATATGTTTTACTCTGATAAGGATATTAACGCATTATTCCTCGTCAGGATATTGCGCCATAAAGCTTTCGGCTTGTTCAACCATGGATTTTGTACCCACAAAGAAAGGCATACGCTGATGTAACTCCTTAGGCTGAATATCGAGTATTCTATCTTTACCATTACTCGCTTTACCGCCAGCTTGCTCCGCTAAGAATGCCATTGGATTGCATTCATAGAGTAAACGTAATTTACCTGTTGGATGGCTTGCTGTACTTGGATAAATATAGATACCGCCTTTTAATAAGTTACGGTGAAAATCAGCAACTAAAGATCCGATATAACGTGTAGTATAAGGGCGGTTCGTTGCGGCATCTTGTTCTTGGCAATATTTAATATATTTTTTAACGCCTAATGGAAATTTAATATAATTACCTTCATTAATTGAATACATATTACCCGTTGGTGGGAAATGTACACTTTCATGAGATAAACAGAAAACACCGAGAGAAGGGTCATAAGTAAAGGCGTGTACACCACAACCCGTTGTATAAACTAACATGGTTGATGAACCGTAAACGACATAGCCTGCCGCAACTTGGCGATTTCCTGGTTGTAGAAAATCATCAATAGTAACCGGTTGCCCAACAGGGGTAATGCGATGATAAATTGAGAATATAGTCCCAACGGAAACGTTTACATCGATATTTGAAGAACCATCTAGTGGGTCCATTAAAACGACATATTTTGCATTTTCGCCACGATCGCCTTCAAAGATAACAATGTCATCTTCTTCTTCTGAGCCGATACCTGCAACTTCACCACGCGCTTTTAATGCCGCTTTTAGTTTATCATTCGCATAAAGATCCAGTTTCATCTGCGCTTCGCCTTGCACATTTGAAATACCATTAGTGCCAAGGATATCGACTAACCCTGCTTTATTAATATCACGATGAATAATTTTAGCCCCTAACTTAATAGCAGAAAGTAATGCGGTTAGTTCGCCAGTCGCGTGGGGAAAATCTTGTTGTTTCTCGACGATAAATTCGCCTAATGTTTTCATGACGCAGGTCCTGAATGTAAGTGGGTAAGGTAAAAAAGGAGAAAAATCTCCTAGGTGATGGCAAGTTTATCCAAAGAATCGGATGATTCAAAGGTTAATCCGTTTCTAATCTGCTATTTGATCGTTAGAATAGTGACCAACTTCATGCTATTGGAAATAAATTCATGCATATTCACATTCTTGGTATTTGTGGCACTTTTATGGGAAGCCTTGCCATTCTTGCAAGAGAGCAAGGTTATAAAGTGACAGGATCAGATGCTAATGTTTATCCCCCAATGAGCACCTTGTTAGAAAATCAAGGTATTGAACTTATTGAAGGGTATTCGCCAGAACAACTCGATCCCGCTCCTGATATGGTTATTATTGGTAATGCGATGACTCGTGGTAATCCTTGTGTTGAGGCTGTACTTGAAAAAGGCTTACCATACACATCAGGTCCTCAGTGGTTACATGATTACATTTTACCTGAGCGTTGGGTACTTGCCGTTGCAGGAACACATGGTAAAACGACGACAGCAGGTATGCTTACTTGGATTTTACAAGACTGTGGCTATGAGCCTGGATTTTTAATCGGTGGCGTACCTGGCAATTTCCAAGTGTCAGCTCAGTTAGGTAAAAGTCCTTTTTTTGTGATTGAAGCTGATGAGTATGACAGTGCTTTTTTTGATAAACGTTCTAAATTTGTACACTACTCACCACGCACATTAATTTTAAATAATCTTGAATTTGACCACGCTGATATTTTTGAAGATCTCGCTGCTATTCAAAAACAATTTCATCACCTTGTTCGCATTGTTCCTGGCAGTGGCAAAATTATCATGCCTGATAACGATATGAACTTAAAACAGACCATTAGCATGGGATGTTGGAGTGAGCAGGAATACACGGGTGAAACAGGCGATTGGCAAGCAAAAAAACTAATCAACGACAGTAGCCATTTTGAAGTGTTTCACAAAGGTGAATGTGTAGGTGAAGTGCATTGGGGTTTGTCAGGTGAGCATAATATGCAAAATGGTTTGATGGCAATTGTTGCTGCTCATCATGTTGGTGTTTTACCTGAAGATGCATGCAAAGCACTTGATAAATTTATTAATGCTCGCCGCCGATTAGAATTACGTGGTGAAGCTAATCAAATTTGTGTTTATGATGATTTTGCTCACCATCCAACGGCAATTTTAGCCACACTAGAAGCGTTACGTAGTAAGGTTGGTGGTACAGCTCGAATTATCGCTGTTTTAGAGCCTCGCTCGAACACGATGAAAATGGGCATTAGCAAAGATGATATCGCGCCATCACTAGGTCGAGCGGATGAAGTCTTTCTATTTCAGCCACCTAATATTCAATGGTTAGTGAGTGATATTGCTGAAAAATGTGTACAACCTGCGCGTTGGAGTACGGATATTGATGTATTAGTTGATATGATAGCCAAAGACGCTCAGCCTGGTGATCATATATTAATTATGAGTAATGGTGGTTTTGGTGGTATTCATAAAAAACTATTAGCGAAATTAGCTGAGCCAAAATTACCTAATAATCAGTATTAATTAGAAAAACAAATAATAAAGCCACTGATACAAGAACATTGTTCAGTGGCTTTAATTTCAATTTGAAGTATTCAAATAGAATGTTGCATATTGGCAAACAGAAATAAATTACAGTTCTTGATCGAACAGATTTAAAATAGCATCGCGTAATTCTTCTGTTGTAAATCCTGGTGCAGGTGTTGAAAAAATAGTGTCATCACCGGCAATACTACCAAGAATACCCTCAGCTTTTCCCAATGAATCTAATAAGCGAGCGATTAGCTGCGCTGCACCAGGGCTGGTTCTTATCACCACAACAGAATGGTTATGGTCGATATCAAGCACTAAATTTTTCAATGGGCTGCTTGCTGTTGGTACGCCAAGCTC
Organism: Proteus myxofaciens ATCC 19692; assembly: GCF_001654855.1. Lineage (GTDB taxonomy): Bacteria > Pseudomonadota > Gammaproteobacteria > Enterobacterales > Enterobacteriaceae > Proteus > Proteus myxofaciens. Next base: position 70,357 of record NZ_LXEN01000094.1, read on the forward strand.
AGTAGGAAGACAATACACCATTTCCATTTTTGCATTACGCGTTCTAACAGCACCAAATTTAGTCAGCATTCGAGAAATTTTAGATTGATTAATATTATCAAAACCCGCTTCTTGTAATGCAGTCACTATTTCGCCTTGTGAACTGAATTTTTCTTCTTTCAGCAGGGCTTTAAACGCTTTAACCAAGTCTTCTTGCTTCGATGGAGTGCGCATAGTTCACCTTTAGTGAGTTATCATTAACCATTATATTATGCTGAGAAGTGAATTTTTATGCAACATTATGTTGTAAAAGAGAAAAATAGGTTTGTAAAAATAATAAAATAAAGAGCGCACAAAAAGGTTTAATTATCAGTTATGAATGCGCTAATCTATCTAAAGTAAAATACTTGTTAAATAAATGATAACGTTAGATAGTTGCTATGTTTAAGATGGTTTAGTTAACACTTTATTATATTTATTGGAATTTTTTCTTAAAAGAGTGTCCACTATCTCATTAACAGATAAGCATTTTGTTTAGAATATGGTAAATATTATTTTTATTACAAATGTCTTATTATGCAATATTACTGTTAAATAATTGTTTTTACTCAAAGTGATTTGCGTAATAGTGAGTATTCAAAGACGTTCCACTATTTAGTCAACTAAGGAGTATCAGAATGAAAGTAGCAGTTCTCGGTGCAGCAGGTGGTATTGGTCAAGCATTAGCACTTCTTCTTAAAAATCAGCTGCCAGCTGGTAGTGAACTCTCTTTATATGATATCGCTCCCGTTACACCAGGTGTTGCAGCAGACTTAAGTCATATACCGACTGACGTTACTGTAAAAGGTTTTGCGGGTGAAGATCCTTCTCCAGCCCTTAAAGGCGCCGATGTTGTTTTGATTTCTGCAGGTGTTGCACGTAAACCTGGTATGGATCGCTCTGATCTTTTCAACGTAAATGCAGGGATCGTTCGCAACCTTATTGAAAAAGTCGCTATAAACTGCCCTAAAGCGCTGATTGGTATCATTACAAACCCAGTGAACACAACAGTTGCTATTGCAGCTGAAGTGCTTAAAAAAGCGGGGGTTTACGATAAAAAACGTCTATTTGGTATCACAACACTTGATATTATTCGTGCTAATACGTTTGTTGCTGAATTAAAAGACAAAGATCCTCAAAAAACGAATGTTCCTGTGATTGGTGGACACTCTGGCGTTACCATTTTACCTCTATTATCGCAAGTTGAAGGCGTTTCTTGGACTGATGAAGAAGTGACTGCACTGACAAAACGTATCCAAAATGCAGGAACTGAAGTTGTAGAAGCAAAAGCAGGTGGCGGTTCTGCAACATTATCAATGGGACAAGCAGCTGCACGCTTTGGTCTTTCATTAATTCGCGCTTTAAATGGCGAAAAAGAGGTTATTGAATGCACATATGTTGAAGGTGATGGCGAATATGCGCGTTTCTTCGCACAACCTGTTCGTTTAGGTAAAAATGGTATCGAAGAATATTTACCTATTGGTAAATTAAGTGATTATGAAAAACAATCGCTGAATAACATGCTTGATGTATTGAGAAAAGATATAATTCTTGGTGAAGAATTTATAAATAAATAAACTAATTATTTTTTCCTATAAAATAATATTAATTTAAATAAAAACCGCTGATACTATATCAGCGGTTTTTTTTATTAATTATAATGTAAGTAATGATTAGTTAATTATTACTTTTGTCACGAATTTTTCGTTCAAGTAATTCTCCTGTTTCAGGATGAAAATAACGACTTGGCCAAATTTCAAAAGGTGCTACACCAAGATAATCAGCAATGATTTTTTCACCTTTAGGCCAAGGTCGTGACAGCGCATTCGCCAGCGTAGAAGAGCTTAGACCCGCTTTGCGAGAGATAGCTGCAAGTGTTGTTCCTCTTTTTCTGAGTGCGGCAATAATATCGGCAGGATGCCAATCAGATTTCCTTGAAATCATTTTTAATCCTTTTTTTATAAAATTAAATGCTGTGTTAGTGGTATAAATAACAGTTTATTAGAAATGCCTAAAAGCATTTAAACTGATTATTTAGAAAATAAAATAACATTATTTTTCTAAAAATATTTCTGATTTTTTTCTTAATAATTTCTTTTTTGAAGTTGATAACAATTTTAGAGAAACACAATGAAAAAAGAGTGGTATACGGCAATGGAATTGACCGGTTTAGGAGGATTACCTAAATCACCACAAGGTGTAAATGCGAAAGCAAAACGTGAATCTTGGAAAAAACAAAAAAAGGCGAATAGGCAAGGTAATGGTGTTGAATATCACTATTCCTGTTTACCTGAAGAAACTTTAATTGCTCTGAAACTTTATGAACCATTAGCACATTACAAATTAAGCCAAGAGGAACCACTTGTAATCTGGATGAAAGCATTCCAACAACTCAATGATGGTGAGCAAAAATTATTAACCGAGCTGATATTACGCGATGGTATTAGAAGTTTTATAGAAAAAATCATCAATAATTAAGTGATTTTAAAGAATGGTTCATTGCGTTATCCGCAACAGATATCTGACTAACCTCTTAGTTGCATGTGAGATGAGATCATGAAAAAAGAATGGTATACAGCAAAAGAATTAGTGGGGCTTGCGGGATTACCCAATTCACCGCAAGGCGTTAACTTAATGGCGCGTCGCGAAGGGTGGGAAAACCGCCGTAAACGAGGCGTACAAGGAAAGGCCGTCGAATATTCAGTAAAAAGCTTACCTGATGAAGTTATCAGCGTATTGGCCGCCCATGAGCCTCCTGCTGAGTATTTAACTAAACGTCAAGATGGATTTTTGATTTGGGTTGAGGCTTATTATCAACTTACCAAATCAGAACGCGAAAAAATTGTAAAATTTGTTTTGCGTGAAGGATTAGCAAAGTTAATTAGTTATATTGATGCAGATAATCAAGACGCAATTGAGCAAGATAATGAAGAAGTGCTAAAAAAATTAAAAAGCCCACCAGAGACGACATAGTCGCTCTGAGGGGCCTTATTAAGCTTATGATAGCTTGAGCGCAAATTATGATTGGCGTTGCACTGCGACGTGTGCAAGTCCAATAAGTGCATCTTTATAAGGCGAGTCAGAAATAATGGATAAAGCTTCAATGGCTTTATCTGCTTCCTCTTCTGCTCTTTGACGAGTATATTCTAAAGAACCACAGTATTTCATTGTTGTTAAAACCGTTTCTAATAGATGGCGACCATTCCCTTGTTCAATGGCTTGGCGAATTAGCTGAGATTCTTTTTCGTTTCCATGATGCATTGCATGTAATAAAGGTAAGGTTGGCTTACCTTCGTCTAGATCATCCCCTGTATTTTTGCCTAGTTGTGTATTATCGGCATCATAATCAAGTAGATCGTCAATAAGTTGGAAGGCAGTACCTAAATAACGTCCATAATCTTGGAAGGCTTTTTCTTGTTCTGGTGTTGCACCAGAAAGGATCGCAGAAGCATGAGATGCCGCTTCAAATAGACGGGCTGTTTTGCTGTAAATGACCTGCATATAATCATCTTCTGAGATATTCGGATCATTACAATTCATTAATTGTAACACTTCACCTTCTGCTATCACATTCGTTGCACCAGACATCAACTTCAAGACTCGCATTGAATCAAGATCTGTCATCATCTGAAAAGATCGTGTGTAGATGAAGTCGCCAACAAGAACACTTGCCGCATTGCCAAAAACAGAATTGGCGGTTTGTTTACCTCGGCGCATATCAGATTCATCCACCACATCATCATGTAATAATGTTGCTGTATGAATAAACTCAATGAGTGCAGCGACAGAGATATGTTTATCCCCTTGATAGTCTAATGCACGCCCTGTTAGTACCGCGATCATCGGGCGGATCCTTTTACCACCACCACTGATGATGTAATAACCTAGCTGGTTTATCAAAGAAACATCTGAATTAAGCTGGTAAAGGATTGCCTCATTTACCGCAGCCATGTCAGCGGATGTCAGTTTTATAATAGATTCTAAATTCATGTTTTTTCGACTTTGGCTCGCCAATGAGCGCGTTATATTAATAAAAAATAATCATGCCATAGATTTTACTCTCTTATAATTTAGATTGTACTTTAAAAATGGCTGAAATAAATATCGTGTAAAAAACTCTTTTTTTTAACGGTAGTTTGCGATCTGTACTTGTCATCGGCACCAAAGTTGCGTAGAATTCGCGCCCTATGTGAATATTTTAATTGTGCACTCAAATTATACATATCAGAGTGTGCGGAAAGCGGAGTTTATATGTACGCGGTTTTCCAAAGTGGTGGTAAACAACACCGAGTCAGCGAAGGTCAAACTATTCGTTTAGAAAAAATCGAAGTAGCAACTGGCGAAACAGTTGAGTTTGACACAGTTATGATGGTCGCTGATGGCGACAACATTCAAATTGGCGCTCCAATCCTTGCGGGCGTTAAAGTAAAAGCGGAAGTGGTTGCTCACGGTCGCGGCGACAAAGTTAAGATTGTTAAGTTCCGTCGTCGTAAACATAGCCGTAAACAACAGGGCCACCGTCAGTGGTTTACTGATGTTAAAATCACTGGTATCGCTTAAGGTTTAGGAGAGCAGATTAATGGCACACAAAAAGGCTGGCGGCTCGACTCGTAACGGTCGCGATTCTGAAGCAAAACGTCTAGGTGTTAAACGTTTCGGTGGTGAAGCTGTATTAGCAGGTAGCATCATCGTTCGTCAACGTGGTACTAAGTTCCATGCAGGTACTAACGTTGGTTGTGGTCGTGACCACACCCTGTTCGCATTAGCTGACGGAAAAGTAAAATTCGAAGTTAAAGGTCCAAACAACCGTAAATTTATCAGCATCGACGCTGAATAATATTACCGGTCCTTTAAATACCGAGTCAAAAGCCCTGCAAATTTGTTGCGGGGCTTTTTATATTTAAAAAAGGCCATCTCTGGGTAAATTCGGCCATCCAGCTCGTTAATGGCTATCATACGGAGTAAAATCATGAAATTTGTTGATGAAGCCAAGATCCTAATCGTCGCAGGCGATGGTGGTAACGGCTGTGTAAGCTTTCGTCGCGAAAAATATATCCCGAAAGGGGGACCAGACGGTGGTGATGGTGGTGATGGTGGTGATGTCTATATGATTGCAGACGAAAACCTCAACACCCTTATCGATTACCGTTTTACTAAATCTTATCGTGCTGAGCGCGGTGAGAATGGCCATAGTCGGGATTGTACCGGTAAACGTGGTCAAGATATTACAATTAGCGTGCCAGTAGGAACACGAGCTCGCGATCTGGCAACTGGCGAAATTATTGCTGATTTGACTGTTCATGGTCAAAAACAAATGGTTGCCAAAGGTGGCTTCCATGGATTAGGTAATACACGCTTTAAATCCTCGGTTAATCGTGCGCCACGCCAACGCACAATGGGTACGCCAGGTGAATCTCGTGAAGTCTTGCTAGAACTGATGCTATTAGCCGATGTCGGCATGCTAGGAATGCCTAACGCAGGTAAATCTACCTTTATTAGAGCAGTCTCAGCAGCGAAGCCTAAAGTTGCTGATTATCCATTTACAACACTAGTGCCAAGCTTGGGTGTTGTGCGTATGGATAGTCATCAAAGCTTTGTGGTTGCAGATATTCCAGGTCTGATTGAAGGTGCGGCTGATGGTGCTGGTCTTGGTATCCAATTCCTAAAACACTTAGAACGCTGCCGTGTATTACTTCATTTAGTTGATATCGATCCAATAGATGGATCAGATCCTGTTGAAAATGCGAAGATCATTATTGCTGAATTAGAAAAATACAGCGAAAAGCTTGCACAAAAACCACGTTGGTTAGTCTTTAATAAAGTTGATCTTCTTTCTCCTGAAGAAGCGAAAGAAAAAGCAAAAGCGATTGTTGAGGCACTGGGTTGGGAAGGCGACTATTACATGATAGCGGCAATTAACCAAGACGGCGTGAAAAAACTCTGTTGGGATATCATGGAGTTCCTCAATGTAACACCTCGTGAACAAGATAAATCAATCGTGACAACGGATGAAGAGAAAGTTGACTTTATGTGGGATGATTACCACAAAGAGCAGTTAGAAAATCCGGACTTTGACGAAGACGACGACGATGATTGGGATGAAGAAGATGATGATGGCGTAGAATTTATCTATAAACGCTAATCATTTAAACCTCGATTAATGTCGTTGTTATCTGAACCTAAAAGAAACGCCTGATAAATCAGGCGTTTCTTTCATATCATGTTGTATTACAATATATTTAGCGATTGTTATACATATCTTTATAAAGCTTTGTTTCAAAGCGCACTAAATAAGCACGACCTGCATTACGATTTTGTGTCGGTGGCGAATAAGCTGAGACATATTGTACAAAGGCAACTTTCTGTCCATTTGCTGTCGTCATAAATCCAGCTAGGTTATAAACCCCTTTTAATGAACCTGTTTTGGCTGAAACTTTGCCATTAACACCGGCCTCATGAAAACCACCACGATATTGTAATGTGCCATCGTGGCCAGCAAGAGGAAGCATTGAGATAAAATTTAATTCGCTATCATGTTGTCCAACATACTGCAATACTTGCATCATTGTTGCAGGTGCAATGAGGTTGTGGCGAGAAAGACCAGAACCATCAACCATGATGGTTGTACCTAAATCAATACCTGCTTTTTGTTTCAAAATAGCACGGGTAGCTTCTGATCCAGAACGCCAAGTACCCGCTACACCATAATATTCACGACCAATGGTTCTAAATACAGTATCTGCAATCATGTTGTCAGATTCTTTTAACATTTTTGTGAGTAAATTATGTAATGGTTTGGATTGTGTTTGTGCAAGTACTGTTACGGGTTCTTTATATTGAGAACGACGTTTAACATATCCATTAAGTGTAATATCTGCTCGTTGTAATTCTTCTTTAATAAGCGTACCTGCCCAGTGTGCGCCATCTTGAATAGAGAACATAAGTGGCACAGCATCTTCACGTTTAGGTATACAGCCTGTGATGACATAGGTATTTAAATCACGAACAGTGACATCTAATTCACAAAAGCGCGTACGATTTGAACCTTTTTCATAAGTTTCAACTTCGCTTAACACGGTGACAGGATAAAAAGACGCTTTACGAATAGTGGCAATATCACCTTCTTTATTGCCACTTTGTAGTAATACTGAAAAGCAATTTTTATCGACAATGGCTGCACTTGGCGGTGCACTAAAACATTGTGTCATATCATTCCAGACCCAGCCAGGTGCTTTGTCATGGCTTGAAAATGCAGATGTGTCGATTAATAAATCGCCATTTATTTGAGTTACACCTGCTTGCTTCAATACGGTAACCATCGCTCTTAATTGTTGGCGAGTTAATGTAGGATCGCCACTAAATCTGAAAATAAGAGAACCATCAAGCTGATTCTTTTTTATTTTTCCTTCAGTTTCCATTGTGGTGACAAATGTATAATCACCTCCTAATTGAAGCAATGCAGCCAGTGCTGTAACCACTTTTTGTGTACTCGCTGGAAGTGCTAATTGATCTGCGTGATAATTCAGATTAGGAGAAGAGGCGCCAACATTTTGCGTGATTAAGCCAACTTGAGTCCCTTGAGGAAGATTTTCTATATAGTTTTCAACAGGAAGAGCCTGCGTTGAAAAACTAATAATACTTAACGTACAAAGTATTCGTTTAACGGTAGATAATAAGCGCATAATTTCTCTATCTGTGATTATAGCGTAATGACGTTACAGTATGAGTTACCAGAAGCTAATACTAAAGGGCAATGAGGGCAAAAGTAAACGGTAGTACGTGTGATATCTCTATTATCAGAATATGTCTATTTATTTGTTTCTTTGCTGTGACTTAGTATGTGGCTTTTCAAACTAAAAGCATTTCAAAAGCAAGATAAGGCGTGAAGCTCTTCTTTTGTTGTGTTAGATTTAGTTTAAAGATGTAGGAAAGGATTTTTTTATTTCCTAATAATATGAAAGAAGGCTAACCTAGCCTAAATTCACAAATAGAATATATAGAGACAGGCACCATTTCAGGTTGCCTGTGTTTTTTTTTGTCTTGAGAAGAGCAAATTCGTGCTTCTCTCTGTGTTGTTAGTATAAAAAATCAGGATGATACCTATTTTTTATTAGGAATAGTATTGAGGTATTAACACATGAATCAGATCCCTATGACAGTTCTTGGTGCAGAAAAATTACGTGAAGAGCTGGAATTTTTAAAAAGTGTTCGTCGCCCAGAAATTACCGCGGCTATTGCAGAAGCGCGGGAACACGGCGATTTAAAAGAAAATGCGGAATACCATGCTGCGCGTGAACAACAAGGTTTCTGTGAAGGGCGAATTCAAGAAATTGAAGCAAAGTTATCGAATGCTCAAATTATTGATATTACAAAAATGACCAATTCTGGCCGTATTATTTTTGGCTCAACAGTGACATTGCTCAATGTTGATACAGAAGAAGAGCAATCTTACCGTATTGTCGGTGATGATGAGGCGAATATTAAAGAGAACTTAATTTCAGTTAATTCTCCTATCGCACGTGGCTTAATCGGTAAAGAATTAGATGATACAGTTGTTATTACAACGCCTGGTGGTCAAGTTGAGTATGAAATTTTAAACGTAGAGTATATTTAATTCATAATTTTACGTTTCTATGGGAAACTAGATTGCTATCCTGTGGTAATATAAAAAAGGCCTGAAAAGGCCTTTTTTGCCATAGGGTTAGTTATGGCATTTTTATATAAAGGTGCAAGTTTTATTTAGGTAGAATAATCTTACGTTCTTGTGAAGGGCGATAAAGAACTAGAATTTTTCCTATAACTTGTACATTCTGTGCACCGCTTTCACGCACAATCGCTGCTACGATCAAGTTTTTAACATCTCGATCTTCGCCTGCGATTTTGACTTTGATAAGCTCATGGTGTGCCAGAGCGATTTCAATTTCTGCGAGAACGCCTTCAGTCAGTCCGTTGTTACCAATCATAACGACAGGATTTAGGTGATGAGCGAGCCCTTTCAGGTGTTGAATTTGTTTTTTGTTAAGAGTCATCATTAATTTTTGCTTGGTTGGGATTGAAAACCGTCTATTCTAACGCCATCTCACCTTTATCACCATAAAATGTCGTCAAGACAAGGTAAAATGAGTGTAAAAAGTAAAATTTTTGATTACTAAGTGTATGATAGTTGGAAAACGCAATGGCCAATAAGAAACGTTCAGCAAGCTCTAGCCGCTGGTTACAAGAACATTTTAGTGATAAATATGTTCAACAAGCAAAGAAAAAAGGGTTTCGCTCTCGCGCTTGGTTTAAACTGGATGAAATTCAGCAAAGTGATAATATTTTTAAACCAGGTATGACCGTTGTCGATTTAGGTGCTGCTCCAGGTGGGTGGTCTCAATATGTCGTACAGCAGTTAGGAAGCAAAGGTCGAATTATTGCATGTGACCTTTTACCTATGGATCCTATTGTTGGAGTCGATTTCCTTCAAGGCGATTTTCGTGATGAACTTGTGTTGAAGGCGTTGCTTGATAGAGTAGGTGAAAATAAAGTCCAGGTTGTCATGTCTGACATGGCTCCAAACATGAGCGGGACTCCCGCGGTCGATATTCCTCGATCCATGTATTTAGTAGAGTTAGCGCTTGATATGTGTCGTGATGTGCTGGCTCCCGGGGGAAGTTTTATTGTCAAAGTGTTTCAGGGAGAAGGCTTTGATGAATACCTGGGGCAAATACGCTCCCTGTTTACGAAGGTGAAAGTTCGTAAACCAGACGCTTCGCGATCTCGTTCTCGTGAGGTATATATTGTAGCCACAGGGCGTAAACTTTAGTACCCTAAAGCTATTTGTTAACACAGTTGTAATATGAGGTTAATCCCTTGAGTGACATGGCGAAAAACCTGATCCTCTGGTTAGTCATTGCAGTCGTTTTGATGTCATTATTCCAGAGCTTCGGACCCAGCGATTCGAATAGTCGTAAGGTGGATTACTCTACCTTTATCAATGAGTTAACTAATAACCAGTTACGCGAAGTCAGCATAAGTGGTTATGATATTAATGTAACTAAAACAGATAACTCAAAGTACAGCACGTATATGCCAATGCGTGATGACAACCTACTGACCACTTTAATGAACCGTAATGTAAAAGTGTCGGGTGAACCTCTTGAAGGCCAAAGCCTGTTGACTCAAATTTTTGTGTCTTGGTTCCCTATGCTATTACTGATTGGTCTTTGGATCTTCTTTATGCGCCAAATGCAAGGTGGTGGCGGTAAAGGTGCGATGTCTTTTGGTAAAAGTAAAGCGCGCATGTTGACCGAAGATCAAATCAAAACAACCTTTGCTGATGTTGCAGGTTGTGATGAAGCTAAAGAAGAAGTTAGTGAATTAGTCGAATACTTACGTGATCCAGGTCGTTTCCAGAAGTTAGGGGGTAAAATCCCGAAAGGCATTCTGATGGTTGGTCCTCCTGGTACAGGTAAAACATTATTAGCGAAGGCTATCGCCGGTGAAGCGAAAGTACCATTCTTTACCATCTCTGGTTCTGATTTCGTTGAAATGTTTGTCGGTGTCGGTGCTTCCCGTGTGCGTGACATGTTTGAACAGGCTAAAAAAGCAGCTCCATGTATCATCTTTATTGATGAAATTGATGCCGTTGGCCGTCAACGTGGTGCAGGTTTAGGTGGTGGTCACGATGAGCGTGAGCAAACACTGAACCAAATGTTGGTTGAAATGGATGGTTTTGAAGGCAATGAAGGTATTATCGTCATAGCTGCAACAAACCGCCCTGATGTTTTAGACCCAGCGTTACTTCGTCCTGGTCGTTTTGACCGTCAAGTTGTTGTTGGTTTACCTGATGTGCGCGGACGTGAACAAATTCTTAAAGTTCATATGCGTCGAGTTCCATTATCACCGGATGTTGATGCGGCAATTTTAGCACGTGGTACACCGGGCTTTTCTGGTGCAGATTTAGCTAACTTAGTTAATGAAGCAGCATTGTTTGCAGCTCGTGGAAATAAACGTGTTGTCTCAATGGTTGAGTTTGAAAAAGCCAAAGATAAGATAATGATGGGTGCTGAACGACGTTCTATGGTGATGACCGAAGAACAAAAAGCATCAACAGCTTATCATGAAGCAGGACACGCCATTATAGGCCGTTTAGTACCAGAACATGATCCTGTTCATAAAGTAACGATTATTCCTCGTGGTCGTGCATTAGGTGTAACCTTCTTCTTACCTGAAGGCGATCAAATCAGTGCAAGTCGTCAGAAGTTAGAGAGCCAAATCTCAACACTTTATGGTGGTCGTTTAGCTGAAGAAATTATCTACGGCGAAGAGCATGTTTCTACTGGTGCTTCAAATGACATTAAAGTTGCAACGAATATTGCTCGTAACATGGTGACACAATGGGGTTTCTCTGAGAAATTAGGGCCATTGTTATATGCTGATGAGGATGGAGAAGTATTCTTAGGCCGTTCTGTTGCTAAAGCGCAACATATGTCTGATGAAACAGCGCGCACAATCGATGAAGAAATTAAAGCAATTATCGATCGTAACTATGTTCGTGCTCGCCAGATATTGATGGATAACCTAGATATTCTTCATACAATGAAAGATGCACTCATGACTTATGAAACTATTGATGCGCCACAAATTGATGATTTAATGAATCGTCGAGATGTTCGTCCACCAGCAGGTTGGGAAGGTAATGGCGGTACAAACGCACAGCCAACTCAAACTTATGCGACGAATGAGCCAAAAAATAATCCTGAGTCAGACAGTGATGCACCTTCTGATGATAATACTCACTAAACCTTATCGGTTTTCAAGAGTGAGTAAGCTATAAATACAAACCCCAGGCTTCTGGGGTTTTTTTTTGAAGGTATCGACAAAATGAAATTAATTGCTAGAGGAAAAGAGCTTAATTTATCAACACCTCAAGTTATGGGTATTTTAAATGTTACACCAGATTCCTTTTCTGATGGTGGTACTCATAACTCTCTTAATCATGCGCTTGAACACGCAATAAAAATGATTAATGAAGGCGCAACTATCATCGACATCGGTGGTGAGTCGACAAGACCTGGTGCAAGTGATGTCTCAATAGAAGAAGAGTTACATCGTGTTGTTCCTGTTGTTGAGGCGATAAGCCAGCGATTTGATGTCTGGATTTCAGTTGATACATCAAAAGCACAAGTCATTACAGAATCTGCAAATGCAGGGGCCTCAATTATCAATGATATACGTTCACTACAAGAGCCGGGTGCGCTTGAGGCGGCTGCAAAAACAAAATTACCCGTCTGCATTATGCATATGCAAGGCTTACCTAAGACAATGCAACATTCACCTCATTATGACGATGTGGTCAAAGATGTTGACTCTTTTTTAGGTGAACATATTCAACGCTGTATTAATGCGGGTATTGAAAGAGATAAAATTATTCTTGATCCCGGATTCGGATTTGGTAAAAATTTAGAACATAATTACCAGTTATTATCCCATTTGAATGAATTTCATCATTTTGGCTTACCTATTCTTGCCGGAATGTCACGTAAATCAATGGTTGGGCAATTATTAAATGTGCCACCACAACAACGCGTTGCTGGAAGTGTGGCGTGTGCAGTGATTGCTGCTATGCAAGGTGCACAAATTATTCGTGTGCACGATGTTAAAGAGACTGCTGATGCGATGAAAGTCGTACAAGCCACTCTTTCTGCTAAGGAATATAATGAATGAGCGAACGTAAATACTTTGGAACAGATGGTATTCGTGGAAAAGTAGGTGATAGCCCAATTACTCCTGATTTTGTATTAAAACTGGGTTGGGCTGCGGGTAAAGTGTTGGCACGTCACGGTTCTCGAAAAATCATTATCGGTAAAGATACGCGTATTTCTGGCTATATGCTGGAGTCTGCTTTAGAGGCGGGTTTAGCTGCCGCGGGTTTATCTGCTTCTTTTACAGGACCAATGCCAACGCCTGCTGTTGCTTATTTAACACGTACTTTCCGTGCTGAAGCGGGTATTGTTATCTCAGCATCTCATAATCCTTATTATGACAATGGCATAAAATTCTTCTCAATTGACGGTACAAAACTACCTGATGAAGTAGAAGAAGCGATTGAAGCGGAAATGGAAAAGCCGATTACTTGTGTCGAATCAGCAGAACTAGGAAGAGCAAACCGTATTGTTGATGCTGCTGGTCGTTATATCGAATTTTGTAAAGGTACATTCCCGAGTGAAAATAATCTCAATGGTTTAAAAGTCGTTGTTGACTGTGCTCATGGCGCAACCTATCACATTGCACCTAATGTTTTTCGTGAGTTAGGTGCTGATGTTATTACGATTGGATGCGATCCTACTGGGATTAATATCAATAAAGAATGCGGCGCAACAGATGTTCGTATGTTGCAAAAACGTGTAATCGAAGAAGGGGCTGATGTTGGCTTAGCCTTTGACGGTGACGGTGACCGAATTATCATGGTTGACCATAAAGGCTTAAAAGTTGATGGTGACCAAATTCTCTATATTATTGCCAGAGAAGCATTACGCCAAGGACAATTACGTGGTGGTGCTGTTGGTACATTAATGAGCAATATAGGATTAGAGATAGCATTAAAAGAACTTGGCATTCCTTTTCTTAGAGCAAAAGTGGGCGACCGCTATGTGTTAGAAAAATTACAAGAAAAAGGATGGCGTTTAGGTGCTGAAAACTCAGGGCACATTATTTTACTTGATAAAACGACAACGGGTGACGGTATTGTTGCAGGCTTACAAGTATTAAGTGCTATGGTTCGTAACCATATGAGTTTGCATGATTTGTGTAGTGGTATGAAACTATTACCACAAATTTTGGTTAATGTTCGCTTTACAGGTGATACTGATCCATTACAATCAGCACAAGTTCAGCAAGTCGCTAAAGCGGTTGAAGAAGAGCTTGCTGGCAAAGGTCGAGTACTCTTGCGTAAATCGGGTACAGAACCATTAATTAGAGTAATGGTTGAAGGCGAAAATGAAGAGCAAGTGACTGCGATGGCAAATCGAATTGCAGACGCTGTAAAGCATGTTGGTTAATTGCTGTTTTTTTCTTCAATCAATCACTTTATAGAAAAATAACCTTGCTTGTCAGTTCAGGTTTGGTTAGTATTCACACCCGCTTAGTAAGGTCGTTGAACTATAGCGGGTGAAGCAATCGAAGGTTATCGTAAACGCGATAAGTTCCATAGAATAGGTAACGCAAATGTATACAGCACTCATTGTTATTCTTATCATTGCCGCAACGGGGCTGGTTGGTCTGATCCTGTTACAGCAGGGTAAAGGTGCTGATATGGGCGCTTCTTTTGGTGCAGGTGCTTCCGGTACGGTATTTGGTTCAGGCGGTTCAGCAAACTTTATGACCCGTATGACCGCTGTTTTAGCAGCAGTATTTATTATCCTTTGCCTAATTTTAGGTAATTTAAGTGCTAATAAATCTGCACGTGAAGACAGTAAGTGGATGTCTATCGAGCAGACTACAGAAGAAGCAAAAAAAGCTGAACAATCAGCTCCGCCTGTAGCGCCAACAAATAATACAGATATTCCTCAGTAAGTTAGTAAAGTTTAAATGAGATTGTTAATTTAGATATAATAACAGTCTCATTAATGTGCCGAGGTGGTGAAATTGGTATACACGCTACCTTGAGGTGGTAGTGCCTACAAAACGGGCGTACGGGTTCAAGTCCCGTTCTCGGCACCATTATTCCAGATAGCTTGCGTTTTGCTTGTTATCAGCGTAAAATTTGCCACGTTTTTCGAACGCGGGGTGGAGCAGTTTGGTAGCTCGTCGGGCTCATAACCCGAAGGTCGTTGGTTCAAATCCAGCCCCCGCAACCACTTCTAACAATACAGCACTTTTCTCATTAATCATCTTGAATATCGATTATGATCCTGAGTGGAATGTGCCGTAAGAAGCGGTTACCTCGAACGGCAAGTTACAGGGTCCAGTTGCATAAAGCCCCGAATTTCGGGGTTTTTTGTTATTAGAGAATAGAATACTGGGCTATAGGCCCTTTTTTTATGCCTTGGGGGTGGGTTTGTCCACATTAGAGCAAAAATTAACAGCGATGGTTTCAGCACCAGTAGAAGCATTAGGCTTTGAATTTGTTGGTCTTGAGTTTATTCGTGGTCGAGTATCAACATTGCGTATCTATATTGATAGTGAAGAAGGTATCACTGTTGATGATTGTGCTGATGTTAGCCACCAAGTGAGTGCTGTGCTGGATGTTGAAGATCCAATTCAAACATTTTATAACCTTGAGGTTTCATCTCCTGGTTTAGAACGACCTTTATTCACTACAACGCATTATGAGCAATTTGTCGGCGAAGAAGTCGCTGTCGTATTGCGAATTGCAATGCAAAACCGCCGCAAATGGCAGGGCACTATTAAGTCTGTCGATGGCGAAATGATCACGGTTACTGTGGATGGTAAAGACGAAGTGTTCGCACTGAGCAACATCCAGAAAGCTAACCTGGTACCCCACTTTTGAGTTTTGAAGAGGCAACTAGGATGAACAAAGAGATTCTGGCTGTTGTGGAAGCGGTCTCTAATGAAAAATCTCTTCCTCGTGAAAAGATTTTCGAGGCACTGGAAATTGCACTAGCGACAGCAACTAAGAAAAAATATGAGCAAGAGATAGATGTTCGCGTTAGCATCGATCGTAAGACGGGAGATTTTGATACTTTCCGCCGTTGGCTTGTGGTTGAGGAAGTGACTCAACCTACTCGCGAAATCACTCTTGACGCTGCAAAATATGAAGAGCCTGAAATTGACTTAGGTGGCTTCATCGAAGATCAAATTGAATCAGTCACTTTTGACCGAATTACAACACAAACTGCTAAACAAGTTATCGTACAAAAAGTACGTGAAGCTGAAAGAGCAATGGTTGTTGACCAATTTCGTGAACAACTTGGTGAAATCATCACAGGTGTTGTGAAGAAAGTGAACCGCGATAATATCACCTTAGATTTAGGTAATAATGCAGAAGCGGTTATTTTACGTGAAGACATGTTACCACGTGAAAACTTCCGCCCTGGTGACCGTTTACGCGGTGTTTTATATGATGTACGTACTGAAACACGTGGTGCTCAGCTTTTTGTCACTCGTTCTCGTCCTGAAATGTTGGTTGAACTATTCCGCATTGAAGTGCCAGAAATTGGCGAAGAGATCATTGAAATTAAAGCAGCAGCGCGTGATCCAGGTTCTCGTGCTAAAATCGCTGTAAAAACCAACGATAAACGTATCGACCCAGTCGGTGCTTGTGTTGGTATGCGTGGCGCACGTGTACAAGCCGTTTCCAGTGAATTGGGCGGCGAGCGAATTGACATTGTATTGTGGGATGATAATCCTGCACAATTCGTAATTAATGCAATGGCTCCGGCAGATGTTGCTTCTATTGTTGTTGATGAAGATAAATGCACAATGGATGTGGCAGTTGAAAGCAGTAATCTGGCTCAAGCAATTGGCCGAAATGGTCAGAATGTACGCTTAGCCGCACAATTACTGAAAAAACATCGTGGTGATGACAAATGGGAATTAAACGTCATGACTGCAGATGAACTGAATGCCAAGCATCAGGCGGAAGCAAACGCAGCCATTGAAATATTTACTAAGCATCTCGACATTGATGAAGACTTCGCAACTGTTTTAGTTGAAGAAGGTTTCTCTACCCTTGAAGAGTTAGTTTATGTACCAATTGACGAACTGTTAGCGATCGACGGGTTAGATGAAGATACCGTTGAAGCTCTACGTGATAGAGCAAAAGCTGCCTTAACGACAATTGAATTAGCTCAAAAAGAGAGTCTTGGCGATAACCAGCCAGCTGAGGACTTATTAGCTCTCGAAGGCTTGGAGCGCTCTTTAGCATTTGATCTAGCTGCCCGTGGTATCTGCACACTGGAAGATCTTGCCGAACAGGGTATCGACGACCTAACTGATATTGAAGGTTTAAGTAGTGAGCGCGCAGGCGAACTCATTATGGCCGCACGTAATATCTGCTGGTTTGGGAATGATGCGTAACAACTGAGCAGGAAGGAACAGAATGACAGATGAAACAGTAAAATCACTGGCAGAAGAGATTCAGACACCGGTTGAACGTTTGGTACAGCAGTTTGCTGATGCCGGTATTAAGAAGACCGTCTCTGATTCTGTCTCCCAACAAGAGAAAGAAACCTTACTGGCTTGGTTGAATCGTGATAAAGACGTCTCAACTAGCCAACCAGAAAAATTAACGTTACAACGTAAAGTACGTAGTACGTTAAGTGTTCCTGGTACAGGTGGCAAAAGTAAATCAGTAGCCATCGAAGTCCGCAAAAAACGCACTTATGTGAACCGTGATGCTGTTGAAGCAAAAGCGGAAGAGCAAGCTCAGCGTGAAGCGGAAGAAAAGGCGCATCGCGAGGCAGAAGAAAAAGCACAGCGCGAAGCACAAGAGAAAGCACAGCGCGAAGCTGAAGCAAAAGCAAAACGTGAAGCTGAAGAAGCGGCTAAGAAACAAGCCGAAGAAAAAGCGAAACGTGAAGCTGAAGAAGCAAAACGTGAAGCAGCGGAATTAGCTAAGCGCGAAGCAGCGGAAAAAGATAAAGTGAAACAAAACGAGAAACCAAAAGCTGATAAAGCAGATCAGGATAAAGCACGTCGTCATGCTGAACAAGCTGAACTGAAACGCAAAACCGAAGAAACTCAGCGTCTTAAAGCCGAAGAAGAAGCTCGTGTTGCAGCAGAAAAAGCACGCCTCTTAGCGGAAGAAAATGCGGAAAAATGGACTGCAGAGCCTAAAACTGAAACAGAAGGTTCAGACTATCATGTAACAACATCTCGTTATGCTCGTGATGCTGAAGATGAAAGTGATGCTGAAGTAGAAGGTGGACGTGGACGTAGTCGCCCTGCAAAAGCCCCTCGTCCTAAGAAAAATAATCGCCATTCTGAAAAAGCAGATCGTGAAGAAGCACGTGCTGCTGGTCGCAGTAACAAAAAAGGTAAAGGCCGTAAAAACAGCACATTACAGCAAGGTTTTAATAAACCAGCCGTTGCGGTAAACCGTGATGTGGTTATTGGTGAAACTATTTCTGTTGCTGACCTTGCTAACAAAATGGCAGTTAAAGGCTCTGAAGTTATTAAGACCATGATGAAAATGGGTGCGATGGCAACCATTAATCAGGTTTTAGATCAAGAAACAGCACAGCTTGTTGCTGAAGAAATGGGTCATAAAGTTATCTTACGTCGTGAAAACGAGTTAGAAGAACAAGTAATGAATGACCGTGATACTAGCGATGAAATGGCAGTATCTCGTGCGCCAGTTGTTACCATCATGGGTCACGTTGACCACGGTAAAACCTCATTACTCGATTACATTCGTTCAACGAAAGTAGCATCAGGTGAAGCGGGTGGTATTACTCAGCATATCGGTGCTTACCACGTTAAAACGGACAAAGGTGAAATCACCTTCTTAGATACCCCAGGTCACGCTGCATTTACATCAATGCGTGCTCGTGGTGCTCAAGTCACTGATATTGTTGTGCTCGTTGTAGCTGCGGATGATGGTGTGATGCCTCAGACTATCGAAGCGGTTCAACACGCAAAAGCAGCAAACGTTCCTGTTGTTGTTGCTGTGAACAAAATTGATAAACACGAAGCTGATCCTGATCGTGTTAAAACTGAGCTATCTCAATATGGCATCTTGCCTGAAGATTGGGGTGGTGAGACTCAGTTTATCCATGTATCAGCAAAACAAGGTTTAGGTATTGATGAATTACTTGATGCTATCTTATTACAAGCTGAAGTTCTTGAACTGAAAGCAGTGAAAGAAGGCATGGCAAGTGGTGCGGTTATTGAATCTTACCTTGATAAAGGTCGTGGTCCTGTCGCAACTATCCTTGTTCGTGAAGGTACCTTGAATAAAGGTGATATCGTTCTGTGTGGTTTCGAATACGGACGTATTCGTGCAATGCGTAATGAATTAGGCCAAGAAGTTCAATCAGCGGGTCCTTCAATGCCGGTTGAAATTTTAGGTTTATCTAACGTACCTTCTGCGGGTGATGAAGCTACTGTTGTTCGTGATGAGAAAAAAGCACGTGAAGTAGCATTATACCGTCAAGGTAAATTCCGTGAAGTGAAACTGGCTCGTCAACAGAAATCTAAACTGGAAAACATGTTTGCTAACATGGAAGAAGGTAAAGTTTCTGAATTGAACATTGTACTGAAAACTGATGTTCAAGGTACATGTGAAGCAATTACTGATGCATTAGCTAAACTCTCCACTGATGAAGTTAAACTAAAAATCATTGGTTCAGGTGTTGGTGGTATCACTGAAACAGATGCAACATTAGCAGCCGCTTCTAATGCTATCATTCTTGGTTTCAACGTTCGTGCTGATGCATCTGCGCGTCGTATTATTGAACAAGAAAGCGTTGATTTACGTTACTATTCCGTTATTTATAGTCTGATTGATGAGATCAAACTGGCAATGAGCGGTATGTTAGAGCCTGAATATAAACAAGAAATCATGGGACTTGCAGAAGTTCGTGATGTGTTTAAATCGCCTAAATTTGGTGCAGTCGCAGGTTGTATGGTGGTTGAAGGTAATATCAAACGTAATAATCCAATTCGTGTTCTACGTGACAACGTGGTTATTTACGAAGGTGAACTTGAATCTCTGCGTCGCTTTAAAGATGACGTCAACGAAGTCCGTAATGGTATGGAATGTGGTATCGGTGTAAAAAATTACAACGATGTCCGTGTTGGCGATATGATTGAAGTCTTCCAAATTATCGAAATCAAACGTTCTATTTCTTAAATTAGATACGTTTAGTTTGAAAGGGGAGCTTAGTGGCTCCCTTTTTATTCCTTTCTTTGTTCTATCCTCCTTTATTTTAATCTCCTTTTTCAACATAACCGAAATAGATTTGCTTTCTTCAATTTATGAAAGCGATAGAACAAGGTAAAATAGTCACAAAGAAAATTTTATGTTCTAAAGATAATTAACAGAAAGCAGTTGTTAAATGTGATGTTATGTATACTCTTTAGATATCAGATTTTTAGGTTTGAATTAAATTAACAGTGGCAATAGGGAGAAGCCTTATTGTCAGGGAGAGATAAAATGGCAAGAGATTTTAGCCGTGCTCAACGTGTTTCTCAGGAAATGCAAAAAGAAATCGCCATCATTTTACAACGTGAAGTGAAAGATCCTCGTATTGGAATGGCAACGGTATCGGGTGTTGAAATTTCTCGTGACCTTGCTTATGCAAAAGTGTTTGTGACTTTCTTAAACCTATCTCATGGTGAAGAAAGTGATGAAGAGCGTGTTGAGAATGGTCTTAAAGCGTTAAATGAAGCTGCCGGCTTTATTCGTTCTTTATTAGGCAAAGCGATGCGTTTACGAGTTGTTCCTGAATTAACATTTGCATATGACAATTCATTAGTTGAAGGTATGCGTATGTCTAACCTTGTGTCTAATGTTGTTAAAGATGATGAAAAGCGTCGCCATAAAGAGGACGAATAATGGGGCGTCGCCGTAAGGGGCGTGAGATTAACGGTGTATTGTTACTCGATAAACCCCAAGATATTTCCTCTAATGATGCATTACAAAAAGTTCGCCGTATGTTCAATGCCAGTAAAGCAGGACATACGGGCGCATTAGATCCTTTAGCGACAGGTATGCTTCCTATTTGTTTAGGTGAAGCGACTAAATTCTCGCAGTTTTTATTGGATTCAGATAAGCGTTATCGTGTGATTGCG
Source organism: Proteus myxofaciens ATCC 19692 (assembly GCF_001654855.1). Taxonomy (GTDB): domain Bacteria; phylum Pseudomonadota; class Gammaproteobacteria; order Enterobacterales; family Enterobacteriaceae; genus Proteus; species Proteus myxofaciens. Next base: position 91,114 of record NZ_LXEN01000094.1, read on the forward strand.
CGTTTAGGTCAAAGAACAGATACGTCTGATGCACATGGTGAAGTTATACAAGAACGTCCTGTTATATTTTCACAGCAAGCTTTAGATGACGCCTTAGAGAGTTTTCGCGGAGAAACATTGCAAGTCCCTTCAATGTATTCTGCATTAAAACATCAAGGTAAGCCGCTATATGAATATGCAAGAAAAGGCATTGAGGTTGAGCGCGAAGCAAGACCTATTACTGTCTATGAATTACAATTTATTCGCTGGGAAGGCGATGAATTAGAGCTTGAGATCCATTGCTCAAAAGGAACCTATATCCGCACAATCATTGATGATCTTGGTGAGAAACTACATTGTGGTGCACATGTTATTTTTTTACGTCGATTAGAAGTTGCAGATTACCCTAAAGAAAAAATGGTCACGCTTGAGCAACTAAAAACAATGATTGAACACGCACAATTGCAAGAAGAAGATCCATTTATTTCGCTTGATGCGCTATTATTACCTATGGATACGGCGGTTGCACACTTCCCAGTAGTTAATTTAACGAGTGTTATCGCAAGCTACCTGAAATTAGGGCAACCTGTTAGAGTTAATCATCAAATTAATGAAGGTGAATGGCTCAGAGTAACAGAAGGTGAGGAAGACACTTTTATTGGCCTTGCTACCATCAAAGATGGGTTAGTTGCTCCTAAAAGACTGGTTGTTGATTATAGCGCCCAAAATAACACTTAATAGCAATTCTTGCGCTAAGTGTGTTTGGAGCGTAGAATAATGCGGCTATCTGTTTAGGTGGCTGCGTTGGATAGCTGAATTAGAGATTGGCTATCTGAAAATTTTAAATCATTTTGGAGTTTATTATGTCTCTAAGTACTGAAGCGAAAGCGAAAATCGTTGCTGAATTCGGTCGTGGTCCTAACGATACCGGCTCTAGCGAAGTTCAGGTTGCACTGTTAACAGCAGAAATCAACCACCTGCAAGGTCACTTTTCAGAGCACAAGAAAGATCACCACAGCCGTCGTGGTCTGCTGCGTAAAGTTTCTAGCCGTCGTAATCTGCTAGACTACCTGAAACGTAAAGATGTTGCTCGTTATTCTGCACTGATCGAACGTTTAGGTCTGCGTCGCTAATTAAGCGAGTTTCAGTGGAAAGGGGCCTGTTGGCCCCTTTTCTACTAGTCTACAAGATAGACAAGTAAGAAATTGCTATTTTTAATATTAGTCGTTATGTTTTAATGTGGTGATTGTTATTTAGTCTCTAGTTACGACAATTCGCGCGGCTAATGAAAGCATTTAACACTTTATAAAATAAGCTAAATGTTTTCATTAGTCGCGAGGGGACGTAGCGGAGAAAATTATTTATCGTCGCTAAAAAATAGAGCGACCAAAAAAATAAAGGATATTATTTTGCTGAATCCTACAGTTCGTAAGTTTCAATATGGCCAACATACCGTTTCGATTGAAACAGGAATGATGGCTCGCCAAGCTACTGCTGCGGTAATGGTTGACATGGATGGCACTGCTGTTTTTGTTACCGTTGTTGCTAAGAAAAAAATGAAAGCTGGGCAAGATTTCTTCCCATTAACTGTTAACTACCAAGAGCGTTCTTATGCTGCTGGTCGTATCCCAGGAAGTTTCTTCCGTCGTGAAGGTCGTCCTGGTGAAGGTGAAACGTTAATTGCGCGTCTAATTGACCGCCCATTACGTCCATTATTCCCTGAAGGTTTCTTAAACGAAGTTCAAATCGTTGCAACTGTTGTTTCTGTTAACCCACAAGTTAATCCAGATATCGTTGCGATGATCGGTGCTTCAGCGGTATTAGCGTTGTCAGGTGTACCATTTAATGGTCCTATTGGTGCTGCTCGTGTTGGCTTTGTTGATGGTCAATACGTGTTAAATCCAACAGTTGATGAACTGAAAATTAGCCAATTAGACTTAGTTGTTGCAGGTACATCTGGTGCGGTTCTGATGGTTGAATCAGAAGCTGATTTATTGTCAGAAGAACAAATGCTTGGCGCAGTTGTTTTTGGTCATGACCAACAACAAATTGTGATTGAAAACATCAATGCACTCGTTGCTGAAGTTGGTAAAGAGAAGTGGGATTGGGCGCCTGAAGCCATCAACCAAGCTTTACATGACCGTATTGCACAATTAGCGCAAACACGTATCGGTGATGCTTATCGTATTACAGAAAAACAAGAACGTTATGAGCAAATCGATGCTATTCGTGATGACGTTGTTAGCACATTATTAGCAGAAGATGAGGCTTTAGACGAAGGCGAAATTAATGATATTTTCTCTGGTTTAGAGAAAGATATCGTTCGTGCTCGTGTTCTTGCGGGTGAGCCTCGTATCGATGGTCGTGAAAAAGATATGGTTCGTGCCTTGGACATTCGTACGGGTTTATTACCTCGTACACATGGTTCTGCACTGTTTACACGTGGTGAAACACAAGCATTAGTCACTGCAACATTAGGTACTGCACGTGATGCTCAAACTATTGATGACATCATGGGTGAGCATACTGATACTTTCTTGCTGCACTATAACTTCCCTCCATATTCAGTAGGTGAAACTGGAATGATGGGATCACCAAAGCGTCGCGAAATCGGCCATGGTCGTTTAGCAAAACGTGGTGTATTAGCGGTAATGCCAACAATTGAAGAATTCCCTTACACTGTACGTGTTGTTTCTGAAATTACAGAATCAAATGGTTCATCTTCAATGGCGTCAGTATGTGGTGCTTCATTAGCGCTTATGGATGCGGGTGTTCCAATTAAAGAATCTGTTGCTGGTATTGCAATGGGTTTAGTTAAAGAAGGTGACAACTTTGTTGTTCTTTCTGATATTCTGGGTGATGAAGATCATCTAGGTGATATGGACTTTAAAGTAGCGGGTAGCCATAACGGTGTTAGCGCACTGCAAATGGATATCAAAATCGAAGGTATCACACGTGAAATCATGCAAGTTGCACTTAACCAAGCGAAAAGCGCACGTCTGCATATTTTAGGTGTTATGGAAGAAGCGATTAGCAAACCTCGTGCTGATATTTCTGAGTTTGCCCCACGCATTCACACTATCAAAATTAGTCCAGATAAAATCAAAGATGTCATCGGTAAAGGTGGTTCTGTTATTCGTGCATTAACAGAAGAAACTGGTACAACGATTGAAATTGAAGATGACGGTACTGTTAAAATTGCAGCAACTAGTGGTGATCAGGCGAAACTTGCTATTGCTCGTATCGAAGAGATCACTGCAGAAGTCGAAGTTGGCCGCATCTATAATGGTAAAGTCACTCGTATTGTTGATTTTGGTGCTTTCGTTGCCATCGGCGGTGGTAAAGAAGGGCTGGTTCATATTTCTCAAATCGCAGACAAACGCGTTGAGAAAGTGAGTGATTATCTGACTATGGGCCAAGAAGTACCAGTTAAAGTGCTGGAAATTGACCGTCAAGGTCGTATTCGCTTGAGCATGAAAGAAGCGCAAGCACCTCAGCAAGAAGTTACTGAAACTTCTTCTGAAGATTCAGCTAATTAATGATATTCTACTACCGGTATCTAGATAGATATCGGTAGAGACTTATTTTGGTTTGACAATTAGGATGTCATTAAATGCTTTTTGTTGAAAGAGTCTGACTTGGGAGTGAGAAATGAAAACATTTCTGCGCAGTTGTTCTATTGCTGTTTTCATCTTCATTTCTGGATGCAGCTCTAGTCCTGAATGGCGTCAGAATGCGATTTTTGCAACTCCATTACAGCCTTCTCTACAACAAGAAGTAATACTGGCTCGTATAGAGCAAATTCTTGCGAGTCGCTCATTAACTGAAGATGAATATGCACAGCTTTTATATGAGCGTGGTGTGCTGTATGATAGTCTAGGTTTACGAGCATTAGCGCGTAATGATTTTTCAATGGCGCTATCGATAAGACCAGATATGCTAGAAATTTTTAATTTTCTAGGTATCTATTTTACGCAAGCAGTGAATTACGATGCTGCTTATGAAGCGTTTGATTCTGTTTTAGAGCTTGATCCAACTTACAATAATGCGCGTTTTAATCGTGGTATCGCTTTATACTACGGTGAACGATTAAAATTGGCGCAGGATGATCTGCAGGCGTTTTATCAGGTCGATCCAAATGACCCTATTCGTTCGCTTTGGTTATATCTTGTTGAAAAAGAGATAAATCCTGAAACAGCAAAACAACAGCTGAATCAGCGTTACCAAAAAGCGAACAAAACAGGGCAATGGGGATGGAATATAGTTGAGTTTTACTTAGGTGATATTAGTGAAAAAACACTCATGTCGAGACTACGTGAAGCTTCAACCGATAACACTTCGCTCGCTGAGCATCTCAGTGAAACTAACTTCTATTTAGGTAAATATTACCTAAGTCTGGGGGATACGGATAGCGCAACAGCGTTATTCAAGCTGACGGTTGCCAACAACGCACATAACTTTGTTGAGCACCGCTACGCATTGTTGGAATTAGCACTGTTAGGCCAACAAGAAGACCTAGCAGAATCGGACCAGCAATAGCTGACGAACATTTCTCTTATAAGTTTTTAAGCCATCATCTATCAAAGATGAGGGCTTGTTTGTTCGTTTAATAACATAATTTGAGCCAGTTCACATTTTAGATGATAAAGACCGACAAACCATGCGGTACGTTATGTCAACTGGCTGCCATAATAAATGAGGCACAGTGACATGAGTACTGAAACCGATATGACTTTTGCTGATCTAGGTTTATCAGCACCAATTTTGACTGCACTGAATGATTTAGGCTACGAGAAGCCTTCTCCAATTCAGCAACAATGTATTCCTTTTCTTTTAAACGGTAATGATGTTTTAGGTATGGCACAGACCGGTAGTGGTAAAACTGCTGCATTTAGCCTACCTTTGTTACACAATCTTGATGAATCATTAAAAGCGCCACAAATTTTAGTTTTAGCACCGACTCGTGAACTCGCAGTTCAGGTTGCTGTAGCAATTGAAGATTTTTCTAAACATTTACCAAAAGTGAATGTTGTTGCTCTCTATGGTGGACAGCGCTATGACGTTCAATTACGTGCTTTACGCCAAGGACCTCAAGTTGTTGTAGGTACACCTGGTCGTCTATTAGATCACTTAAACCGTGGTACGTTAGATTTATCTAAATTAAAAGGCTTAGTATTAGATGAAGCTGATGAAATGTTACGTATGGGCTTTATTGAAGATGTTGAAAATATCTTAAGTAAAATCCCAGCAGAACACCAAACAGCGTTATTCTCTGCAACAATGCCAGAAGCGATTCGCCGTATTACACGTCGCTTTATGAATGATCCTAAAGAAGTACGTATTCAAAGCAGTATTACAACTCGCCCTGATATCAGCCAAAGTTATTGGATGACATTCGGCGCACGTAAAAACGAAGCTTTAATTCGTTTCCTTGAAGCTGAAGATTTTGATGCTGCTATCATTTTCGTACGGACTAAAAATGCAACATTAGAAGTTGCAGAAGCGTTAGAGCGTAATGGCTATAACAGTGCTGCGCTAAATGGTGATATGAACCAATCATTGCGTGAGCAAACACTAGAGCGTTTAAAAAATGGTCGTTTAGACATTCTTATCGCAACAGATGTTGCTGCTCGTGGCCTTGATGTTGATCGTATCAGCCTTGTTGTGAACTATGATATCCCTATGGATTCAGAATCTTATGTTCACCGTATTGGTCGTACAGGCCGTGCTGGTCGTGCTGGTCGTGCAATTTTATTCGTTGATAACCGTGAACGCCGTTTACTGCGTAATATCGAACGTACAATGAAGATGACTATTCCTGAAGTAGAACTGCCAAATGCAGAACTTATCAGCCAACGTCGTCAAGAAAAATTTGCACAACAAATAGCTCAACAGTTAGAAACCAGCAATTTAGATCAATACCGCGCTCTATTACCTAAGCTTGCACCACAAGGTGATGAAGCATTAGATATGGAAACACTCGCTGCCGTATTATTAAAAATGGCACAAGGTGAACGCGCTCTGATTTTACCACCCGATCCTGTTCGTCGTCCTCGTCGCGAATTTAACGATCGTGATGATCGTCGTCGTGATAATGATCGTGAACGTTCTCCACGTCGTGAACGTCGTGATGCAGGTGAAATGGATTTATACCGCATTGAAGTGGGTCGTGATGATGGTGTTGAAGTTCGTCATATCGTTGGTGCGATTGCAAATGAAGGTGATATCAGCAGTCGTTACATTGGTAATATCAAGTTGTATGGTTCACACTCAACTATCGAATTACCAAAAGGTATGCCAGGTGATTTATTAGGCCACTTCACACGTACTCGCATTATGAACAAACCACTGAATATGCAATTAGTGGGTGATGCTCAGCCTTACCGTGAGCGCCGTAACAACAGTCGCCGTGATGGTCAACCACAAGGTGGTCGTCGTAATTCTAGCGGTGATCAAGCACAACGTCGTGGTAATGGTGAACGTGGCGAGCGCGGTAACTTCCGTGGTCGTGGCAACAGCGAAGGTACACCACGTCGTCGTAGTAGCTCTCATAACCAATAAGAGATTATGCGATTAACTTAATTTTATATTGAGTTAGCGATAAAAATATAAGCCAGTTAACGTAAGTTGACTGGTTTTTTTATGAGTTATTTATTTTTCATCAGATATTTTTCGTTATATTCTATATGTTCTTTGTTGCTCTGTTGAATACAGAGAGAAACATGAGTTCCATTTTCTTTACATTGTTTTATTTTTTTTCTTTGATCGAGAGAGAAAAGTATATAATGCCAATTAGTGATATATCCTTTATATTCTTTATCGCCATTATCTGCCGCCCATTGAGCATATTCTTTTGCTTTATTAATATCTTGAGTCACTCCTCTTTCGCCATGTAAATAAATCAAAAAAAGAGCGTCACAAGCTGAAATAATACGATTCCCTTTTATTCGACATGTTTTGTCATAGTTTTGAATTGCTTTATCAATATCTTTTTCAATACCGTAACCATTTTCTAAAATAACACCTTGATAAAATAAAGCTAATCCATGATTTTTATCTAGTTTTAATGTCTTATCTAAGAAATAATTAGATACTACACATTGTGCTTTATCATTATCATCAATATTTTTTGAGCATCCTTTAAAAAAAATAGATGCAATAAGATAGGTATCGTTAGCATTACTACTTTTCTCTGCTTTTTTTATTAAAGGGTACACATCTTCAGCAATTCTAGGATAGGGTGCAATAAGTGGTAATCTTTGGTCATAACGTAATTCTAAACCGTTATATCCGGGAACTAATTGTGCATCTTTGACTATTGGATAAGCTTCTACCAAAATAGGATTGATAATAAATAGTAAAGTAACTATTAATTTATTAAGTATCTTCATTTTATTCTCCTAATATATTGGGTACTATTAAATTTTTATTTTTAATAGAATCTATAAGGTGGTTTTCTGATGTGATATCTGCATAATATGGAGATTTAAAAGAAGACATTTCATTAATAATATAATGTTTTGTTTCTTTCATAATATTCCTTATATGAAAAATTATTCTAAGATATAGATACATTAAATTAAAAACACTAAATGAAAATTTTAAATTTGTCGACTTATAATATTTATTAATAAAGTTATTTTTTAGATAATTTAAATATAATAATATTAATTTTAAAATGGTAGGATTGTGAAGAAATATAATAATCTGATATTACGTTATTTAGTCATAATATTGATAGACAACGCTATGATTTTAATTTCTATATTGATGATAAAGTCCTTGATACAATGCTTGGTTTTAATAAGTAAACAGACTGGCTATTTTTAAATTTTGATATTTTTGAAGTCAATAAGGTTCGTTTCTAAGATTAAAACTGTTCTAATATTATTCGTGATAAAAGCGCATAGTATTTAAGAATTAAACCTATTTAGACATAATTAGAGAATGAGCGATTGGTGCTCTATTGTTGTCATTGTGGCAGTGATTACTACTCTGTGATTTCTTGTGATTTAGAAATTACGAATGATTATATGAAATAGAGTAAAATTACGCATGGAAATAAGTAAGAGTTAGATTGCTATACATCGATTAAAACATTTATTTTTAACCGAAAAGATACCTACAAGTGTTTGATGAGTATTTAGAACAATATCTATAATTGCCTAAATACTCATTTATTATATTTTATTTATTATTTTTTTTATATTTATTGTAAAAACTATCTCCACAAACATCTTTTATAAAGTCTTCACTACCTGTAAAGATTGATAATGGTTTATTTTTATCAACATAGATAAAGTTATTTTTATCTTTTTCTTCTGATTTGACTTTACCATCGATTGTTCTTTCAACGTTATAGCTAACACAATATCCTAATGTATTTTTTTTATC